>NZ_JAPCZO010000018.1:0-170276 GCF_025941625.1 Rhizobium acaciae
TGCGGCTGGCTTCCGACGTCGGCATGCTCTCAAGCGATGTGGCAATATCGATTGACTCGGGTTTTGCCACCTTTGCCTTGCTATTTGTTCTTGATTTTGCCGTGCTTGGATTCTGGATCGGCTAACGGTTGGCCAGCAATTGCTTCATTGCTACTCGTCAGCGATTTCAGGGGTCAAGCCCAGCGGTTGGCTATGGCCCGCGTCTTGCTGTTCGAGCCAGATCTACTTCTTGCTGGCGAACCAAACTCACGGCTCGATCCGATCGCTCAGCGTTCATCACGGGTGTGACCCTGCCGGTTGACGGTGGCTATGGCATTGGGTGATGCCGTTGCCGTATATGTTCCTCCGTGCAAGAGGGCGAGCGCGGACGAAAGACGCGTCATTGCTGAACAGGAAAGGACGATTGTCTAACGGCATCATGCAGATCGTCGAGCGCTTCCAGTCCCTCCAGGCGTGCTGGAAGGATCACGACATGTCACTGATCCAATCCCAGCGAGGTCGAATGATCAGGCTCGGTATCCTGCCGTTCTCAGTCGTCGTCCACTAGAGGTCACGGCATTCCGAATCCGCAACGGGTGCGACCCGCATCAGTCCAAATCGACCGCCACAGCCAGACCGCGACCAATCGTGCTTGAGAACGGGCAAAGTCGCCGTGCCTCCGCCGTCAAAAGTTGTGCAAGGGCCCTCTCGATGCCCGGCAACCTGACGTGCAGCCGAACGGAGAGGGTGTAGCTGACCGGGTCAATTTCTATTTCGACTTCGGCGTGGATGCTGACTTCGCCTGCAAAAGCTATGTTCCTATTGAAGGCGGCAAGCGCGATCGCGCTCGCGAAGGACGCCGACCACCCGGCTGAAAGAAGCTGCTCAGGGTTCGTACCTATTCGAGGCGAGCCAGGCGCGGAAAACCTTATGTCGAGGACTCCATCCGAGCTTCGCGCGACACCGCTTTCGCGACCGCCGATCGTGTCAGTG
Source organism: Rhizobium acaciae (assembly GCF_025941625.1). Classification (NCBI taxonomy): domain Bacteria; kingdom Pseudomonadati; phylum Pseudomonadota; class Alphaproteobacteria; order Hyphomicrobiales; family Rhizobiaceae; genus Rhizobium; species Rhizobium acaciae. The sequence continues at coordinate 973 of NZ_JAPCZO010000018.1, forward strand.
ATCGCAGTGTAGATCACCCTTTGAGTGTTGCTCACCGGTATTTCCAGTCGGTCAGCGTCATCAACCCATCGTGGAGCGATGCGCCGCGTGAGGCTGACCTCACATTTCACCATTCGTGAAGTTACGATGGAAGCGCGCCTCCGGCCTGCTCCTGCACGATATATTCGGCATACCAGTCCGGCCAGTTGACGTCGTATTCGCCTCCGGTGGCCTTTTCGTGCACACCGTGTGCCGCGCCTGCACGGCGAAGCGTGGCTGCGAGCTCGGCCGCCGAGTTGAAGGTTGTGGCCGCGGCTTCAATCCGCCCTGGCTGACGCGTTGTGATCTCCTGGAACAGCCAGCGATTGCCATCGGGATCCGTGAACGAGGCGAATGAACGATAGCTGCGACCATCTGGATCCCGGCCTGCAGCCCTGAGGCTTCCAAAGAGGTAGTGCTCGTCCTCACCGACATAGACACCGGCAGCATCATGAAAGACCTCACTGATCTCCAATCCCTCTGCCAGCAGCTTCTCGCGGGCCGCGACGACGTCGGAGACGATCAGGTACAGCCCTTGAGCGGAGCCGGGTGCGGCAGACGTCACGTTCCTTCCGAATATCACCGAGCAACCAGAGCCAGGTGGAGTGAATTGCAACACCCGGAAATCGCCGACGTCGGATGCGTAATCGGCATCGAGCCGCCAACCGAGCTTTGCGTAGAACGTCTTCGCTCGATCGACGTCGGAAACCGGCAACACGACGATCTCCAGCTTCATGTCCATTCTTGTACTGGTTGCTGCTGCATGGTTGTCGCTCATTTTCCGTTTCCTTATGGGGTCTGCACCTGACGTCGGCGCTTGCGCCAGGCGTCACGGCATTGATCGGTGGCAGCTCAGCCGGTTTCGAACACCCTAACTCGTGCGGAGCGTCTTCAGGCCAACACGCAGTTCTTCGGTGAAGAGCATCGGCTGTTCCCAGGCGGCGAAGTGCCCGCCCTTGGCGAGCTTGTTGTAGTGGATAAGATTGGGATAGGCCTTCTCCGCCCAGCTCCGCGGAGTCTGGTATAGCTCGTCGGGGAAAACGCTGACGGCAACGGGAACATTCACCCCCTTGGGGCTGAAGAAGGCCAGCTTGTTTTCCCAGTAGAGACGAGCCGCCGAGACGCCGGTGTTGGTCAACCAAAACAGCGTCACATTGTCGAGCACGTCGTCGGGGGTCAGGCCTTCAGGCATTCCGTCGAACGACCTAGCGATCAGCTCCAGACTGCGGGCGTCGTGGTCGATCATGAAGGTCGCAAGTCCGATCGGGGAATCCGCGAACGCTGCCGCCGTCTGCGGCCTCGTGCCCATCCAGAGCGCGTAATATACATGCCTGTAGAAGAAGACGAGCTGGTCATACGAACTTCTCTCTTCGTCGGAGAGACCTGATGGGGCCGGAGCGCCGGAGAACGAAGCCTCATCGATTTCTGCCGGTATGGCACCGGGCATATTGACGTGGATGCCGACCAACTCCTTTGGCGCCTGTACGCCGATCATCTCGGTGACGACGGCGCCCCAGTCGCCGCCCTGAGCCGCATAGCGGTTGTAACCAAGGCGCCGCATGAGCACGATCCATGCGTTGGCGATCCGCTCGGGACCCCAGCCCGTTTCCGTCGGCTTGCCCGAGAAGCCGTAGCCCGGCATCGAAGGTATCACGAGGTGGAAGGCGTCCGCGGCAGTGCCGCCATGTGCGGTCGGATCGGTGAGGGGACCGATGATCTTCATCTGTTCGATGATCGAACCTGGCCATCCATGCGTCACGATGAGAGGCAGAGCGTCTTCGTGCTTGGAGCGTATATGCATAAAATGGATGTCGAGACCGCCGATCTCGGTGACAAAATTCGGCACCGAATTGATGCGCGCTTCGATCTTGCGCCAGTCGTAGTCCTTCTCCCAGTAGCGCAGGAGCTGCTTGATGGTCTTGAGCTGGACGCCCTGCGTCTTATCGGAAACAGTCTCCTGCTCCGGAAGCCGAGCGTGGGCCAGCCTGCGACGGAGGTCGGTGACGTCGGCCTCCGGAATGTTGACCTTAAACGGACGGATGGCATCTCCGCCGGAAGCGGCCACAGCGGGCCCCACCGGGAACAGACTTGCCGCGCTTGCGACGGTGATGCCGCTTGCGGCCGCGCCCAAGAGCGTGCGCCGATTTTTGTCGACTGTGTCCGATGTCACCTTAGGCATGATTTTCTCCTCGGGAGTAGCGGGTGAGCGGCTGCGCCTCTGTGCTGGCAAATAACTACTCCCGCGCGCCGGAGACCGCCCGTTATGCATTGTTAGATTTTGTTAGCGGCCGCCGAAGTGCTCGCACGCACTGATGCGTGGCGATGGTCGACTGTCTCAGCTATCATGAGAAGGACCATGAAAGGTCAGCGCCATGACAGCAGGGGGCGGTCCGGCCACCGACGAGATATCGTTCGGTCCATTCCAGTTGAGAGCGAACGAGCGTCTTCTGACCAGGGAGGGGGCCGTCGTCGAACTGGGAGGACGAGCCTATGACATTTTAATCGCTCTCACGTCCTGTCCTAACGAGGTCATGAGCAAGCAGGACCTGATCGCCCGCGTTTGGCCCCATGTCGTAGTCGAGGAGGGAAGCCTCAGGTTCCATATGACCAGCCTTCGCAAGGCACTCGGCGACGGCAAGGATGGTGCTCGGTTCATCAAGACCCTGTCGGGGCGCGGATATTGTTTCGTCGCGGCCATTACACGAGCCACGCACCCGCGCCTTCCGATTGTGCCCGCCCCGGTCGATTTCCCGCATGCAAACCTTCCGAGCCCTGTGAACCGGGTCATCGGAAGGGATGAGGACGTAGTTCAAATCTCTGCACAGCTCGACGCATCAGGTCTGGTCACGATCGTCGGCGCAGGCGGAATGGGAAAGACGACGGTCGCCATCGCTGTAGCACAGGGCCTGAACAGTGAATTCGCGGGCACCGTCCTGTTCGTCGACCTGGGAATGCTGAGCGATGCCCGCCTTGTGACGACGGCGATCGCATCCATGTTGGGATTACAGGTCGGTGCGGGCGATGCGGAGGCCAGCCTGATCGCATTCCTGCGCGACAAACGTGCGCTCATAGTCCTCGATACGTGCGAACACCTCGTCGAGGCGGTGGCGCGGCTTTCCTCCTCCCTCATCACGGCAGCGCCTCACGTTCGCATCCTCGCGACCAGTCGCGAAGCCCTCCAGGTTGAAGGAGAAAGAGTCTACCGTCTCGAGCCTCTTGCTTGCCCGCGTGATGATCGTATGGCCTCGGCGGAGACGGTCCGGCAATTTCCCGCCACCCGGTTATTCATCGAGCGCGCGGTGGCCAACGACGCCCATCTCGATATCGACGAGATGGAGGCGCCCATCGTTGCGGACATTTGCCGCAAGCTCGGTGGGGTCGCCCTGGCGATAGAACTGACCGCAAGGCGAGTTGAAGCCTTTGGTCTTCGGCAGACGGCCGAACTCATCGATCAGCACCTGGCGCTCCAATGGACGGGTGCCCGCACCGCGCAGCCGCGGCACAGGACGCTTCAGGCCACCCTCGACTGGAGCTATGACCTCCTCGCTCCCCTTGAGCGCACCGTGCTTCGACGCCTTGCGGTATTCACGGGCCATTTCACCCTCGACGCCGCGGTGGAAGTCGTGGCTGGCGATGGCCTAGCGCGTTCCGACGTGTTCGGAGCGATCGACAGCCTTGTCGCAAAGTCGATGGTCGCGGCTCGTCCCATCGGGGCGATGCTGCGCTACCGGCTCCTCGACACGACGCGAGCCTATGCCTTGGCGATCCCGCTCGAGATTGACGAACATGCGGATCTCGCGGTTCGACACGCCGACTATTTCGGGCGCTGGCTTGGCCAGAGTGCCGGAGACTGGGCAACTAGGAAGACAGGCTCCGAACGCGCGTCCTATTTCGCCGCACTGAATAACGTTCGCGCGGCTCTTGAGTGGTGTTTCGGCGACAAAGGCGAAATGGAAGTCGGCGTGAGGCTCGCGGCTGCGGCCGGCCCCGCCTTGCTTGCGATGTCATTGATGCCCGAAGCCTTTCGCTGGTCGCAACGTGCCATCCTGGCACTCGACGACAGCACGCGGGGAGGCGTCGATGAGATGCACCTCCAAGCAGTGTTCGGCATTGCGGCAACGCATCTCCAGGGAAAGATCGACGCTGCGCTGATCGCCTTGAGCCGGGGGCTGGAGATCGCCGAGAAAATGGACGACGTCGTCAATCAGGTCGGGCTCCTGAGCATGTTACGGACCTACTACTTCCGAAGCGGCGACTTCAGGACGGCCTACGTATACGCGCGCCGCTGCAAGACTGTAGCCGACACGATCCGGGATTTCGCTGCCTCGGCACAAGCGCGATCAATCCTAGGAAGATCGCTCCACCTGGCTGGCGACTTGGCGGCCGCACATGTCGAGCTTGAGGCAAGCCTGGTCGACTGGTCGCGAGCAGGTCGGACAACGATCTATCTGTCTCATGAACTGCATTTCCCCAGTGAAGTGACGATGGCGAGAAACCTATGGCTGCGTGGGTTTCCCGATCAGGCAGCGGAATGCGCCCATAAGGTTATCGAGAGCGCGGTGCGGACCGACCGGGCCGCCGCTTTGGTGGTCGCCTTGGGGTGGGCCGTCTCCGTTTTTATTTGGAACGGCGATTGGGAGAACGCTCAGGAATACGTCGAAGCGCTCGTGTATCAGGCCGAGACCAATTCGCTGGGACCGTTCATCGCCGCGGGGCGGGCTCGCCGCGGTGAACTCGCCATTCTTCGAGGCGCAGCAAAAGCGGGGATCCTCGAGTTGCGAGCCGGTTTGGCGACAATTCAATCGATCGGTTACGAAGTGCTGACGACTGAGTTCAATATCTCGCTCATTCGAGGACTGCATGCAGTCGGCCGGGTGACCGAAGCCAGGGAACTGATGGAGCGCACCATTCGAAATATAGACACCAACGGCGATGACCTCTACATGCCGGAGCTTCTCCGGGTGAAGGGAAACGTTCTTCTAGCCGTACCAGAACTACGCGACGAAGCGCAGGCATGCTTCCAGCGCTCAATCGACATGAGCCGTCTTCAGGGTGCACGCGGCTGGGAACTGAGGGCGGCGACTGACTTTGCAAGCATGATGAGCAAAAGTGGAAACCATGGCGCCGCTCGGGAAGTGCTTCAACCTGTTGTCGATCACTTTGTTGAAGGAATGGAGACGGCGGACGTTAGAAAAGCCGAGCAGCTCTTGGCTGAAGTGAGCTGAACGAAGCGAAGTCTCCTACCGCGCACAAAGGTGACGGCCGGACCCGCGCGAAGTGTTTGGCGTTCGGTTGAACCGAGGAGAACCCTCATTTCAATCTCCCGCCGCCGTATGTACCGCCGCTCGAAAATCCGCCACCGGATCCTGATCGCACTTGCACGGCGATTTATTCGGGAAAATAACCACTGAAGACATCAAGCATGGAGGCTCAGGCTAGTGAGCAGTATCAAGGTTCGGCCGCCTCTTCTGGCGTTTTTTGTCATCGGCGTCGTGGGTGTCGGATTCGCGATCGGTCTAACCATCAGGCCGGGCGCGTGGTACGAGTCGCTTGAGAAGCCGTTCTTCACTCCTCCAAACTGGGTGTTCGGTCCAGTGTGGACAGTCGTATATGTGCTGATCGCGATAGCGGGCTGGCGCGTAGCGTTGAGCGAAGGTTTCAGCTCGGCAGCGTTCCGTCTTTGGGGATTGCAGATGGTCCTGAATTGGGCGTGGACCCCGATCTTCTTTGGTGCTCATTCTATCTCGCTTGGCCTGGTAACGATCCTGAGCTTGTCGGCGGTTGCTATATTTTTTATGGCCAAGGCTCGTGACCGGTGGGCGTTCTGGTGTTTCGCACCGTATCTTGTCTGGCTGTGCTATGCTTCCGCATTGAACGCGGCAATCCTGGCGCTCAACTGAGATGGGTTGTTTCCGAGGTGCGCTGCCCATCGGGTCACGGGTGCGATCGACATAGGACCCGGACAGAAGGGGATCAGCCCCGAGGCTTTCATAATCGGTCCGGGGCTTAGAACGCAGCCGCAGTCGTTCCGCGAGATTTCCGAGCTTGTCAGGGCCACTGCGGGATCACTTAGGATGGCGACCAAATCTTCCGGGTGAGCCACTGCCTCTTCTCGCGGCAGATCGTCCCGCCTGCATCGAGAATATAAACGCTGGTTTCTTTGACAGAGACGTCGAGGCCGGCGTGATGTTTCATGGCTGCGCTTCCTCTTTCTGATGCTTGTGAGTGTTTCGCCACGTTTTATCATCAACTCGGAGCGCAGCACCTTCCTTTCCGATCGGTGGAGATGGGGCACGAAGCCGATTGCCCCATCTTGGCTAAGCCTCCGGTGGTTGGTTCTCGCAAGGTCCAAGTTTCAGGCTTGTACTGGCCAGTGATCAAGCAATGATACGCAATCTCCTGTTCTTGTGCTGCCGCACGGATCTTGCGATCCCTCTCGAAAGTTCTTAGGTCACCGGAGGTTTTTGCATTCTGCAACTCCGTGTTCGAGAAGGCCGACATGATCCTCACCCTCGGAGGCGTTAGAAAATCCTATTCCACTGCCGAGGGCCCGATCGAAATCCTGAAGGGCATCGATCTGGAAGTCGCTGCGGGCGAAAGTGTTGCGTTAACCGGAGAGTCAGGCAGTGGCAAAAGCACATTGCTGCATTTGGCAGGCGGGCTCGACCGTGCAGACAGCGGCTCGATCGTGATGGATGGCAGCGATCTGGCGCGATTTGCAGAAAAAGAACGGTCCCAATACCGGAGAAAGATGGTCGGCCTTGTTTTTCAACAGTTTAACCTCATTCCATCACTGAGCGTCGCAGCCAATATCTCGTTCCACGCCAAGCTTGCAAACCGGTACGATCACGCTTGGGAAGCGCAGTTGGTCGAGAAACTGGGGCTGGAAGAATACACCGCCCGATATCCCGAACAGCTTTCCGGAGGCCAACAGCAGCGCGTTGCAATCGGACGAACCTTGGCTGCTCGACCTCCTCTCATCCTTGCGGACGAACCAACCGGCAACCTGGATGAGCAAACAGGCGATGCGGTCCTCGATCTGATGCTCAGCCTGGCCCGGACAGTGGGATCGGCTCTGCTTCTCGTCACTCACTCCACTAGGCTTGCAGCTCGTCTGGACCGAACGGTGGTCCTTCGCGGTGGGAAGATTGCCGAATGAACTTCGTTGCATTCGCAGCCCTGCTGTCACACTGGCGTCGGAGACCTCTCCAGCTTCTGACGCTGGTCATGGGGATTGCGCTTGCGACGGCTCTCTGGTCCGGCGTTCAGGCTATCAACGCCGAGGCGAGGGCGAGCTATGCCCGGGCGGCTTCGGTCCTGGAGCAAGGCAACCTCCGGCAGATCGTCGCCAAGGACGGTGATGGCATAGCGACTGAGGTCTATGGCAGCCTGCGTCGAGCGGGTCTGAATGTTTCGCCCGTGATTGAAGGCAACTACCGCTTCGGAAGCACAAGGATCAGATTGGTTGGTATCGAACCTCTGACAATGCCAACGGACACCCGGAACGAGACCGTCGCCAGCCGTCCAGACCTATCCGGCTTCTTTTCAGGCAGCGGACAGTTGCTTGTGTCGAGCGCCACTGCCGAGCGGCTCCGTGGCGCCACGGACATGAACATCAAAGTCGATGGTAAGGTTCCCGACGGTGCTGCCTTCGTCGACATATCGGTCGCTGATCGATTGCTCGACAAGCACGGGAAGATTGACCGCCTGGTGGTCGCAGCCGATCAAAAGATTTCCGCCGAAGCAATCGATCAGGCGGGATTGACGATCCGCGAACCGGCTGAACAACCAGACGTCGCTCGCCTCACAGAGAGCTTCCACCTCAACTTGACCGCCTTCGGCTTCCTTTCGTTCATCGTCGGGCTCTTCATCGTGTATTCCGCCACGGGCCTGACCTTCGAACAGCGTCGAGGCACTTTTCGTACACTCAGATCGCTTGGTGTCTCGCTTCGAGCCTTGACCACTATGCTCCTGATCGAGCTTTCGATGCTGGCGCTGATAGCCGGCTTGATCGGCGTCATACTCGGCTACGTCATAGCATGGCTCCTGATGCCGGGCGTCGCCGCGACCCTCAGGGGCCTCTACGGCGCCGATGTGTCAGGCTCGCTATCCATTCGGCCGGAGTGGTGGCTGGCTGGACTGGCGATTGCTCTCGGAGGAACCGCTGTCTCGTCAGCTCAGAGCCTGTGGCGGGTTTGGAAGCTGCCGATTTTGGCCGCCGCCCAGCCGCGAGCGTGGGAAAGAGAGTCGGCCAGATCGCTTGCCTTTCAAGCCGGAACGGGTGGAATTCTGCTGATCTTGGCTGCTGTCCTGGCGACTGCTGCGTCCGGGCTGGTGGCGGGTTTTGCGGTACTTGGCTGCCTGCTGCTTGGAACAGCTCTGGTGCTACCTGGACTTCTTGCCATCATCGTGACCAAAGCGCAGCGATTGGCACGGAGCGCCCTCATGGAATGGTTCTGGGCCGACACCCGCATTCAGATTCCCGGCCTGTCATTGGCTTTGATGGCTCTGCTGCTGGCATTGTCGGCGAACATCGGCGTCGGCACGATGGTATCGAGCTTCCGGCTGACTTTCATCGGATGGCTCGATCAACGCCTCGCCGCCGAGCTTTACGTGACTGCCAAGGATGAGAAGCAAGCTGCGCGGCTTAGAGTCTGGCTTCCACAACGCTCGAGGGCGGTCTTGCCCATCTGGAGCGTCGACGGCGAGGTGCTTGGCGAACAGATCCAGATCTTTGGTGTCGCGGACGATTCGACCTACCGGGAGAACTGGCCCTTAATCGCTTCCGACAATGACGTTTGGGATAAGATCGCTGCCGGTCAGGGCGCTCTCATCAATGAACAGATGTGGCGTCGCGGCGAAGCCAAGATCGGCCAGCCATTGGTCATGCCTGGAGGCTGGAGCGCAACCGTGGTCGGCGTATACTCGGACTATGGAAATCCGAATGGGCAAGCGATAATCGGGATCAAATCGCTGGTCGATCATTACCCCGATGTTCCGAAACTTCGCTTCGGTGTCCGCGTTGTTCCCGAGCAAGCCCAGGAACTCAAGCGTCGGTTAATCGAGGAGTTTGGCCTCCCGGATAGCGCGATTGTTGACCAGGCTTCGCTTAAGCGGCAATCGAGAGCCATCTTCGATCAGACATTCAAGGTGACCGGCGCGTTGAACGTCCTCACCCTTGGTGTGGCAGGATTTGCCATGTTCTCAAGTCTCCTGACACTGTCTGGTATTCGCCTTCCACAGCTCGCGCCGGTGTGGGCAATGGGTATACGGCGACGGGATCTGGCGCTCTACGAAGTTGCCCGGACACTTGCACTCTGGCTGGCAACATTTGTGGCTGCGATCCCGGTCGGTCTTGCCCTGGCGTGGGTCCTGCTTGCGATCGTGAACGTGGAGGCCTTTGGTTGGCGATTGCCGATGATGGTGTTTCCAATGGATTGGCTTTGGCTAGGAGCAATCGCTCTTATTGCTGCATTGTTGTCGGTGCTGGTTCCGGTTCGACGTCTGGCCTCGATCAATCCTGCGGACCTGCTGAGGATTTTCGCCAATGAACGGTAGAAAGTCGGCATCTGTCCTGATAGCGGCGGCTATGATCTGTGCGAGTGATCAGACATTTGCGCAAGGCTTCGCCGGATTGGGATCGGATGCGCAAGGTTTTGCGATCCCGGAGCGGGGCACGGCTCTTTCTTTCCCCACCGATCATGGCGCTCATCCTGATTATCGCATTGAGTGGTGGTATGTGACCGCCAACCTCAAGGATGAGGATGGCGAGCAATATGGAGCGCAGTGGACGCTGTTTCGCTCTGCGCTGGCTCCGGGAGACAGGGCAGGTTTCGCGGATCCACAGATCTGGATCGGGCACGCAGCGATCACCACTCAGGACCATCAGTATGTCGCAGAGCGCTTAGGGCGGGGAGGCGTCGGGCAGGCGGGCGTTGCTGCGGCACCATTTCGGGCTTGGATAGACGACTGGCGGATGGAGGGTAGCGAGCCGACCGGCTCGGACGCCTTTGGCAACCTTTCTGTCTCCGCCGGCGGGCCGGACTTCAGCTACACCTTAGACCTCAAGGCCGACGGCCCGCTCGTTCTTCAGGGAGACAACGGTTTCTCCTTGAAGTCGGCGAACGGACAGGCGAGCTACTATTACTCACAGCCTTTCTATGAGGTGGCGGGAACGATCACGACGTTCGGAGCGCCGATCAAGGTCACCGGCAAAGCCTGGCTGGATCGGGAGTGGTCGTCGCAGCCGCTTGCGTCTAATCAGACCGGCTGGGACTGGTTCTCGCTGCATCTGAATTCCGGCGATAAGCTGATGGCTTTTCGCCTTCGTGATGACAAGGACGGGTTCATCTCCGCGAACTGGATATCCGCGGATGGACGGACGACACCTCTGTCGAAAGACGACGTTCAACTGGAGCCGACGCGGAAGGCAACGGTCGATGGGCGCCGGATGCCGGTAGGGTGGCGTATACGCGTACCGGGTAAGTCACTTGATATTACGACGAAACCGCTGAACGAGCAGTCCTGGATGGCGACCTCTACGCCCTATTGGGAGGGGCCGATCAACTTCACAGGCTCCACGTCAGGTGTCGGATATCTTGAAATGACCGGCTATTAGCTGCTACGTCTGACAGGTAGCTACTCCGTCGAACGGTGCGAGCCGGCCAAGCCTGGTTCGTATCGCCAAATCCGAGAAGTGTGAACGTCAATGCGGTGCCATACGCCGGGAAAGAGCAGGAAAATCGAGCCGCCGGCGATCGCGACCTGCTGAAATGGTGGTCGTCCGGATGACGACTCGGTGGGTAGTTGGAATTCGATCCGATCTCGGTGTACCCAGTGGAGATGGCCGTACAGCCCCACGGCCGGTGATCATCCTCAATCTGCAGCCGACCGTAGCCATCGACTATGCCACTTTCAACGCCCTCGGCGATCGGATACCGATGACCGGCGAATGGCTGGCGCATTGCTCTGCCTGCCCCGTCCCCGAAATCGCCAATGTCTTCCGTCGAGCGGACGGGCCGGGGCATACTAAAATTGCTCAGGGCCGAACAAGATCCGGCCCCTCAACGTTTTTCACGGCAAGGTCGGCTCCGGCGTCAGCGTTGAAATGTCGGTTCAGCAGGGACCGGTCACGCTGCTCTCAATCGTCGAAGACGCCGGTACCATCAAGCTGCTCTGCACCGAAGGCGCCTCTGTGGCCGGCCCGATCCTCGAAATCGGCAACACTAACAGCCGTTATCGATTTCCACTTGGAGCCCGGCGCTTTGTCGAGGCGTGGAACGCACAGGGACCCGCACACCATTTCGCCGTTGGCGTCGGACATATTGCCGGGCGCATCGAGAAGCTTGGAAAGCTGCTGGATCTGGCCGTTGTAAAAGTCTGCTGACAAGAGGGGATGCAGAAGCGCGCCAGAGTGAGCAACCACTTCATCGTGCGAAAGTCCTCGCAAGATGCGTTTCGAGCCATAGTGGCAAAGCACCCCGCCAGCCAGTGTCATTGATTGCCGCGTTGCGAGGTAAGGAACCGTCGCGGGCGCTTTCGTGGAGGAAGCTCGCGCATCCGGGTCGATCAGCCGCAACTCGCCAAATAACGCGAGCCCGAGCTCCATGCGGCTATCGCCTCTCGGTGTGCCTGACTACTCTCCGAGCGGATGAGTGATATCCGCTTTGGAGGTTCCCAATGCCAGACCGCGACTTTCCGCCTGCGCCATCGCCTTCACCAGCGCGATGACCGTTTCGCGGATATTGCTGTCGGCGATCTTTAGAAAGGCGCGATTGAGCACCAATCCCTCTTTCGTTCGCAGGAATTCGGCGACCGGGTCCATATTCGCGGATAGATCCAGCCCTTGCAGCGTCAACGGCTCGGAATTCTCCTGTTCGAAGAAGAAGCTCGGCGACGTGTGTAGCACCTCGGCGATCCGCTGCAGCCGGCTCGCGCCGATGCGGTTGATGCCCTTCTCGTATTTCTGAACCTGCTGAAAGGTCACGCCGATCTGCTCGGCAAGCCGTTCCTGGCTCATCCCGAGCAACTGCCGGCGCAATCTAATGCGCGCTCCGACATAGCTGTCTATCGCATTCGCTGTCTTGACATTCATCGTGTGTTTTCAGCCTCGATCGCATTTTCAATCGGTGCAGCTGTAGTATCCCCTGCATGGCTTTTCCATGGTTGTTTTCACATAGCCCACTGGATATGTGATCATCGCTGCTGACTGTGATATGAAAGCCCTCGCCGGGAAAGACGTGAAATCACGCAGAAATCACTCGGCGGAAGCGCAAATCGAACAAAAGCCGTACCAATACGGATAAAACTGGGCTGTAATTGCGTCCCGGCTTACGCTAAATGCAGTTCAGCGACCGTCGCACGAGAGTCTTCCCAGCCCCGATCGCCCGAAAATCCATCGAACAAAAGCGACGTGGCATGGCACCGGCCGTGCCTGTGCAGGAGAAGTATTGATGGCAACCGTTGCCGAGAGCCCGCCTCGTTTCGAAAAGACGACGATGTCTATCCTCATGGCGGTCAGCTTCTGCCACATGCTGAACGACATCATGCAGTCGCTGCTCGCCTCACTCTATCCGCTGTTCAAGGCGAACTACGATCTCGATTTCGTGCAGATCGGTCTCCTCACCATGACTTTCCAGGTCACGGCTTCGCTGCTGCAGCCGCTCGTCGGCATCGTCACCGACCGCTGGCCGATGCCCTATTCGCTGCCGGTCGGCATGGCGAGCACCTTTTGCGGCCTCATTCTGCTCGGTAATGCCGGCAGTTTCACCCTGCTGCTGGTTGCCGCCAGCCTGATCGGCTTCGGCTCGGCGGTCTTCCACCCGGAATCTTCGCGCGTTGCCCGTCTTGCCTCCGGCGGTCGCCACGGTTTCGCGCAATCCTTCTTCCAGGTCGGCGGCAATGCCGGCCAGGCAATCGGTCCGCTGCTTGCCGCCTTCATCGTGCTGCCGCTCGGCCAGCACAGCGTCTCCTGGTTCGCCGCCATCGCCATGGTCGGCATGGTGGTGCTGAGTTGGGTCGGCAACTGGTACATCAGCCACAGGCGCCAGAATGCCAGTAAGCCGGCAATAAGCCGGACCCTGCCGCTGCCGCAGAACCGGGTCGTCTGGGCGCTGCTGATTCTCGTGCTGCTGACGGCAACGAAGAATGTCTACATGGCCAGCGTATCGAGCTACTTCACCTTCTATGTCATCGACAAATTCGAGCTCAGCGTGCAGCAGGCACAGCTGATGCTCTTTCTGTTCCTCGGCTCGGTTGCCGTCGGCACGTTCCTCGGTGGGCCGATCGGTGACCGCTTCGGCGCGCGTTTCGTCATCTGGTTCTCGATCCTCGGGGTCATTCCCTTCGCGCTCCTGCTTCCCTATGCGAACCTTTTCTGGACGGGTGTGCTCAGCGTCGTCATCGGCCTGATCTTCGCTTCGGCCTTCTCGGCAATCGTCGTCTTTGCGCAGGAACTGGTGCCGGGGCGCGTCGGGCTGATTGCCGGGGTCTTCTTCGGCTTCGCATTCGGGGCAGGGGGGCTTGGTGCCGCCCTGCTCGGCAGTTTCGCCGACACCCATGGCATCGATTTCGTCTACCGCATCTGCTCCTACCTGCCGCTGCTCGGTCTTCTCACAGTCTTCCTGCCGCGTATTCCCAAGCAGAAACCAGCCTGAGGCGACATCGCTTACGGACAATCGATCGAGCCGGAATGTCACCACACTCCGGCTCGATTTCGTACATCGCCTTCGCCCATAGGCCCGAACGTATTTTTCTCCTCCTATGGGGAAGAGGGATCACCATTCCTTTAATCCACTATTTTTATAGATAATATTCGTGAGAATGATGACGTCGGTCTCGGCACGATATTGGAAGGAAATGGCATGTCTGCTCACAAACTGGTCGGCCTTGCGGGTAGCTTCAACCGCCCCTCGAAGACCTTTGCGCTTGTCGAAAACGTTGCCGGTCTCGCCGGTGAGAAATACGGCTTCGACAACACCATCTACGATCTGACCGATGTCGGCCCCTCGCTTGGCCAGGCGCTGCGCCGTGACGATCTCGACAGTCGCGCCAGGGAAGTCATCGACGACATCGTCAATGCCGATGTGCTGGTCATCGGAGCACCGACTTACAAGGGCAGCTATCCCGGCCTCTTCAAGCATCTGATCGACTTGATAGACCCGCATGAGCTGCGCGCCAAGCCGATCATCATCACCGCGACCGGCGGCGGCGACCGCCATGCGCTGATGGTCGAGCACCAGCTTCGCCCGCTCTTCGGTTTTTTCATGTCACACACGCTGCCGACCGCCGTTTACGCGTCCGACCGTGACTTCACCGATTACCGTGTCTCATCCGACCCGCTTTCCAAGCGGATCGGGGAGGTCATCAGCGAGCTCGCGGCCTTCTTTCCCAGCCGGAATCAAGCGCTTATTGCCGCCGAGTGAAGCGTGCGGGATAGGCTTGAAACGGCGCCGCGGAGGCGCCGTTTTCATTTCGGCCATCCCTCTCAACTAAATATAGTCCACAAAATTGATGGAAATTTATCCTGCCGATATCGATGGCAGGGCAAGAGTTTTTCCGGCCCTTCCTCCACATCAGACATTCGTGCTTCGCTCCCGATCCGCGCATTTGCCATGATCGGCCTGCTCGGGGCGTTCGGCCTCATTCAGTCAGACGGGATATACAATGACCAAGAACAAAAATCTTTACGGCTTCAATCTCTCGCGCCGGGCGGCTCTTGCCGCCGTCGCCATTTCGGCGGCCGCAGTCTTTTCCTTTGCAGCACCCGCTCCTTCCCATGCCGAGGACAAGTCGATCAAGGTCGGCATCATGGCCGGCGAGGAGGAGGACATTTGGCGCGTGGTCGCGAGCGAGGCGGGCAAGAAGGGTCTCAAGATCGAAACCGTCATCTTCAACGACTACACCCAGCCGAATGAAGCGCTGGAGCGCGGCGAAATCGATGCCAACGCCTTCCAGCACCAGCCCTATCTCGACAACCAGATCCAGCAGCACGGCTATCACATCGTTCGCGTCGGTTATACCGGAGTCTGGCCGATCGGCCTTTACACCAAGAAATACAAGTCCGTCGCCGAGATCCCGGAAGGTGCCGTCATCGGCGTGCCGAACGATCCCTCGAACGAAGGCCGTGCGCTGTGGGTTCTCCAGAGCGAAGGCCTGATCAAACTGAAGGAGGGCGCCGGTATTCTCGCGACCGTCGCCGACGTCATCGACAATCCGAAGAAGATCGAGATCAAGGAACTCGACGCCGGCATCGTCGGCCGTTCGATCGACGATCTGGATGCCGGTATCGTCAACACCGACTGGGCGCTGAAGAGCGGTCTTTCGCCGGCCGAACGCATTGCCCAGGAGCCCATCGCTGATAATCCATACCGCAACTTCATCGCCGTCAAGGACGACAACAAGGATGCCGAATGGGTCAAGACGCTTGTGTCTTCTTATCAGAACGACACCGTCAAGGCCGAATTCGAAAAGGTCTACAAGGGCACCGGTCTCAGTGCCTATTGATCCGGGGCAGGGCTCTAAGGCCTGCCGAGAGGCGGTCCGGGCGTTCTCTGCCCGGACCGCCTTCAGTATTTGTAAGGAAAAACACATGAATTCCCTTGTTTCCACCACGGTGATCGAAGCACAGTCGCAAGCGGCGGCTTCCGACGAGGTGGTGAGGCTGACCGACGTGAAACGGCGGTTCGGAGCCACTGCAGCCCTCGACGGTATTTCGCTGACGGTGAAGAGAGGCGAGATCCTCGGCATCATCGGCCGCAGCGGCGCCGGCAAATCGACGCTTATCCGCTGCCTGAACGGCCTGGAGCGCGCCGATAGCGGCGAGATTCTCATCGAAGGCCGAGATATCACCGGACTTTCAGAACAGGAATTGCAGCCTCTGCGCCGCCGCATCGGCATGATCTTTCAGCACTTCAATCTGCTTTCTGCCAAGACCGTCGAGGAAAACGTCGCGCTGCCTCTGAAGATCGAGGGTCTTGCAAAGAGCGAGCGCCTGAAACGGGCGCATGAGCTGCTCGAACTCGTCGGCCTTGCAGACAAGGCGAAGGCTTATCCCGCATCGCTGTCCGGCGGCCAGAAACAACGCGTCGGCATCGCCCGGGCGCTGGCGGCACGCCCGGCACTTTTGTTGTCCGACGAGGCGACATCGGCGCTCGATCCGGAAACGACCCGGTCGATCCTGGTATTGCTGAAGGACATCAACCGTAAGCTCGGACTGACCATTCTGCTCATCACCCACGAGATGGAAGTGGTACGCGGCATTGCCGATCGCGTCGCGGTCATCGATGCCGGGCGGATCGTCGAGGAAGGGCAGGTCTGGTCGGTCTTCGCCAATCCCCAGGCTGAAATCACCGGGAGCCTGCTTGGCGGCATCCGCCCGCAGCTTCCTGAGCATATCGCCAGTCGGCTGTCGGCGACGGCGGGCAGCGAAGCGATCCTCAGCGTCGATCTCGCCGGACCGCAGGCGCAGGGCGCGCTATTTGCCGAACTCTCGGCAGCATTGCCGCATTCCTTCCGCCTCGTCCATGGCGGCATCGACCATATCCAGAACCAGCCGGTGGCGCGGTTCTTCATCGCCGTTCCCGCGCGCGACCCTGCGCTTGCCGGGAAGGTCGAACAATTCCTGACGGCCCGGTCCGCCCGGGTGGAGGTGCTTGGTTATGACACCGATCATGCTTGAACTGCTTATTCGCTCTCTTTGGGAGACGGTCTTGATGACCCTCGCCTCGGGATTGATCTCGCTCGTCGCCGGCCTGCCACTCGGTCTTGCTCTGGTGGCGACGGCGCGCGGCGGCATCGCCGAAAACCTCTGGATCAATCGCGTACTCGGCGCAGTTATCAACGGCTTTCGCTCAGTGCCTTTCATCATCCTGCTGGTAGCGCTGATCCCGCTGACGCGGCTGATCGTCGGCACGGCGCTCGGCACCTGGGCGGCCATCGTGCCGCTCGCCATCGCTGCAACGCCCTACTACGCCCGTATCGCCGAAGTATCGCTGCGCGAGGTCGACCGCGGGCTGATTGACGCCGTGCGCGCCATGGGCGGCAACCGCTGGACGATCATCCGCGAGGTGCTGGTGCCTGAAGCGCTGCCGGGCATCGTCGCCGGTTTCACCGTCACGCTGGTAACGCTGATCGGCGCCTCGGCCATGGCGGGTGCGATCGGCGCCGGCGGCCTCGGCGACCTCGCCATCCGCTATGGCTATCAACGTTTCGAAACCAGTGTGATGATCGCGGTGGTGGCCGTCCTCATCGTGCTCGTCTGCGGCATCCAGTGGCTTGGCGACCGGCTGGTCGCCAGGCTGGACCACCGATAAGTCAGCGCCGGAACTGGGCAGCGGGATGAGCAGCGGGCAACCTGCCGTTCCCGCTGCCGAAAAGCTTCTGCCGCAAGGGTCCTGCAGCATAGTCCGCCTTGAAGACGCCGCGCTCCTGCAGCACCGGCACCACCAGGTCGACGAAATCGCGCAGGCTTTCCGGCGCCACTGTCCGCGCCAGATTGAAGCCGTCGATGCCACCCTCCTCGATCCATGTCGCGAGATGATCGGCGATCTGCTCCGGCGAACCCACTATCGGCTTCATCCGGCTGCCGAGCACCATCTGGTCGATGATGTCACGCAGCGTCACCGGCTTTGGCGCCTGTTTCGTGATGGCCGCAAGTGCGGATTGATTGGCGTTGGTCGAGCTCTGGTCGATGACGTCGTCCAATCCATACTTCGAAAAGTCGATGCCTGTCGAAGCGGAGTAATGCGCAAGCGAAGCCTCGACGCTCGCATGGCGGCGGTAGTCCTCCAGTCTGTCCCGTGCTTCCTTCTCCGTCCGCCCGACGACGACGGTGATCAGGCTCAGGATCTTCAATGCGTCGGCGCCGCGGCCGAATTCCGTCGCCTTCGCCCGCAGCGCATCGACGGTCGGCTTGGCCGCCTTGGGATTCGGCCCGGCAATGAAGACGCATTCGGCGTGACGTGCGGCGAAATCCTGCCCGCGTGCCGAGGCGCCGGCCTGGAAGAGCAGGGGCGTGCGCTGCGGAGAGGGCTCGGAAAGATGAATGCCCTCCATCCGGTAATATTTACCGTCGTGACGGACAGAGCGCACTTTGGAGGGATCCGCATAGGTGCCGCCCGCGTTGTCACGCAGCACCGCATCGTCGTCCCAACTGCCTTCCCAGAGCTTGTAGAGAATTTCGAGATATTCTTCGGCTGCGTCGTAACGCGCATCATGTTCCGGCAGCTTGTCGAAACCCATGCTGCGGGCCGCACTGTCGAGATAACCGGTGACGATGTTCCAGCCGATCCGCCCCTTGGTCAGATGGTCGAGCGTCGACATGCGGCGCGCCAGCAGGAAGGGTGGCTCATAGGTGGTGTTGACGGTCACGCCGAAACCCAGATGTTTCGTAACATAGGCCATCGCCGAAATCGGGATCAGCGGATCATTGACCGGGATCTGTACGCCCGTCTCGATCACCGGCGCCGGACTGCCCCTGTAGACGTCATAGACACCGACGATATCGGCCAGGAAGATGCCGTCCAGCTTGCCGCGTTCCGCGGTCTTGGCAAACTCCGTCCAGTAGTCGAGATCGGTATAGTGCGCTGAGCGGTCGCGCGGATGCGTCCACAGACCGTGGTTGATGTGCCCGACGCAGTTCATGTCGAAGGCATAGATCTGCATTGTCTTCATGAGGCGGTTCCCAAAGCCGGCAATAGAAATCAAGGATTTGCCGCATTAATTATCCTGGAGCATGATGCCGAAAAGTGTGAGCGGTTTTCGGACGACGTCATGCTCTAACTATATAATGTAGAACAGGATTCAGATTTTAGCCGGCTCGGCCTAAAATCATCCTCTTCGGGCTCTATCGCACGATGAGCCTGTGAAATGGTAGGGTGGGGATGAAAAAAGCCGGAGGAACCACATGACGAAGAAGACGCTGTCGGATTGGGCGGAGCTTGCGCAAAAGGAACTGCGCACCTCGCCCGAAACGCTGACCTGGCAGACGCCGGAAGGCATTGCCGTCAAGCCGCTCTATACGGCCGAGGATCTCGACGGCGCCGGGCACCTTGGTTCGCTTCCTGGTTTTTCGCCTTTCACCCGCGGCCCGCGCGCGACGATGTATGCCGGCCGGCCTTGGACGATCCGCCAATATGCCGGCTTCTCGACGGCAGAGGAATCGAACGCCTTTTATCGCCGCAATCTCGCCGCCGGCCAGAAGGGCCTGTCGGTCGCCTTCGATCTTGCCACCCACCGTGGTTATGACAGCGACCATCCGCGCGTCGAGGGCGATGTCGGCAAGGCGGGTGTGGCCATCGACAGCGTCGAAGACATGAAGATCCTGTTCGACGGCATTCCGCTCGGCGAAATGTCGGTGTCGATGACCATGAACGGCGCCGTCATCCCGATCCTCGCCTCCTTCATCGTGGCCGGCGAGGAGCAGGGCGTTCCACGAGCCGACCTTTCGGGGACCATCCAAAACGACATCCTCAAGGAGTTCATGGTCCGCAACACCTATATCTATCCGCCCGAACCGTCGATGCGGATCGTTGCCGACATCATCGAATATACGGCCAAGGAGATGCCGAAATTCAACTCGATCTCGATCTCCGGCTATCACATGCAGGAAGCCGGCGCGACGCTGGTGCAGGAACTGGCCTTCACGCTGGCCGACGGTCGCGAATATGTCAGGGCGGCGATCGCCAAGGGCCTCAATGTCGATGATTTCGCCGGCAGGCTCTCCTTCTTCTTTGCGATCGGCATGAACTTCTTCATGGAGGCGGCCAAGCTTCGCGCCGCCCGGCTGCTCTGGACCCGCATCATGGAGGAGTTCGAGCCGAAGAAGGCTTCCTCGCTGATGCTGCGCACCCATTGCCAGACCTCCGGCGTCTCGTTGCAGGAACAGGATCCCTATAACAACATCATCCGCACCGCTTTCGAGGCCATGTCGGCCGTGCTCGGCGGCACGCAGTCGCTGCATACCAACTCCTTCGACGAGGCAATCGCGCTGCCGACGGAATTTTCCGCCCGCATCGCCCGCAACACGCAGTTGATCCTGAGCCACGAAACCGGCGTCACCAAGGTGATCGATCCGCTGGCGGGCTCCTATTACGTCGAGAGCCTGACGAAGGAGCTTGCCGACAAAGCCTGGGCGTTGATCGAGGAGGTGGAAGCACTCGGCGGCATGACGAAAGCCGTCAATGAAGGCCTGCCGAAACGGTTGATCGAGGAAGCGGCCGCGCGCCGCCAGGCAGCCGTCGACAAGGGCGAGGAGGTCATCGTCGGCGTCAACCGCTACAGGCTCGACAACGAGCAGCCGATCGACATTCTGGAGATCGACAATAGCGCAGTACGCAAAGCGCAGATCAGACGTATCGAGGAAACCAAGCGGCGCCGCGACGGCGGAACCGTGCGCGAGACGCTGGCCGCCCTGGCGGAGATCGCACAGAACGGCAAGGGCAACCTGCTGGAAGCCGCCATCGAGGCGGCCCGCGCCCGCGCCACGGTCGGCGAGATATCGGACGCGATGCGCGATGCCTTCGGCGATCACGCCGCCACGCCTGTGGTGATCAAGGGCGTCTATGGCCAAGCGTATGAAAATGAGCCGGAACTCGCCGTGCTCAAGACTCGTATGACGGAGGTGACGGAAGCCATGGGGCACCGGCCGAAGATCATGGTCGCCAAGCTCGGCCAGGACGGACACGACCGAGGCGCCAAGGTGATCGCCTCGGCCTTCGGCGATATCGGCTTCGATGTGCTCGCCGGTCCTCTCTTCCAGACACCGGAGGAAGCCGCCGGCGTCGCGCTCAGCGAAAAGGTCAATGTCGTCGGCGTCTCGTCATTGGCGGCCGGTCACAGGACGCTGCTGCCGCAGCTGATCGACAGGCTGAGGGAACAGGGCGGTGGTGATATCATTGTCGTCTGCGGCGGTGTCATCCCGCGGCAGGACTATGAATTCCTGCATGAACACGGCGTTGCAGCCGTATTCGGCCCGGGTACAAATGTTCTCGAGGCGGCAAACTCCGTCCTTGACTTGCTGCAGGGCAGGCGACGGAATCAGTAATTTAGAGAAGACCGCGCTTTGCCAGATTGCTCATCAGCGCCGAAATGCCGAAGGTCCAGGGCGGGCATTCGGTGGAAAGGCGCACGGTGTTGACGAGGGCGCCGAGGCCTGCCGAGGAAATCTCGACGACATCGCCGATCTTGTGGGTGAAGCCTTGCTTCGGCGCGTCGCGGTCCTGCGTTGGCGCAAACAGCGTGCCGAGGAAAAGCATGAAACCGTCAGGATATTGATGATGGGCGCCGACAGTCTGCTTGACGAGATCGGTCGGGTCGCGGCTGATCTGTGACATCGAACTCTTGCCATGCAGCACGAAACCATCTTGGCCGGTGACTTTTAGGTCGAGTTCGACCTTGCGTACGTCATCCAGGCTGTAATCGGCATCGAACAGGCGGATGAAAGGACCGATCGAGCAGGAGGCGTTGTTATCCTTGGCCTTGCCGAGCAGCAGTGCCGAGCGGCCCTCGACGTCACGCAGATTGACGTCGTTGCCGAGCGTCGCGCCCTTGATTTCGCCGCGGCTATTGACCGCGAGCACGACTTCCGGCTCGGGATTGTTCCAAGTCGAGATCGGATGCAGGCCGACATCGGCACCCCAGCCGACGGAGGAAAGCACCGGCGCCTTGGTGAAGACTTCGGCATCAGGCCCGATGCCCACCTCGAGATATTGCGACCACATGCCCTCGTCGATCAATGCCTGCTTGACCTTGGCGGCCTCCGGCGAACCGGCCTTCAGATTGGTGAGGCTGCCGCCGATCAGCGTGCTGACACGCTCGCGGATCGATGCGGCGCGTTCCGGACTGCCGGCGGCCTTCTCCTCAATGACGCGCTCGATCATCGACTGCGCAAAGGTAACGCCGCAGGCCTTGACTGCCTGCAGGTCGACGGGCGCAAGGAGATAAGGGCGCGTTTGATCCGGAGCTCCGGTACTGTTAGCGGCGATGTCCGCCAGCGAGCCGATCGCCTTGCCGCTTGCGGCACGGACGAAGGCGGCGGCATCCTGCAGCTCGAGCAGGGCGCTCAGCGTCGGCGCCTCGCGCGACGTGATGTCGACCAGCATACCCTCGCGTAACATCACAATGCTCGGTCCCTGCACTTCGGGATTCCAGATGCGACCGACAAAAAGACCATCCGAAGCGGCGACATCGAGCAGAGGTTGAGACATGGTGATCTTCCGTCACAGGCGAGCGGGGAGCGCTCTTCAAAACATTGCGGGGTGTTGCCGCCCTCCAGCCCGGCGGCAGCCGAAATCGATCACATTCATGGAGAAGGGGCAAGATGCGTCGGGGAAAAAGACTTTCGCCTGATCGGCTCGGGCGGCTGACTTCCTCGGGAATCCAATTGCAAAAGCTCACAAAATAACTATTTAGATACAAAATAACTGTTATATTTCAGATATTTAAATACACGCTGTGACGATTTTGCCCTTCATCTCGCCTTGACAGGAGCCGGCTTTCGTTATCTGTTTTGCCCAACATGGAGGAGGCTGGCATCAGCCGGCCACACGAAAATCCCAGGAGGATATTGCAGCGATGTTGAGATTTGCCGTCGTCGGAATCGACCATGGGCACACGTTCGATCACGTAAAGGGATTGCTGGCCGCAGGTGGCGAGTTCGTCGGCTATTGCCCGCAGACCTCAGTGCCGGCGTTGCGCGAGGCCTTCGAGAAGACCTATCCTGACGCGCCGCAGATCGACAGGCAAAAGCTGTTCGACGATCCGTCGATCGATGTCATCTGCATTTCCGCGATTCCGCGTGATCGTGCCGGGCTTGCCATCCGCGCAATGAGGTCGGGCAAGGATGTGATGACCGACAAGCCGGGCGTGACGACCTTCGCCCAACTCGAGGACGTCAGGCGTACCGTTGCCGAGACCGGCAAGATCTTCTCGATCTGCTTTTCCGAGCGCCACTGCGTCCGCTCCGCCGTCAAGGCCGGCAAGCTCGTCGCTGAAGGCGCGATCGGCAAGGTGATCCAGACGCTCGGCGTCGGTCCACACCGGCTGCAACTGCCGACCCGGCCGGACTGGTTCTTCGATCCCGAAGCCTTCGGCGGCATCATCGTCGATATCGCTTCGCACCAGGTCGACCAGTTCCTGTTTTATACCGGCTCGACCACAGGCGAGGTCATCGCAAGCTCGATCGGCAATTTCGGCATGCCCGACAAGCCCGCTTTCGAGGATTTCGGCGAGGTGCTTCTGCGCTCCGACAAGGCGGCGGGCTATGTGCGAGTCGACTGGTTCACGCCGGAGGCGCTGCCGACCTGGGGTGACGGGCGCCTGACCATCCTCGGCACCGAAGGCTACATCGAACTGCGCAAATATATCGATATCGCCGGCCGGCCGGGCAAGGATCACCTCTTCCTGGTCAACGGCAAGGAAATGACCCATATCGATTGCAGTGGCGAAAAACTCGACTATTTCGACGCTTTCACCGCCGACGTCGGCAACCGCACACAGACGGCGATGACCCAGGATCACGTTTTTGAAGTCTGCCGTCTTTCGCTCGAAGCCCAGGCGAAAGCCGCGCGCATCGGCGCTCGCTGAGGAGGAAATCATGACCAGGAAATTGCGCGTCGGCGTCATCGGCGCAGGCATCGCTGCGCGGCATCTGGCCGGCTTCGGCTGGAACAAGGAGCTTTTCGAAGTCCCCGTGCTCTGCTCGCTCGACGAGGAACGCGGCAGAGCGCTGTGCGAGGAGTTCGGCATTGCCGAATACACGCAGGATGCGGATTCGCTGTTTGCCCGCGACGATCTCGACATCATCGACATTTCGACGCCGCCGAGTTCGCATTTCGAACTCTGCCGCAAGGGTATCGAGTCAGGCAAGCACGTGATCTGCGAGAAGCCGCTCTTCGGCTCGATCGCCGAGGTCGACGAGATGGGGCGTATCCTTGCCCGCTTCCCCAGCAAGAAGCTGATGCCGATCTTCCAGTATCGCTACGGTTCCGGTCTGCAGAAACTGAAACTGCTGATCGAGCGCGGCCTTGCCGGCAAGCCGTTCCTGACGACGATCGAGACACATTGGTGGCGCGGCCCGGATTATTATGCCGTGCCATGGCGCGGCAAATGGGCGAGCGAACTCGGCGGCGGCCTTCTCGGCCACGCCATCCACGCCCATGACATGTTGAATTATGTGCACGGTCCCTGCGCCGAGGTGTTTTCCTATGGGGCGACGCTGGTCAATCCGATCGAGGTCGAGGACACGGCAGCCCTTTCGGTGAAGATGCAGAACGGCTCGCTGGCGACGCTGTCGATGACGCTCGGCTCGCGCAAGGAAATCTCGCGGCTGCGCTTCTGCTTCAACGACCTCGTCGCCGAAAGCATCATCGAACCCTATACGATGGGCCGTGATCCGTGGACGTTCGTCGCCGGGACGGAGGAACATCAGGCGCGGATCGACGAAGTGCTCGCCGCCTATGTGCCTGGCGAGGATGGCTACACCCGTCAGTTCGAGCTCTTCCACAAGGCGATTGTCGAGGACACCGACCCACCGGTGACGCTGCAGGATGCCCGCAATTCGCTGGAACTGGTAACGGCCGCCTACTTCTCGCAGCGAACCGGACAACCGACGCCGATGCCGATCGCCGCCGATCATCCGCTCTATCGCTCCTGGCTTCCGGCAGGAGAATGGCGGGCTGCTGCCACCGTCTGAACCGGGAAGGGCGCTCCCATGCTGAAATCCTTCGAGCATGTCGGCATGACGGTCAGCGACATGGACCGCACCATCGATTTCTACTGTGGCCTGCTCGGCCTCAGCCTCGTGCTGCGCAAGACAATGGCGAATGGCATGCGGGTCGCGTTCCTCGATGCAGGCGGCGGCATGCTGGAGGTCTTTGCGCCGCCAGGCGGCGCGTCGACGGCGGTGGACGTGCCTGACGATACGGCCGGCGTCCGGCACCTCACCTTCTGTTTCGACAATGTCGAAGAGACCTTCGCCCGCCTTGAACAGGCGGGCATCGAGATCAAGGAGCGGCCGCGCTTCGCCGTCCACTCCGAGATGCTGAACAAGATCGCCTTCGTTCGCGATCCCGACGGCATTATCGTCGAGCTTGCCGAACGTTCTCTGAACCGCCAGGGCTGACACAGGTGCTGCCGATCGCTTCGCTGCGGGCGGTCAGACCGTCCCGCAGCAGATCGATCAGGCGCCGGATGAGTTTTGCCGCCATGCAAGACTCTCCTCAGCTCGCCAGCTTGGCGCTGATATAGTTGCGCCAGCCGCCAAGCGCGGTGATTTCCTCGGCACCTTTCACCGCATGCGCCTCGCAGACGAAGCCGGAGACGCTGGAACCGTCTTCGAGCGTAAGCTTACCGATGCCGAGGGGTGCCGGAATCTTCTGGACGAACCTGCCGAAAGCATCGGCCGGCAGTGCCCAGACCTCGACCTCCAGCCCCTGACCCTTGTGCCCGGGTTCGCGCAGCAGCCCCGGTTTCGGCGGCGTGGTATTGGGCAGAACGAAGAGGCGATAATCCCCGGCCGTGCGGCAGGTCTTGACCAGACGCCCGCCCGAGCCTGCCAGTTCGTGATTGAGCGGCATGCCGGTCAGATGCGCACCGACGACCGCGATTTCGATGAAACCGTCATCGCCAGGCACGACACGGCTCGCTTCCGGTATTGCCGCCTGCCGGTCGATGCCCATGCCGGAACCTGCTGCACGGTGCAGCGCATCGGCAAGCGGCGCCAGAGCATCGTCGGTGAAGGCAGGCGCAATCACCGTCACCCCGCCCGGCAGGCCACCTTTTCCGAAGCCGGCCGGAACGGCGATCGCCGCGCAATCGAGCAGGTTGACGAAATTGGTGTAGCGACCGAGGCGGCCGTTGAGCACGACGGGATTGGCCAGCATGTCGGCGACCGTGTAGGTGGTCGGCGCCGTCGGCAGCAGAAGCACGTCGGCCTTTTCCCATTCGGCCTCGGTCTTACGGCGCAGTTCCTCGAGCCGGTATCGGCCGTTGAAAGCCTCGACCGCGGTCTTGCCCTTGGCGCCCTCGATGATCCCTCTGACGGTTGGATCGAAATCGGCGGCGTTGGTGGCGAGGAAGGTCTCCACCGCCGCCAGACGTTCGGCGACCCACGGCCCGTCATAGAGAAGGGCGGCCGCCTCGCGGAATGGGGCGTAATCGAAAGGCACGATGGTGGCGCCGAGCCCTCTGGCCCGCTCGATCGCCTGGTCGTAGAGCGCCTCCACCTCCTTGTCGCCGAAGAATTCCCGTTCGGCATCGGTGAGAACGCCGATGCGCAAGCCCGATACCGGCAGGTTCGCCGGCGTGGCGCGACGCGAGAAAGCATCGGCGGCATCGAAGCCTTCGGCGACCTTGCGGATCGCGACACCGTCGCCGACGGTCGCGGCAAAGATCGTGATGCAATCGACGCTCTTGCAGGCCGGTATGGCGCCGGTATTCGGCAAGAGACCCGGCGTCGGCTTGATGCCGACCAGATTGTTGAAGGCAGCCGGCACCCGGCCGGAGCCCGCCGTATCGGTGCCGAGTGCGAAGGCGGCGAGGCCGGAAGCAACCGTGACTGATGATCCGGAACTCGATCCGCCGGAGATATAGGCCGCATCGAATACCGAACGCGGCGCGCCATAGGGCGAGCGCGTGCCGTTGAGGCCGGTCGCGAACTGGTCGAGATTGGTCTTGCCGATGATGATGGCGCCGGCCGCCTTCAACCGGGCAACGACGGTGGAGTCCGCTTCCGGCCGATACGCATAGGCCGGGCAGGCGGCAGTCGTCGGCAGGCCGGCGGCATCGATATTGTCTTTGACAGCGAAGGGAACGCCCCAGAGCGGAAGGCTGTTTGCCTCAGGCGCGCGTACCATCAGCGCTTTCGCGGCAGCGCGCAGCTCGTCATCCGGCACCGGCGTGATGAAGATTGCCGGATCCTTCGAGGCGGCACGCCGCGCGATCACCTCTTCGATGGCGTTGAGCGGCGTCAGGCCGGATTGATAGGCGGCGCGAAGGCTTGAGAGATCGAGGATGGTCGGCAGCATGTCAGCATTCCTCCAGAACGACGATGATATCGCCGGCTTTGACGTTTCTTCCCGGCCCGGCGCGCAGATCGCGGACGCGGCCTGCCGCATGGGCGGTGACGTTGATTTCCATTTTCATCGATTCGATGATGGCGAGTGTATCGCCGGCCGCAACCGAGGCGCCCGGCTCGACCAGCAATTTCCAGATATTGCCGGGCACGGCGCTGGCAACACCGAAGCAACCGTCGGGAATATCCCCATCCGGACTTTCGCCCGTGCCTTCGTCGGTGACGAAGCTGTCGAGCCCGGCTTCCTTCCAACGCTGGCGCTCAGTATCGAAGGCGGCCTGCTGCGTTACCTTGAAACGGCCGATCGACGCCGCGTTCGCCTGCAATTCCTTCTCGTAGGCGGCATAGGAGAATTCCGTCTCCTCGATCCTGATCGGATAGCCGCCATGCGGGAAGGCGGCGCGCGCCTCCGTCAATTCCTGGTTACTAACAGGGAAGAAACGGATCTGGTCGAAGAAGTTCAGCAGCCAGGGTTTGCCCCTGGCAAAGGCCGGTGTCTCCCGCCAGGTGTTCCAGACCTGGATGGTGCGACCGAAGAGCTGGTAGCCGCCCGGTCCTTCCATGCCGTAGATGCACATATAGGCGCCGCCGATGCCGACGGCGTTCTCAGGCGTCCAGGTGCGGGCCGGATTGTATTTCGTCGTCACGAGGCGATGGCGCGGATCAACAGGGGTCGCAACCGGCGCGCCGAGATAGACGTCGCCGAGACCGAGCACGAGGTAGCTCGCATCGAAGACGATATCGCGAACGGCCTGTTCGTCAGGAAGGCCGTTGATGCGGCGGATGAACTCGATATTCGACGGGCACCAGGGCGCATTTGGGCGCACGAGCTCCTGATATTTGCGCATCGCAAGCTCCGCATCCGGATCGTTCCAGGAAAGCGGCAGATGAAGGATGCGGCTCGGCACGGTGACTTCCTGTGCCGCCGGCAGCGTCGCCTCGATCTCGGAGAGCAGCCCGAGCAGGCGCCGGCGCGTCAGCTGCGTGCCGTCATAATGGATCTGCAGCGAGCGGATGCCGGGGGTAAGGTCGACGATGCCCGGAAGGCGAGCCTCGACAACGGCCTGCATCAGCAGATGCACCCGCAGTCGGAGCGCGATATCAAGCGTCATCGGCCCGTATTCGACGAGCAGGTTGTCGTCGCCTTGGCGGCGATAGACGACCGAAACCGGTCCGTCCTCGCGGATGCCGACGATCGGCGAACCCGTCTCTTCCGCGACCCGCCGCACCGCTGGACCAGCGACCGGGTCTTCCGGCCGCGCCATGGCATGAAAACGGATGCGGTCGCCGGGCTTGAACTGGCCCATCTTCCACTGCTCGTCGCGGGCAATCACCGCCGGGCAGACGAAGCCGCCAAGGCTCGGGCCGTCAGGGCCGAGAATGATCGGCATGTCGCCGGTGAAATCGATCGCCCCGATCGCATAGGCATTGTCGTGCAGGTTGGAGGGGTGCAGCCCCGCCTCGCCGCCATCGTGGCGTGCCCAAACCGGGGCAGGGCCGATGAGGCGAACGCCGGTGCGGGCGCTGTTGAAATGCACCTCGTAGGCCGTCGAGAACAGCGTCTCGATATCGTTATCCTCGAAGAAATCTGGCGCGCCGTGCGGGCCGTAGACGACGCCGACATCCCATTCGCGCGTCAAGGTGGCCGGCTCCTTTGCGGGCGTCGCCGGTTCGGTTGCCACCTGCCGGGCAAAATGAAGCACATGCCCCGTCTTCAACGTGCCTGTGGCGTTGCCGCCGAATTGGCCGAGGCCGAACGTCGCCCGCGAGCCGAGCACGACGGGTGCCGCAAAACCACCGGCGACAGCGAGATAGGCGCGCTGCCCCGGCCCTTCGATCGTCCCGATCGACAGCACCTGGCCTGCCCGGATCAGCACCGGCTCGCCATGCGGCAACTGTGTCCCGTCGCATGTCATCGCCATCCGCGCGCCGGCAAGCGCGATCGTCTGATCGGCATAAAACCGCAATGTCGGGCCGGAAACCGTCAATTCAAGCGCAGCCGTCACGTCGGCATTGCCGGCCAGCCGATTGGCATGGCGGAAGGAGCGTTCGTCCATCGGGCCGCTCGGCGGCACGCCGACATGCCAAAGGCCGAGCCGGCCCGGCAGTTCCTGAATGCTCGATTGGGCACCCGGCGCAAGCACCTCGACGACATCGGGAACGAAGGTGAAGTCGCGCAGCGCCGTCGTCGCCACCTTGGCGCCGGCGAGCAGCTCGGAAGCGGCGATCGTTCTCAAATAATCGAGATTGGTCTCGATGCCTGATATCGACGTTTCGGCGAGTGCTGCCTTCAGCTTCTCGATCGCCGCCGGCCGGTCTCCCGCCGCCACGATCAGCTTGGCGAGCATCGGATCATAGAAGGGCGTGACCTCGGTTCCCGTCTCGATCCAGCCGTCGACGCGAGCATTATCAGGGAAGACAACCTCGGTCAGCAGGCCAGCGCTCGGGCGGAAATCGGCATGCGGCATCTCGGCGTAGATGCGCATCTCGATCGCCGCACCCTTCGGCGTCAGGGCATTCGCACCCGAGAGCACGTCCTCGCCCGCCGCCTGCCGGATCATCCATTCGACGAGATCGATGCCGAAGACGGCTTCCGTCACCGGGTGCTCGACCTGAAGGCGGGTGTTGACCTCAAGGAAATAGAATTCCTCGCGCTGGGGATCATAAATGAATTCGACGGTGCCGGCCGATTCATAGGAGACCGAACTTCCCAAATCGACCGCCGCCTTGTGCAGCCGCGCCCGTGTTTCCGAGGAAAGGCCGGGGGCAGGGGTCTCCTCGACGACCTTCTGGTTTCGCCGTTGCAGCGAGCAATCTCGTTCGCCGAGCGCGATCACGCCGCCCTTGCCGTCGCCGAAGATCTGCACCTCGACATGGCGGGCTTCGGCAACGAAGCGCTCGATATAGACGCGCGCATCGCCGAAGCTGGCGCGGGCGGTCCGCTGCACGCTCTCGAAGGAGGCCTTGAGGCTTGCCGCATCGGCGCAGAGCTGCATGCCGATGCCGCCGCCGCCGGCCGTGCTTTTCAGCATGACGGGATAACCGACGGTCTCTGCAGCCGAAAGCGCATCCTCGACGCTCTGCAAGAGATCGGTGCCGGGCAGCAGCGGCACGCCGCTCGCTTTCGCCAATTCGCGCGCCGTATGCTTCAGGCCGAAGGCCGACAGATGCTCTGGGCGCGGGCCGATGAAGGCGATACCCTCGGCGGCGAGCCGCTCGGCAAAGCCGATATTCTCCGAGAGGAAACCGTAGCCTGGGTGCACGGCCTGCGCCCCCGTCGCCTTGCAGGCGGCGATGACGGCATCGACGTTGAGATAGCTCTCAGCGGGTGGCGCCGGGCCGAGGCGTACGGCCTCGTCGGCGGTCAGCGCCGGCATCGAGAACCGGTCGGCATCGGAATAGACGGCGACCGAGGCGATGCCCATCCTCTCCAATGTCCGGATAACGCGGACGGCGATTTCGCCGCGATTGGCGATAAGGACCTTGGTGAACATCGATCAATCCTCGCCGTCCCAGATCAGCACCCGGATCGGCGTCGGATCGAAGCCGTTGCAGGGATTGTTGATCTGCGGGCAGTTGGAGATGACGCAGAGCACGTCCATCTCCGCCACCAGCTCGACATAGTCGCCGGGCGCGGAAATGCCGTCGACGATGGTCATCTCGCCATTCGGCTTGATCGGCACGTTCATGAAGAAATTGATGTTCGGCACGATGTCGCGCTTGCTCATGCCGTGTTTGGTCACCTCGATCACGAAATTGTCGCGGCAGGCATGCAGGTATTTGGTGCCGTGGCCGAAGCGCACCGTGTTGCTTTCGCAGGAACAGGCGCCGGCGGATGTGTCGTGGCGGCCGCAGCTGTCGGCCGTCATGACCAGCATGACGTTGCCTTCGTTCGAGATGATCTTCGTGCCGGTGCCGATATAGGCGCCGCCTTGAGCCCGCATCGTATCCTGGTTGGAATAACGCTCGGCAAAGTCGTCGGCACGATAAAACAGCGTGTCGATCGCCTGCTGGCCGTAGCTGTCCTCGATGCGGATGGTCTGGCCCTTGCGGACGATGCCGGACCATGGCGCTTCGGCCGGAATGAAATGATCCTGCACGGCGTTTTCGAGGCTGTGCGAAGCTGAAGTCTTGATGAAATCGGTCATCGTCATTCTCCTCAGGCCAGCATCGAGGCGTTGTTCTCGAAGCCGCGAAGGGCTTCGGCGGTTGCCGTGTGCGAGAGGTCGTCGGCTGCGGGCGCAGGCGCACGAAAGCGCGTGACGATGACCGGCTTCGGCGCATAGACCGGATCGGGATCGAGCGGATGCGGGCAATTGGAGAAGCCGACGATCATGTCCATCTCGGCGCGCAGCTCGGCATAGTCGCCGCTGTTGGAAAGCTTGCCGCGCCAGTGGAAGCCGCCGTCATCGTCGACGCGGACGGGGGCGAAAAGATTGAGAATCGCAGGAATGTCGCGTCGTTCGAGACCAAGCTTGCCGGCGACGAGCACGAAATTGTCGCGGGTGTTGCGGGTCTTCGCGCCAGGATATTTTGCAGCGTTCGAAGCTGCCGTCGAGCCCCCCATCAGGCAGTCATGGGCGCCGGAACTATCCTCGATCAGCGAAAACATCACCCGGCCCATATCCGAGAAGATGACACGGCCCTTGCCGAGGGCGGTCGTCCACTGCACCTTGACCGTATCGACGAGATTGAGCCGTTCGCTGGTGTCGGCGGCATTCCAGGCGACGAGCGCCACAGTCGATCCGCCTTCGCCCTGATCGATGCGGAGAGCCTCGCCGCGCTTCAGCGCGGTCGACCAGTACCAGCCGCCGGGGATGGTTTCCTGATGGATGATCGCGGTAGCATCGACGGCGGGGGCGGGAAGGGGGCTCGGCGCCGGCAGGGCCTTCGGGGCAAATTCCAGCCCCTTCTTCTGATGTTCCTCGTAGCGCTGCCGGTTGGCAGCGATCTCCTCGGGCGAACGTCTGACATGCATCATGGTTTTTCTCCTGACGGACTGGAAGCCGGGTCGTCCCGGCGAAGGCCCAGAGAAATGACCGGGCCGTCCCGGTCGGGGCTGAAGATGGAGGGCGCGCCGGCAAGCCTGGGCGGCCAGATCGAAATGTCCTTGGTGATCGTCGCGCCGTAGCGCTCCTTTTCCTCCGGGCGGTCACGCTTGCGCTCAAAGGCGACGACGCGCGTCGCCAGCGTGAAGGCCTCGCGCATGTCGTGCGTCACCATGACGACGGTCATCTGTGTTTCGTGCCAGAGCCGCTTCATCAAGGTGTGGATCTCGGCGCGGATGCCGGGATCGAGCGCGCCGAAGGGCTCGTCGAGCAGCAGCACCTTCGGCTTCATGATCAGGGCCTGCGCCAGCGCCAGGCGCTGCTGCATGCCGCCTGATAGTTGTGCTGGATATTTGTCCTCGGCGCCGGAAAGGCCGACTTCGGCAATCAGCCGCCGGGCTTCGTCGATGGCGTCGCGGCGGGCGGCGCCGAAAAGCTTGGCCTTGTAGCGGGACGCCGAGAGTTCCCGCCCGAGCAACACGTTTCCGAGGACGGTCAGATGCGGGAAGACGGAGTAACGTTGGAAGACGACGCCGCGATCCGGCCCCGGCTCCTGGGGCAGGGCTTGCCCGTCGAGCAGGATCGTTCCTCGCGTCGGCCGCTCCTGGCCGAGCAGCATACGCAGGAACGTCGACTTGCCGCAGCCGGACGGGCCGACAAGGGCGACGAAGGCGCGTGAAGCGACAGTCAGCGACACGTCTTCGAGGACGATCTGGTCGCCATACTCTTTCCAGACCCTTTCGATCACCAACTCGCTCATGCCTGCTTCTCCAGCTCAGACCAGGGGAAGACGGCGATGCGGATGCGATCGAGGATATAATTCATGATCACGGCGAGCAGCGTGATCCAGACGACATAGGGAAAGATGATATCCATCGAGAGATAACGGCGGACGAGGAAGATGCGGTAGCCGAGGCCGGAATCCGATGAGATCGCCTCGGCCGCGATCAGGAACAGCCAGGCCGGACCGAGCTGAAGCCTGAGGCAGGTGATCAGCCGCGGCAGGATCTGCGGCAGCACGACGCGAAGGCCGATCTGCCAGGAAGAGCCGCCGAGCGTTTCAGCCTTGACGATCTGCTCGCGCGGTAGTTCCAGCGCCTTCAGCGCAAGGTCGCGGATCATCGTCGGCGCAACGCCGATGACGATAAGCGCGATCTTCGAGGCTTCGCCAAGCCCCATGACGATGAACAGGATCGGCAGCAGCGCCAGCGGCGGCACCATCGAGATGACGGCGACGAAGGGCGAGAGCAGGGCTCTCAGATAAGGCAACATGCCAATCAGCATGCCGATGACGAGCGCGGTAAGCGTCGAGATGCCGAGGCCGGCGAACAGCCGGACCAGGCTCGCCCCGGTATCGGACCAGAGCAGATATTGTCCGGTGCGCGGATCGGCGATGAAGGCAAAGCGGTCGATCGCATCGGCAAAACCGGCAAGACCGGGCAGCAGCTTGTCGTTGGCGTTTTCCGCCAGCCGTGCTGCCGAGCCGACCGTGTAGGCAACGATCAGCAGCACGAAGGGCACCAGCGTCAAGGCAAGCTGCGCGCCCCGGCTCGGCCTCGTGTTGATCCAGCGCATGAGGAAAGCTCCGCTGATGAAGGGTGGGCGGCGCGGTCAGGACCGCACCGCTGCTTTGACATCGCTCAGAGCGAACCGTCGGCGGCTGCCTTCATGTAGGCCTCGGTGAAGCGCAGCTTGACGTTGCCGCTATCGCCGAGGATCTTGCCATCCGGCATTTCGATGCCGATGACGTCAGCAGACGGCGCACCATTGCCGAGCAGGCCCTTCTCGAACAGGAAGTTGCGGACGAGATCCATCGTTTTCGGCAGGCCGTCCGAGGCTGTGAAAGCAACGGCATCGGACGGCTTGGCAAACAGCTTGGTGACGGCAAGCTGGGACTCGTAGCCCTTGAGATCGGTGCCCGATGCCTGGCCCATCGCCTCGCGGGCGGCCTTGCCGTCGGCGCTGTCGGCGGTCAGCAGCGCCGCAGTTTCATACCAGATGCCGGCGAGCGCCTTGCCGAAATTCGGATTGTCCTTCAGCACGCCTGTGTTGGCGACCATCAGGTCGATGATCTCGCCCGGCACCTGCGAGCTGTCGAAGACCTTCTTGGCCGTAGGATCTTCGAGAATGGTCGAGACCAGCGGGTTCCAGGTGACGACGGCGGTGACATCTGCCGTCTTGTAGGCGGCAACCATATCGGCGTCGGAAGTGTTGACCACTTTCACGTCGCGCTCAGTCAGCTTGATGCTTTCGAGCGCGCGGGCCAGCAGATAATGCGAGACGGAAAATTCGACGAGATTGACGTTCTGCCCCTTGATGTCGGCAAGGCTCGCTTTGTCCTTGAGGATGACCGCATCATTGCCGTTCGAGAAGTCGCCGACGATGACCGCTGTCGTATCGACGCCGCCGGCAGCCGGGATCGACAGGCCATCCATATTGGTCAGCGTCACGGCGTCGAAGGCGCCTGCGGTATACTGGTTCATCGATTCGACATAGTCGTTGAACTGGGTCACCTCGATCTTGATGCCGTATTTGTCGGCCCATTTCTTGACGATGCCGTGATCGGCGGCGTAGCCCCAGGGCATCCAGCCGACATAGATCGACCAGGCAACCTTGAAGTCAGTCTTCTGTTCGGCCTTGGCGATCGAGCCGAGTCCCAGCGCCAGGGACGCCGTCAGTGCGGTAATCGAGAGAATCTTCGAAAAAGTCTGCATTGAAATTCCCCTTTTGCTTTTCTTCAAAAGGGATCGGCAATGACCATCGTGCCGCCAATCCCTTGGCTTACGAGGTCTCCCGGGCTTTTGTCCCGCCGTGCACCCGGCGGGATGTCTCCCTCGCCGGTGGCAGCTCTCGGACCAGTCACGCCTTGCGACGCCGGAACCCTAGCCACCAACTCTGCAACTATCGAAGCAAAGTGCGTGCCAAATTATAAACCATTGATTTTATTGAGAGTGCGCTGGCGTCAGTTCCCTGGCAAATGCAATAGTGCATGCACTTGCACAGAAAATGTGCGCATTCTGCCGCCACCTTAGGCGTTGGTTCTTTTTTGCCCAATGAAAAACAAGCAGCAGGCAGAACGCACAGGTCGCCGAATTGCGGCTGGCCCTGAGCTAGTTCCGGAAAGCCCCAGCCGGGACCGTCGTCACCAGCCGGATATCGCGGCGGAAGTCCGACGGCGACATGCCGGCGATATGGCGGAAGGATTTGTTGAAGGCACTGATCGAGCCGAAGCCGCTGTCCATCGCCACCTGCAGCACGTTGGCGCCCTCGCTCATCAGCATCGCCTGGGCGCGCGACAGCCGCAGCAGCGTCACGTATTTGCTGAGCGTCATGCCGGTCGATCGCTTGAACAGATTCATCGCATATTTCGGATGTAGGTCGGCGGCGCGGGCGATATCGACCGAATCGATGTCATGCAGGAAATTGGCGGCGATGAAATCACACATGCGCGCGACGCTGCGCGAGGAATGCGGGTGCGGGTGATCGCCTTCGAGACTGATTATCGCCTGCGACGTCATCGAATACGGTTCGAGCGCGATCCGCTCGATGCGCAGCAGCAGCTCGTCGACGGCGTGCTGGGCCTTGGCGGGATCGCCGGAATTGGCATAGCGAAACCAGCGGGTGAAGTTTTCGTTGTCGGCGGCATCCGTTGCCGAGGTCAGCAGCGTCTCACCCTTCATCAGCCGGCTGGAAACGCTGATCGGCAAGCGCAGCCGGAAGAAATAGACGAGCGGCAGATGGGCGCCGGCATAGAGCGAATCGTCTGAGGATTCGTCCATCTGATGCGGCTGGCCACCCCAGAACAGGCACATTTCGCCGGCGTTCAGCCGGAATTCGTGATCGCTCATCCGGTAGTGCACGGTGCCGCGCATCACGTAGTTGACCTCGACCTGCGCGTGCCAGTGCGGCATGGCCATAACAGGCGGATGGGCATGAAACATCTGCAGCGCTGTCGGCAAACCCTCGATGCTGCTCGCGCCGGGCTGATAGATTGCACGTGTGCCGACCTTACTTTCCGCCAAATTCATGTTCCCTTTTTAGGAGACACCCGCTCCCTTACAGATAGTCTAACCGGGTTCGTGAAAGATCGGCAATTGAAAAGGGAGGATTTTCAATGCGCTTCAAACTTCTCGCTGCGACCGCAGCTGTCGCAGTGCTTGCTTACGGCTCCGCATTCGCGCAGTCGGCCAATCTCACCATCTGGAGCTGGAATGTCGCCGCGTCGGCATTGAAGTCCACGCTTCCAGGCTTCAACAAACAGTTTCCCGATATCAAGATCACCGTCGAGGATCTTGGCAACAGTCAGGTCTTCGATAAGACGCTGGCTGCCTGCGCCGCTGGAGGCGACGGCTTGCCCGACATCGTCACCATCGAAAACTTCGAGGCCGAGATCTTCTGGAGCCGTTTCCCGGATTGCTTCGCCAATCTGAAGGAGCTCGGTTACACGGCCGACATTCAGGCGAAATTCCCTGAATTCAAGCGCACCGAGCTTGAGGTCGGCGACGTCGCCTATGCCATGCCGTGGGATTCCGGCCCTGTCGCCGTCTTCTATCGCCGCGATTTCTACGAAAAGGCCGGCGTCGACCCGAGCACGATCAATACCTGGGACGACTTTATTGCCGCCGGCAAGAAGATTTCCGCCGCCAACCCCGGCACCGTGATGGCGCAGGCGGACTTCAATGGCGACAGCGAATGGTTTCGCATGATCGCCAATGAACAGGGCTGCGGCTATTACTCGGCCGACGGCCAGAATATCACCATCAACCAGCCGGCCTGCGTTTCCTCACTGCAAAAGGTGAAGGAAATGAAGGATGCCGGCACGCTGACGGCGGCCAATTGGGACGAAAAGATCCAGGCCAATACCGCCGGCAAGGCCGCGAGCCAGTTGTATGGCGGTTGGTACGAGGGCACCGTCCGCTCGACCTCGCCCGATCTCAAGGGCAAGTGGGGCGTCTACAAAATGCCGAGCCTGACGGCCGATGGCCCGCATGCCGCCAATCTCGGCGGTTCGTCGCTCGCTATTTCGGCGACCTCCGCAAACAAGGAAGCGGCCTGGAAATTCGTCAACTACGCCCTCGGCACGAATGAGGGTCAGGTTACGATGCTGAAGGAATTCGGTCTGGTGCCATCGTTGCTCTCGGCCGTACAAGATCCCTTCGTCAACGAAGCGCAGCCTTATTGGGGCGGTCAGAAGGTCTGGGCCGATATCCTGGCGACGCTGCCGAAGATCGTGCCGAGCCGCGGCACCGCCTTCCAGAGCGATGCCGAAGCCATCTTCAAGGCGACGCAGACGAAGTTCTTCTCCGGCGGCTATCCCGATGCGAAGGCGGCTCTCGACGATGCCGCCAACCAGATCGCTTCGGCGACCGGCCTTCCGATCGCGCAGTGAATGACGAAGCCGGGCGCTTGGCGCGCCCGGCTTTCCCCCCGCCGTGCGAGGCGGGCGACCATTCATTGGTTTTTGTGAGGAGGAGGCTCGATGCCGTTCAGAACCCGGAGCGCTTATGCGTTCCTCGCCCCTTATCTGCTGATCTTTGCCACCTTCTGGGTCTGGCCGATCATCAATTCGTTCCTGATTTCCTTTCAGAACACCCGCATCAACCCGTGGAAATATAGTTTCCAGGCCAATTGGGGCCGGCTCTTCTACGACCCGGCCTTCTACAATGCCCTCTACAACACGCTGATCATCCTGGTGATCCAGGTACCTGTCATGATCGCGCTCGCGACGGTCATGGCCGTAATGCTCAATTCGCCGCTGCTGAAAGCGCGGCCGCTCTTCCGCTTTGCCTTCTTTGCGCCTGTCGTCGTCGGCGAGGTCGCCTATGCTGCCGTCTTCCGGCTGATGTTCAGCCTCGATTTCGGGATCATCAACAAGCTGATCTCCGCCGTCGGTCTCAGCCCGGTCTCCTGGTTCGACAATGCCAATGCCGCCATGGCGCTGATCATCCTCGCCGTCACATGGCGCTGGGCGGGCTACAACGCCATCATCATCCTCGCCGGTCTGCAGTCGATTCCCGATGATGTCTACGAGGCGGCGACGCTCGACCGGGTGAGCAAGGTCCAGCAGTTCTTCCACATCACCCTGCCACTCCTGAAACCGATCATCCTATTTTGCGTGGTGCTCTCGGTGATCGGCACCATGCAGCTCTTCACCGAGCCCTTCCTCATCACCAATCGCGGCGGTCCTGGCGGCGGCACCGAGACCCTCGGCCTGCTGCTTTATCGCCAGGGCTTCACCTCGCTGAACTTCGGCTATGCCTCGGCGATCGCCTACACGATGGCGGCCCTTGCCGTGGCTATCTCGCTTCTCAATCTCTGGGTCGGGAGGGATCCGAAATGAAATCCAAATCCCAATCGCTTCTGCTGCGCCAGATCGCGTTGCACGCTGCACTGGCGCCCCTTGCTCTCATCTGGTTGTTTCCGCTCTGGATGATGTTCGTCTTCTCGACCATGCCCGACAACGGCATCTTCAGCCCTGACATCGTGCTCTGGCCATCGACCAACTTCGTCGAGAATTTCAAAAACCTGCAGGCCGATACCGATTTCATAGGGGCAATGGTGATCTCCATCGGCGTGGCGCTGATCTATACAGTGCTCTCGGTGCTGCTGACTTCGATGGCCGGCTGGGCACTGGCACGTTACCGTTTCGTCGGCCGCTCCGTCGTCATCGCCATCATCCTCGGCACGATCACACTTCCCTTCTCCGTGGTCGTCATCCCGCAATTCATCATGGTGGCGCGCGAGTTCAAGCTGGCAAACACCTGGGTAGCTCTGATCGTGCCGCCGCTGTTCAATTCGCTCGGCGTGCTGTTCATGCGGCAATCCTTCTCGATGATGCCGGGCGAGCTCTTCGATGCGGCCCGGGTCGAGGGCGTCAAGGAATGGCAGATCTTCCTGCGCATCGCCTTGCCGCTGGCGCGCCCGACCATGGCGGCATTGGCGATCATTCTCTTCCTGCACTCGTGGAACAATTACCTCTGGCCGCTGCTGATCAATTCCAGACCAGGGATGATGACGGCGCCTGTGGCATTGGGAACGCTGATCGGCCTCACCAAGGTCTCCTGGGGCGGCATCATGGCCGGCGCGGTACTGCTGACGGCGCCGATCCTCGTCATCTTCGTGGCTCTTCAGCGCCATTTCATCGCCGGCATCGCGGCCGGCGCAATCAAATAATCGGGAGGCTGCATGGCAGAGCTTTCACTCAGCAACATCGTCAAGCGCTTCGGCGGCTTTGAGATCATCCACGGCGCCAATCTGGAGGTGAAGGACGGCGAATTCGTTGTCTTCGTCGGCCCCTCCGGCTGCGGCAAGTCCACGCTGCTCAGGATGATCGCCGGCCTCGAGGATATTACGTCAGGCGAGCTTCAGATCGGCGGCAGGGTCGTCAACGACGTCGAGCCGGCCGATCGCGGCATCGCTATGGTCTTCCAGTCCTATGCGCTCTATCCGCACCTGACCGTCGAGGAAAATTTGAGCTTCGGCCTGCGCATGAACGGCAATCCCAAGGCCGACACCGAGCGGCGCGTGCGCCATGTCGCCGAGATCCTGCAGATCACCGAGTTGATGAAGCGCCGGCCGAAGCAGCTTTCTGGCGGCCAGCGCCAGCGTGTCGCGATCGGCCGCGCCATCGTCCGCGAACCACAGGTCTTCCTGTTCGACGAACCTTTATCGAATCTCGATGCCGAACTGCGCGTGCAGATGCGTGTCGAAATCTCCAGGCTGCACAAACAGCTCGGCACGACGATGATCTACGTCACCCACGACCAGACGGAAGCGATGACGCTCGCCGACAGGATTGTCGTGCTGCGCGCCGGCAATATCGAGCAGATCGGCGCGCCGCTCGACCTCTACGACGATCCCGCCAATCAGTTCGTCGCCGGCTTCGTCGGCTCGCCGAAGATGAATTTCCTCAAGGCCGTGGTGGTGGAGACGCAGCCGGGCAGGGCGGTGATCGCGCTGGAAAGTGACGCCAATACGCGTCTGACGCTGCCGGTCGCCGATCCCATCGAAGCCGGCGCAAAGGTGACGCTCGGCATTCGTCCCGAACATTTCGTCGATGCCGGCACCGGCGATGCCGACCTCACCGTCACCATCGACGTCGCCGAACATCTCGGCAATACAAGTTACATCTACGCCACCATTGGCCCCGAGCAACTGATCATCGAGCGGCCGGAATCGCGCGTCGCCGGCAATCGCGAAACGCTGACGGTCGGCCTTCCCGCCAACCGCACATTCCTTTTCGACGGCGCCGGTAAACGGCTTCGCTGAACCAAATCCCAGGACAGAAAGACGAAAGAGGATTTTCCATGACTTCAGATCAACCGATCCGCTGGGGCATCATCGGCCCCGGCACCATCGCCCGCACCTTTGCAGACGGCGTCGCTCATTCACGCACGGGGAAGCTGGTGGCGATTGCCACCCGCAATCCGGCAAAGCCGGGCCTTGCCGAAGGTTTCCCCGGCGCCCGCATCGTCGATGGTTACGAGGCGCTGCTCTCCGACAAGGAGATCGATGCGATCTATATCGCCGTCCCTCACACCGGCCATGCCGAATGGGCAATCAAGGCGGCACGCGCCGGCAAGCACATCCTGGTGGAAAAGCCGATCGCGCTCTCGGCCTATGATGCCGAAGCGGTTTATTACGAGGCGAAAAAGGCCGGCGTCTTCGCCGGCGAGGCCTTCATGTACCGCGTGCATCCGCAGACGGAGAAGCTGGTCGAACTCGTCAAAAGCGGCGTCATCGGCACCGTTCGCATCATCCGCTCGAGCTTCGGCTTC
The DNA here is from genome assembly GCF_025941625.1 of Rhizobium acaciae. Lineage (NCBI taxonomy): Bacteria > Pseudomonadati > Pseudomonadota > Alphaproteobacteria > Hyphomicrobiales > Rhizobiaceae > Rhizobium > Rhizobium acaciae. The sequence goes on from NZ_JAPCZO010000018.1 coordinate 41,886, forward strand.
AACATGGGCAGCTACAAGCCGGAACACCGGCTTTTCGCCAACGACACCGCCGGCGGCGGCATTCTCGATGTCGGCGGTTATCCGGTCTCGATGGCCAGACTGATATCAGGCGCCGCGGCGGGCAAGGCCTTCCTCGAACCGGAGAAGGTCTCGGGCGTCGCCCATCTCGGCCAGAGTGGCGTCGACGAATGGGCATCTGCCGTGCTCAAATTCCCGAACGAGATCATCGCCGAAGTCTCCTGCTCGATCATGGCCCAGCAGGACAATGTGCTGCGCATCATCGGCTCGGAAGGCCGTATCGAGGTCCAGGACTTCTGGTTTGCCTCCGGTCACAAGGGCGGCGTCGGCAAGATCGAGATCTTCAAGGGCGGCAAGCAGGAGACCGTCGAACTCAGGGAGGATCGCTGGCTCTATTCGTTCGAGGTGGATGCGGCAGGTGATGCCATCCGCGCCGGCAAGACCGAATTCAGCTCTCCTGGCATGAGCTGGGCAGATTCGATCGGTAACCTGCGCGTGCTCGACCAGTGGCGTGCCTCGGTCGGCCTCGAATACGGCGTGGAAAAAGCCAGCAAGCGCACGGCAAACATTGCCGGCGGCACGGTCGCGCGCGGCAACAGCGTTCCGCAGCGTCAGATTCCCGGCATTTCCAAGCCGGCCTCGGTGGTGACGCTCGGCTTCGAGTTCTTCCCGAATTTTGCCTCTGCCTCGCTGACGCTCGACGCCTTCTACGAAGCCGGCGGCAATGCCTTCGACACGGCCTATGTCTATGGCGGCGGCAAGACGGAAGCGATCTTCGGCGACTGGCACACGAGCCGCAAGGTGCCGCGCGAGGAGATCGTGCTGATCGGCAAGGGCGCCCATTCGCCGCTCTGCTATCCCGATATGATCGCAAAGCAGCTCGACCAGTCGCTTTCCCGACTGAAGACCGACTATGTCGATATCTATTTCATGCATCGCGACAATACCGGCGTGCCCGTCGGCGAGTTCGTCGACGCCATGGATGCCGAGGTCAAGCGCGGGCGCATCCGCGGCATATTCGGTGGCTCGAACTGGACGCGGGCGCGCTTCGACGAGGCGATCGCCTATGCCGAAAAGACGGGCAAGACGGCGCCGGCAGCACTCTCCAACAACTTCTCGCTCGCCGAGATGCTCGACCCGATCTGGGCCGGCTGCGTTGCCGCTTCTGATGACGACTGGAAAAAGTGGCTGAACGAGAAGCAGGTCCCGAACTTTGCCTGGTCGAGCCAGGGCCGCGGCTTCTTTACCGACCGCGCCGGTCGCGACAAGCGAGATGACGAGGAGATCGTGCGGGTCTGGTATTCCGAGCGCAACTTCGGACGCCGCGACCGCGCTATCGAGCTTGCCAACAAACTCGGCCGCAATCCGATCCACATCGCGCTCGCCTATGTGATCGCCCAGCCTTTCCCGGTCATTCCGCTGATCGGGCCACGCACCGTCGCCGAATTGGAAGACAGCCTCTCGGCGCTCGACGTCAGGCTGACGCCTGAGCAGGTGAAGTGGCTGGAAGGCTGACGAGACAGGCAAAGGGCGCGGTGCGAGCCGGCAGCCCTCTTAGCCATTGCTTCATCAACACCCCTTGTAACCTCGGTTATCAGGGGTGTTTCGCATGGTGGATTTCATCATCGTCGTCTACGGACAGCATCTCGACTGGAGCGTAAGCATCCTTCTGCCGTGCATCTCTGATTGCCGCAATTTCAACAACGCCGTCTCGCGAGCGAATAGTCAGCACGAAGGGAGGCATACTTACCTTGCGCGTTCCTTCCAGGGTTCCCCTTTCGGTCATTTGGGGAAACGATGAAAGAAGCTCTCTTTGCCTTTCCAGGCGTTCAACGAGTTTCTTTGCGGCAGCTGGGTTAACCTCTGCGAGTTCAGCAATCCTGCTCAAAAACCAACGTTCTGCACTTTTGGAAAGGCGAATGCGAGGCATCAACCCACCCGCATACGGCGTCGATATTCGGCGGCATCGACGATTGCGCGAGCCTTCTCAAGCACGTCCTCCAGATCGACGCTGTCCCCTCGATCCAGTTCATCGAGACCTTGAGCATCTGCAAGGATTTCGGCCCCTTCAATTGCAAGATATTGACTGAGCGCCTTCTGCATTACCCAGGTACGATCACGTTCGAGAATTGCGGCGATACGATCGAACTCCGAAACCAGGGACGTGGGCAGCCTCAGAGAAACCTGAGATTTTTCACTGTTCAGCATGATTTATCGCTCCGTAATACAGCGAATTACACGGTAACCCAAACCCAGGCGAAGTCAAGACGCCTTGAGCCTCGCGGTAGCGCGATGCTTCAGCGGCACCAAGTTCTGAGAAGGACGATGCTGCCCATTCCGCCGATGACACATTTAGGTAAGGGGCGCGGTTTGAGCCGCGCCCCCTGCATTTCTACTTGCGCGGCTCGGAAGCTTTCTTCCTGGCTGCGTCGTCCATCAGTTCGTACCACATGGCGTTGAGGACAGCGAACGCGGCGGCCAGCGGCAGGCCGAGGATCCATGCAAAATACCACATCATTTCGTCTCCTCAGAGCAATTCCAGCAAAAGTGCGAAGCGGTTTTCCGTCCGGAATTGCGTAAAACAAAAGGTTAGAGCGGTTCTACTGAATCGCTCTAGTAGGCGTGACTGTTCTTGTCGGTGACGGATTTCTCGTCGACCTTGCCCCACAGGACCTTGTAGACCCAGGCTGTGTAGGCAAGGATGATCGGCAGGAAAATGACCGTCACGACAAGCATGATGAACAGCGTCATGTGGCTGGAAGATGCATCCCAGACCGTCAGGCTCGATCGCGGATCAAGCGAAGAGGGCAGGATGAACGGGAACATCGACAGGCCGACCGTCGAGATGATGCCGAAGATTGCGAGTTTGCTGAAGAGCAGCGTCATGATCTCGCGTTTTGCCCGCATGGCAAGGAAGGCCAGTGCTGCGCCTGCGAAGCCGAGGACGGGCGCGATGATCATCCACGAGTGGGCGCCGTAATTGGTGAGCCATGCGCCCTTCTCAAGCGCCACGGTTTTCAAGAGCGGGTTGGAGGGGCCGATCGGACTGATATCGCTGGTGATGCGATAGCCGCCGACGCCGATCCAGAGAAAGAGGCCGCCAAGCGCGAAAAGCACGATGACGGCAAGGGCGGCAATGCCGCCGTAGCTTCTGGCGCGCTCGGCGACCGGACCGCTCGCCTTCAGCACCAGCCAGGCCGCACCGTGCATCGTCAGCATGGCGACCGAGAGCAGGCCGCAGAGCAGCGCATAGGGGTTGAGCAGGGCGAAGAACGAACCTTCGTAGAAGATCCGCATATCGTCGGCGAAGCGGAAGGGCACGCCCTGCAGCACATTGCCAACTGCAACGCCGAAGATCAGCGACGGCACGAAACCGCCGATGAACAGCGCCCAGTCCCAGCCGTTGCGCCAGCGGGCGCTTTCCCGCTTCGAGCGATATTTGAAACCGACCGGACGCAGGATGAGCGCGAAGAGGATCGCGAACATCGCCAGATAGAAGCCCGAAAAGGAGACAGCGTAAAGCGGCGGCCAGGCGGCGAAGATGGCGCCGCCCCCGAGGATCAGCCAGACCTGGTTGCCTTCCCAGGTGGCGCCGATGGTGTTGATCGCCACGCGCCGTTCCGTATCGGTCCGGGCAACGAAAGGTAGAAGTGTGCCGACGCCGAGATCGAAGCCGCCGGTCGTCGCAAAAGCGATCAGCAGGACGCCGAGCAGCAGCCACCAGATGAGACGCAGGGTTTCATAGTCGATGAGTTCGTGAAGGATCATGGCAGGTCACTCCGCGGCAGGGACGAGGGTTTCGGAAATCAGAATCGCTTCCGGCTCGTCGTCCGGCTCCGGTCCTTGATTGATCGCCTTGATCATCAGGCCCATCTCGATGACGATCAACACAGTATAAAGTGCGCCAAAACCGATGATGGTCAGAAGCACGGTGCCGGCGCCGAGGCTAGAGACGGCTGCTGCCGTCGGCAGCACGCCTTCGATCACCCAGGGCTGGCGGCCGAACTCGGCGACGACCCAGCCGAGCTCTATGGCGACCCAGGGCAGGGGGATCGCCAGCACGGCGATCCGCAGAAGCAGCGGATATTTGTCGAGGTGGCGGCGCGCCGACAGCCAGAAGAAGGTGGCGGTCAGCAGGATGAAGAAGATGCCGAGAGCAACCATGATGCGGAAGGACCAGAAGAGCGTCGGCACATGCGGGATCGTATCGCGTGCTGCCTGAACGATCTGCTCGTCGGTCGCCTGGCGCGGATCGTCGACGTAGCGCTTCAGAAGAAGAGCATAACCGAGATCATGGCCGAGATCCTCGAAGGAGCTGCGCACTACCTGCGCAACCTGGTTCTGCGCCGGTGCCGAACGGATCTGCATAAGCGCGTCGTAAGCCTTGATGCCGTCGCGGATCCGGGTTTCGGCCTGCTGTTCGAGCTTGTCGATGCCGGGGATTTCGGTCGTCAGCGACCGCGTGCCGATCAGTCCCATGACCCAGGGAATGTGCACGGCAAAATGCGTTTCGCGCGCCTCCTGATCGGGGAAGCCGAAGGCGGTGAAGGCCGCCGGCGCCGGTTCCGTCTTCCACATGCCCTCGATCGCGGCGAGCTTCATCTTCTGGTTCTCGGTGGCGAGATATCCGCTTTCGTCGCCAAGCACGACGACTGATAGAGCCGAAGCGAGGCCGAAGGAGGCGGCGACCGTCATCGAGCGCTTGGCAAGCTCGATGTGCCGGCCCTTTAGGATATACCAAGCCGAGACGCCGAGCACGAAGATCGAGGCGCAGACATAGCCCGCCGATACAGTATGGACGAATTTCGCCTGGGCCACAGGATTGAAGACCACGTCGAAGAAGCTTGTGATCTCCATGCGCATCGTCTGCGGATTGAGCGCCGATCCCACAGGGTTCTGCATCCAGCCATTGGCGATCAGGATCCAGAGTGCGGAAAAGTTCGAGCCGAGCGCCACCGCCCAGGTGGCGACCAGATGGCCGACCTTCGAGAGCTTGTCCCAGCCGAAGAAAAACAGCCCGACGAAGGTCGCCTCCAGGAAGAAGGCCATCAGGCCTTCGATCGCCAGCGGCGCGCCGAAGATGTCGCCGACATAATAGCTGTAATAGCTCCAGTTCATGCCGAACTGGAATTCCATGACGATGCCGGTGGCGACGCCGAGCACGAAATTGATGCCGAACAGCCCGCCCCAGAATTTGGTCATCTGCCGCCAGATCTGGCGGCCGGTCATGACATAGACGGTTTCCATGATCGCCAAGAGCACGGACAAGCCGAGCGTCAGAGGCACGAACAGGAAGTGGTAAAGCGCCGTCAGCGCAAATTGGAAGCGCGATAACGCGACGATATCTAGTTCCATTGTCTTTCTCCCACGGTCCCACGGGGTACAGGGCGTTCCTCAGCACCGGCCGGCGCGTGAGGGTATGCAATCTTGCTCTAGTCCGGCCGAAGCCGGTCGAGCGCCTTTTCGAACGCCGCCTCTCCGCGGCGCGAAATCTCTGTGATGCGACCGCCGTTGATGACGGCGATGCGGTCTGCGATCGCCGCCTCGCGGCGGATATGCGTGGCGATCACCAGCGAGCGGCCCGCCGCCATGGCCGACAGCCGGCTGAGCACGTCGCGGGCGGTGACGCCGTCAAGTCCCTCGGTCGGCTCATCGAGCAGCCAGAGCGGCGTATCGCGCAGGAAGAGCCGGGCAAGCGCCAGCCGGCGCGACTGGCCGCCCGAAAGACCGAGCCCGCCTTCGCCAAGCCGCGTATCGATCCCCCGCGGCATGGCCTCGATATCGGCAAGCAGGCCGGCGGCGGCGAGCGCTTCGCGAAGACGGGCCTCGTTCGCATCCGGGTTCGCAAGGAGCAGGTTGCCGCGCAGGCTGTCCTCGAAGAGCTCCGTCCGTTGCGTCAACAGCGTCGCCGTCAGCGCGGCAACATCTCCCGTCTTTGCCGGCAATTCACCGGAAAGGAGAGCAAGCAGGCTCGACTTGCCGGCGCCGCTGCTGCCGATGACGGCGAGGTGGTCGCCCTGTTGAAGCGTAAGTTCGATATCCTCGAGTGCCGGCACGGCGGAATTTTCATGGAAAGCTGACACCTTCACCAGCGAAAAAGCGCATCCCGGCAACGGCGCCGGCAATGGTTCGGGTGCCGCCGCGACGGCTAGCCGCGGCGCGATGCGCCGTGCCGCAAGCAGCGTCCTGCCGAGCTCCAAGGCACCACGGCGTAGCGCTGTGAAGGGTTCGACTGCCGCAAAGGCGACGAGCAGGCCGAGTGCGGCGACAGGAGCGGTAATTACCTTCGTTTCCGCAAGTGCCGCAACGGCAAGCAGTGATGCGGTCAGCAGCAGAGTCGAGACAAGGCCGAAGCCGAATGTCAGGCCGGTTTCGACGCGGTTCAACCGATTGTCGGCGCGGGCGGCGTAATGGTCTGCCGCGGCAATCGTCTCCCTCTGCACGGCAAGGCGACCGGCCATCAGCAGATCGGTCTGGCCGGCAACGAGATCAATCGTTCGCGACCGCAGCGCCTCGATGCCATGGGCGCGTCTGCGGGCATGTTTGCGCGCCGCTCGCCCGGCGATGACAGGCAGGCCGAGGCCGGCACCGGCGAGAAAAAGGCCGAAACACAGGCCGAACACGGGATGCATCAGCCCCAGCACGAGGCTTGCCGCCAGTGCTGCGCCAATCGCCACCGCAGCCGGCACGAGGATTCGCAGGTAGAGGGAATCGAGCGCATCGATATCGGCCGTCAACCGGAAAAGCAGCCGTGCGGGACGATGCAACAGGATGCGAGCCGCACCCGGTTCGGCAAAGCCGCGAAACAGCCTTTCGCGCAGCGCGGCGAGCACGCCGAGCGTTGCGTCATGGGTCGCAAGCCTTTCGCCGTAGCGCGCGGCCGTACGGACGATGGCGAGCAGGCGAATGCCGGCTGACGGCGCAAAGACGTCGAAGGTGATGGCGGCAGCGGCTGAAAGGCCGGCGAGCGAAGTGGCGGTGATGAACCAGCCGGACAGGCCGAGCAGGGCGATGCCGGCGGTCACCGTCGCCGCTGAAAGTGCTGCGCCGAGCAACAGCGCATGCCGGCGCTCGGCAAGGAACAGGCGCAGGATCGGCTTGAGGTCCGCAACAGATCTGCTCATTCGGCGGCCTCCCTCATAACGATGCCGGCATCGACGCGCTTGGCGCGATGCATGCGGGCAGCAAGCAGCGGATCGTGGGTCGCAACGATCAAAGTGCGACCCCTGGCGAGCGAAAGCAGGCTCTCGGTCACCTCGGCGGCGGTAGCAGCGTCGAGATGTGCGGTCGGCTCGTCGGCCAGGATGATCCGGAGATGCGGATTGCAGGCCGCCCGCGCGATCGCAAGCCGCAACGTCTCGCCGCCGGAAAGTCCGATCCCGCCTTCGCCGAGCGGCCGGTTGCCATAGGCGGCGGCGACTTTTCCGAGCCTGGCGGCGTCAAGCGCATCTTCGATATCGCCGCGCAGGATACCGGGCCTGCCGAGCGCGATATTGCCGGCGATGGTCCCAGCAAAAATATGCGGTCTCTGGCCGATCCATGCCATGCTGGCGCGCAAGGCGTGGGCGCTGTCATCCACAAGTTCGATGCCGCCGATGACGATGCGGCCACCGGTGCAGGGCGCCAGCCCTGAAATCAGCGAAAGAAGCGTCGACTTGCCGGAGCCGCTGGCGCCGAGAAGCGCCAGATGTTCACCGGCCGCGATATCGAGGTTGAAACCGTCGAGGATCAACGGTTCGTCGGCGTTGTAGCGGAAATCGACATTCTCAAGACGAATGGCCGGCGCCTCGGCGACGGCAGATACCGCTGGCGCGACCTCGGCTGTTCCTCGGATCGACACCCCACCACCAACGAGGGAGTCCAGCGCTTTCAGCGCCGCTTCGCCGGCCGCCCGATCGTGCCAGACGGCCGAGAGTTCGCGCAGGGGCTCGAAGAAGGCCGGTGCCAGCAGCAGGATGAACAGCCCCTCGGTCAGGTCGAGCCGGCCGACCCAGGTGCCGAAGCGGATCTCACCGAGCAGGCTGAAACCGACATAGACGGCAATCATCGCCACGCCGAGTGCGGCGAAAAGCTCGAGCACCGCCGAGGACAGAAAGGCGATCTTCAGCACCGCCATGGTGCGCGTACGCAGCGACTCCGCCTCCGACCGCAGGCGCAGTGCCGTTGCATCGACGGCGTCGAGCGCACGGATGGTCGCCAGTCCGCGCAGCCGATCGAGCAGGAAGCCGTTTAGGCCGCCGGTCGCGACGAGTTGCCTTTCGCTCGCCGCCTGGGCGCGCCAGCCGATCAGCGCCATGAAGATAGGAATCAGCGGCGCGACAAACAGCAAAACCAGCGCGGCGATCCAGGAGACCGGCAGGATGAAGGCAAGGATGATGAGCGGCACGAGGCTCGCCTTCATCCGTGCCGGCTGGAAACGGGCGAGATAGGGCACGATCAGTTCGGCCTGTTCGCCAAGCACGCTTGCGGCTTTGCCGGAGGCAGGCCGGCCGCGATCGATGGGCGACGACATGGAAAGTGCCGCGGCGGCAATCTGCCGCCTGCGGCTGAGCTCGGCGCGGGCGGCGTGAAAGGCTAGGCGGCCGCCAGCCGCGTCGAGACAGCTTCTTGCAAATCCGAGGACGAGGATGCCGAGAGCTGGCCAGAGAACGTCATGCAATCCGCCGCCATTGGCGACGCGGCCGACCGAGACGGCCAGCAACCCGGCCTGCGGGATCCAGACGGCGGCGGCCAGCGCTTGTAGTATTGCCGCCCTGCGCAGCCCGCCTTTGACATTATCGGGGCCGGTGACAGGCGAGACTGTATCGCCGACCGGCATCGGCTCGGCGCCCCGTCCGTCCGTCGCGTCGAAGAAAGCAATGCCCATGGCGCTAACTCTTGTTCGCAGGATTTGGCCGGCGGCTGCGGCCGAGCGAAACGACCCGGTCCTTGGCCTCCAGAAGCTTGGTAACTTTCGCGCCAAGCGAGAGTAGCGTTGCGAGCCTTTCTGTTTCAAGTTGTTTTACGTCTTCATACCAATGCGTCAGCTGCTCGATCAGCGTGTGCATCTCGCTCATCCGTTGCTGCGCATGTCGCTCAGCGTCGCTGGCCGGCCGCTGCATCAGGATCTCACGCAGAACCGACAGCGTCGGATCGACTTCACGCTTCTTTCGCTCCTCGGCAAGCGTCCTCAATATCTGCCAGACATCATCAGGCGTGGTGAAAAAATCGCGGCGGTCGTCCGGCTTGTGTTTCAGGATGACAAGGTTCCAGGCCTGCAACTCGCGCAGGCTCATCGACACATTGGAGCGCGAGATGCCGAGCGACTCGGCGATCTCCTCGGCGCAGAGCGACGCGGGCGAGACGAAGAGCAGGGCGTAGATCTGGCCGACCGTGCGGTTGATCCCCCAGCGCGACCCCATTTCGCCGAAGTGGAGAACGAAGGACTGGACGAGAGGGGGGAGGTTCATGGTCGTTTCCGTTGCGTCTGTGATTTCAGATATTTCTGAAATCACTATACTGACCTTCGCGTTCCTCCGGCAATCGGCAAGGCTGGCCTGCGTCAATTTGGATGTCCCTTCGTTGATCGTTGGCTAGATATAGCCGGACGCGACGTGGCTGAATTTGACTTAGGTCAAATCCGTGGCGCTTTGCGGCGACAACGCAAAAACGCCCGGCGATGCGTTACGCATGCCGGGCGTTCTGTCGAATTGAGATGCCTAGGCCGCTGCCTGGTTTTTGCTCAGAACTGCCGTCAGGTTCAGATCAAGCCGGCCAGAAGGCCGACACCGGCAACGGCGGCAATGCCGCCAGCCGTGCGCGTCACGAATATGCCCTGCCGTTCACCGGCGCGGCCGATGAGGTAACCAAGCGCTAGGCCGGCGACATGCAGCAGTGCGGTTGCGATCATGAAGCCGGCGGCATAGGCGACACCGGCGGCTTTTTCCGGCATTTCGGCGCCATGTGCATGACCGTGGAAGATGGCGAAGAGGCCGACGACGCCGAGTGCTGCGGCCAGCGGCGCCTTGACGTTGAGTGCGACGACGGCGCCGAGAACGACGACGGAAAGCGCGATGCCGATTTCAACGAAGGGAACATTGATGCCGGCAACGCCGAGGGCACCGCCGAGCGCCATCACCAGAACGAAGGTCGTCGGCACGAGCCAGGTGGCGCGGCCGCCGAGCTGAAATGCGAAAACACCAACCATCACCATGGCGAGAACATGATCGAGGCCAGAGATCGGATGGGCAAAACCATGGCTGAAGCCGGCAGCTTCGCCGATCGCGGGATGGGCGGAGGCGACGGCTGGAAGCGCTGCGGCAGCCAAGGCAAGCAGGCCGCTCTTGAGTGCTGATTTCATTGCTCATTCCCCTCGTGAGTTTTCGAATATCCTGCGGCCGCAGAACACGTTCATGGTTCCAAGTCGCGGGCATCACGCTAGTTCAAAGAATTCGCGCCGTCAACGAAAACTCCACGAAATACCGAGCTAATTCAACTGCTTATCTGATAGGCAGATGCCGCTTTCGATAGCTTCTCCCGACGCGCCGCGCCTCACGATCGCACTGGAAACAACTCCGCACAGGGGCTATCAATCGTCCGGCAGAAACGGTGCAGGCCGCCGCGATGGAGGAGACGCCCATGACGAATACCGAACGGCCGCTGGCGATCAGCGCGCCCGAGCCGCGCACGCTCGATCTGATTTTCAGCGACAAGGCGCGCGCAGAATTGCACGCCAAATACGAGATCGTCGAGGCCGATCCCGAGAACATCGCCGGTCTCGGCGACGAAATCCTCGGCAAGGCGCGTTACATCATCGGCCAGCCGCCACTTTCGGTGGAAACCCTGGGACGTATGCCGGCCTTGCGCTCCATCCTCAACGTCGAAAGCAATCTTCTCAACAACATGCCTTATCAGGTGCTCTTCCAGCGCGGTATCCACGTCGTGACGACGGGGCAGGTCTTTGCCGAACCGGTCGCCGAAATCGGTCTCGGTTTCGCCCTGGCCTTGGCGCGCGGCATCGTCGACGCGGATGTCGCGTTTCGCCAAGGCAAAGAACTCTGGGGAGGGGAGGGGAATGCAAATGCGCGGCTGATCGCCGGTTCAGAGATCGGCATCGTCGGCTTCGGCGATCTCGGCAAGGCGCTGCGCCGGGTGCTTTCCGGCTTCAGATCCCGCATCAGGGTATTCGACCCCTGGCTGCCGCAATCGATCCTTGAGGAAAACGGTGTCGAGCCGGCAAGCATGGAGGACGTCCTGACGAGGAGTGATTTCGTCTTCGTTGTCGCCGCCGTCACCAGCGAGAACAGAAGATTTCTCGGTGCCGAGGCCTTCGCCAGCATGCGCAGGGGCGCGGCCTTCATCCTGCTCAGCCGCGCCGATGTCGTCGATTTTGATGCGCTGATGGCGGCGGTCTCGTCAGGCCATATCGTCGCAGCGAGCGACGTCTACCCTGAGGAACCGCTGCCGCCCGATCATCCGGTGCGGGGGCTGAAAGGTTTCATCCGCTCGGCGCATAGGGCTGGCGCGCTCGACAGCGCCTTCAAGAAAATGGGCGACATGGTGCTCGAAGACATGGACCTGATGGATCGCGGCCTGCCGCCGATGCGCTGCAAGCGGGCGGAACGCGAGACGGTTTCCCGCATGCGTTCCAAACCGGTCGAAGTGAATTAGTACAGAATGCCGACGTGACGCGCCGCCTCAGGCGGCGCGCTGCTCGGCACCCTGGATCGCCGCAAGCTTCCAGTCGGCGCCGGACTTGCGCACGAAGGTCCAAACCTCGGTGCTTTCGCTCGGACGGCGGTCGTCGCCGGAAACGACGCGGCCGCTGTCGCGTTCGACCATCGCGTCGATCGAGGAATAACGCATGGCAAGCGTCGCATATTCCTGGCCGTCCTCGCGCCAGGCCTCGGCAATATCGCCCTGCAGCAGCTTGACGTCGGAGACGCTGTTGCGCACACCGTTGGTGGCGTTTTCGCCAAGCTCCTCGGCGAGATAGGACATCGCCTCGGGCGTCGTCAGCCGGCGCAAGGTGCCGTAATCCTCTGCGCCGTAAGCGGTCTGCACTTGGGTCAGCAATTCCTCGAACTGATCGAGATCGGCCTGCGCCAGCCCGATCTCGTCGCTTGGCCGATTGCCGCGCGACTGCCCGCCGAATCCGCCGCCCGAACCGATCGTCGGGATCTGGAAGGACGAATTGTTCGTGGGCGACATATTATAGGACCGGCTCTGGCCTCCGACGCCGTAGGAAGGCTGGCGGCGGTTGGCGAAATAACGCATGGCGAGCATGACAGCGCCGCCGATCAGCGCGATCTGCAGCAACATGCCGAGCAAGCCGAAGCCGCCGCCGAAACCGTGGCCGAGCAGCATGCCGAGAAGGCCGCCGGCAATCAGGCCGCCGATCATCGAACGGCCGAAGCCGCCGAAGAAACCGGGGCGCTGGGCACCGAGAGGCTGCTGCGCGGTAGCAGGTGCGGTGGTCTGACGTGGCGTCATCGACCTTTCGATCGGCGCTGCGGTCCCAGGCGCGGTGCTGGTGACAGGCGGTGCCTGGAAGGTGCGCGTGCCGCGGCTGCCAAAACCGCCGCTGCCGGCACGGCGCGCCTCGGCATCGTCAAGGGAAGCAAAAACGGTAGCGCTCGTCAGAGCGGCGATGGCCGCGATCTTGGCAAAACGCGAAACGGCACTCGGCATTCCTGATCTCCTGTCATGCGCAATCACGGCATGTCGAGATGTAATATAGGGACTCTTTCCGCCGTGTGAAGCTCCTCGCCTCCATTACTGGCAGACGTCGACCCAGCTGGCGCCGGTCAGCTCCGCCAGCCGTCCGGTTTCGATGCGCACGGCCGAGTTCGTCGAGCCGGCCGCCGGCACGACTTCATCGAAGCGTTTCAGCGAGATGTCACAATAGATAGGCAGCGGCGAAGGCAGGCCGAAGGGGCAGACGCCGCCGACCGGATGGCTGGTGACGGCCACAACCTCTTCGGCATCGAGCATGCGCCCCTTGGCTCCGAACGTGTCCTTGAACTTGCGATTGTCGAGCCGTGCCGTGCCGCCGGCAACGACCAGCATCATCTGCTCGCCGACACGCAGACAGATCGTCTTGGCGATCTGGGCCGGCTCGACGCCATGGGCTTCGGCGGCAAGCGCCACCGTCGAGGAACTCTCGGCGGTTTCGATGATTTCGATATCGGGTGCGTGGGCGCTGAGGAAAGCGCGGACGGATTCAAGGCTCATGACGCAATGCTAGCCCAGGAAATACGCAATTTGAAGCGTAAAAGACGCTTGTCAAAAACCGCCGCTTGCAAGTCGCGCGGACATCGTCATAATAATTTTGCACACGTGCTCAATTTTGTCATTCGGCCGTTACGTTCAACCCCTAGAGCGGGATACGCCACGTTTTCGTGGGGTTTCGGAGCGGTCATCATCAGCAGTGCTGACCCGTCAAGAGGCCTCACACTGCTCTTCCAGGGAGACGAAGAAGATGACTATTTTGCCGACATTGAAATCCCTTGCCGTCGCAGCCGCCATCCTGGCGTCGACCTCCGCAATTGCACTCGCCAAGGACGTTCACATCAGCGTCTGGGCCGGCGGCACCGGCCCGAACGACGTCTATCGCCTCGACGCCATCGAGATCGCAGCCCAGCAGCTGCAGCGTGAAGCCGCTCTCAAGGGCGAAGAGCTGAAGATCACCGTCGAGAAGAAGCCCTATTCGGCCTGGGAGGACTTCAAGCAGGCGCTGACCCTTGCCGCCGAAGCCAAGACCGCTCCGAATATCGTCGTCAGCGGCCATGAAGACATAGCACCCTGGTCGCAGGCCGGGCTGATCGTACCGATCGAGGATTATGTCGATCTCGACTCTTGGCCGCTCAGCGACATCTATGAAAACCTGTTGCAGATCGCCTCCTACAACGGCACCGTCTACGGTATCCCGCAGGACGCCGAATCCCGTCCGATGTTCTTCTGGAAGCCTTACATGAAGGCGATCGGCTACAGCGACGCCGATCTGGATGCGCTGCCGCAGAGTGTCCAGGACGGCAAGTACACCATGAAGAACCTGCTCGAAGACGCCAAGAAGATGCAGGACAAGGGCCTCGTTCAGGCCGGCTACGGTTTTTATCCGCGCACCAGCAACGGCCCTGATTACTGGCAGTTCTACACCAGCTTCGGCGGCACGATGGAAGAAGGCGGCAAGCTTGTTTTCGACAAGGCCGCGATGACCCGCACCTATCAGTTCTTCGCCGATGCCGTGAAGACCGGTGTTACCAAGAAGAACCACATCGGCATGCCGGGCGACCAGTGGTGGAAGGAAGTCGCCACCGGCAAGGCCGGCATCTGGGACGGCGGCACCTGGCACTATGCCCGCCTCGTCAACCAGGAAGGCCTGAAGGACTTCTTCGGCAACGTGATCTTCACGCTGATTCCCGCCGGTGAGGGCGGCAAGGCCAACACGCTGACCCATCCGCTCGTCTACCTGCTGACTGCAGGTCACGACCAGGAAGACACCGAGATCGCCGCCCAGCTGGTCAAGATCGCTTCCGAGCCGCGCACCAACGCGCTGCATGCGGTCAAATCGGCCCATCTCGGCATCTCCAAGTCGGAATCGACGGTCGACTTCTACTCGGCAGACCGCTGGACGCGCGAAGCCACCGAGCGCCTGCTGCCGCATGCCAATGCGATGCCGAACAATTCCGATTTCGGCAAATATTGGAACATCATGTGGAAGAACCTCGAGGCATCCTGGACCGGCGCCAAGACCGTCGATGCCGCGGTCGGTGATGCAGAGAGCGAGCTGAAGAGCACGCTCGGCGACAAGATCGTCATCCGTTAGAACAGGATGATGTCAGGCCGACGCGGCCTGAAATCTGAATCCTGTTCTAAATTAAAGGGTTAGAGCATGATGTCGTCCGAAAACCGATCACACTTTTCGGCATCATGCTCTAGGATCGAAGCACTCTTCCGGGCGGCGGCAACGCTGCCCGGTCGGTCCGCGAGGAGGCTTCCATGAAATCGTCCAGAACGCTCGGACTGGTGATGATCGCGCCTGCGGCGATCATGATCGTTCTTTTCTTCCTGATGCCGGTCGTTCTGACGGCGGTCTTTTCGATGACCAGCATGACGACGGCGACCGGTATTTCCGGCGGTGTCTATCAGATCGCACCCAACTCCATGATTGCGCTAAAATCGGCAATACCGGACATTGCCGCCGAGATGGCCGAACCGCGCTACACGATCGACGAGGCGGGCCTCAAGGCCGTCGAAGGACTCGGGCTTGCGCCGGGGATTGCTGGGGAATTGCGCGCCAAACATGCAGGTGAGGTGTTCACGGCACGCCGCGACGTCGAGCGCATGCTCAAGGATCTCGCCGACCGGCCTTCGACGCGCGACGTCAAACAGATTTCCGAACAGTTCAACCGCTCTGTTCTCAACACCCGTTTCGACAGCAAGGAGCAGCTCTTTTCGGCGCTGGACGGTCTGGGGTTCAAACTCACACCCGAGCAGAAGGAAACGGTCGCCAAGGCCACGTATACCGGCTGGGTCTGGACGACCGACAATTTCTCGCGCATGACCACCTCACCCGACATGGCACGCGTGCTCTTGAATACCGTGCTCTACGTCGCGCTGGTGCTGATGCTGTTCAATGTCGGCTATGCGCTGCTACTGGCCATCTGGACGCATTACATGCCGCCGACGCCAGCCTCGATCTTCCGCGGCATCTGGCTGCTGCCGCGCATCACCCCTGTCGTCATCTACGTGATGCTATGGAAGTGGCTCGCCTGGGACACCGGCTTCATTTCGATCCTGATGGGCAAGTTCGGCTATCCGCCGAAGAACTACCTTCTCGACAACGCCTATAACGCCTGGTTCTTCGTCGTGCTGATCAACGGCTTCATCGGCGCCTCTATGGGCATGCTGGTCTTTTCTTCGGCGATGAAGGCCATTCCGAAAAGCCAGTTCTATGCGAGCGAGGTCGACGGCGCCTCGCGCTGGCAGCAGATCCGCTACATCATCCTGCCGCAGATGCGCTGGCCGATCCTCTTCGTCACCTGCTACCAGACGCTGTCGCTGCTTGCCTCCTTCAATGAAATCCTGCTAGCCACCAATGGCGGACCGGGCAATGCGACCGAGGTCTGGGCGCTGTCGGCCTATCACACTGCGCTGAGGAACTATGCCGGCAACCTGGAATACGGCTTGGGTGCCGCCATGGCACTGGTGCTCGTCGTCATCGGCGTGATGCTGTCGCTCCTCTATCTGCGCGTCTTCAACTACGGCACGCTTGTCGCCAAGCCCTTGATCGAGGATTGACCATGGCCGAACGATCGCAGCCCTCGGCAAATTACCGCAGTTGGCCTGTCATAACGGCGCTGACTATCGTCAGCCTGCCGCTGCTGCTGATGTATGTCTATCTCTTCCTCGACACCGTGACGGTGAAGCAGGCGGACGCGCTGCTGCCCTCCGGCCTGACGCTCGACCACTGGCGATTCCTTTGGCAGACGACGGAAGGCAAGGCGAACATCTGGCAGGTGACGCTCAACACGCTGCTTTTCGCCACGTGCACGACCAGCGTCGTGCTCATCGTCTCGTCGATGGCAGGCTATGTGCTTTCGCGGCTGAACGTGCCGGCGCGCGGCTTCTTCCTTGCCGGCGTCATGGTGCTGCATGCCTTCCCGTCGGTGACGCTGATCATCGCCATCTTCATCGTGCTGCAGATGATCGGCCTCTACAATTCGCTGATCGGCGTCATCCTGGTGAAGGCGGCGATCGACCTGCCGCTCGGCATCTGGCTGATGAAGGGCTTCTACGACACGGTGCCGTGGGAAATCGAAATGGCCGGCGTCGTCGACGGCGCCTCGCGCTTCCGGGTCTGGCGCAGCCTCGTCTTGCCGCAGGTCAAGCCTGGGATCATGGCGCTCGGCCTCTTCTCTTTCCTCTCCGGCTGGGGCGAGTTCATCCTGCCGCAGGTGCTGGCGCCTGGTAATCAGGTGCAGGTGCTTTCGGTCTATCTCGCGGCCTTCCTCGCCGACGATAACAACTATGACTTCAACATGTTCAAAGCAGTCGGCGTCTTCTACCTCGTTCCGGTGCTGATCGTTTACGCGCTCTTCAACAAATACCTCATGAACATCTATGGCGGCGGGAGCAAAGGCTGATGCGCATCCTCCTCGACAATTTTTCGAAGAGCTTCGGCTCCACCAAGGTCATCGAGAACATGACGCTCGAAGTCGGCAACGGCGAGATGCTGGCGCTGCTCGGCCCTTCCGGCTGCGGCAAATCGACGACGCTGTTTTCCGTCTGCGGCATCCACCGACCAAGCGGCGGACGCATCCTCTTCGGCGACCGCGACGTCACGGACCTGCCGAGCCAGGCTCGCAATGTCGGCGTCGTTTTCCAGTCCTATGCGCTCTATCCGCACATGACGGTTACCGAGAACATCGGCTTTCCGCTGAAGGTGAAGGGCATGCCGGCCGCCGAAATCCGCAAGGAAGTCGACCGCATCGCCGCCCTCGTTCAGATCGGCAACCTGATGGGCCGCCGGCCGGCCGAGCTTTCCGGCGGCCAGCAGCAGCGCGTGGCCCTGGCGCGCGCGCTGATCCGCAAGCCCGATGTGCTGCTGCTCGACGAGCCGCTCGCCAATCTCGACGCCAAGCTGCGCCTCGAAATGCGATCGGAAATTCGCCGCCTGCAACGCGAAACCGGCATCACCGCCATTCTCGTCACTCACGACCAGGTTGAGGCGATGAGCATGTGCGACCGTATCGCCATCATGAAGGAAGGCGAGATCGTCCAGATCGCCACGCCGGCCAAGATGTACAATGATCCGAAGACCGCCTTCGTCGCCGGCTTTCTCGGCAATCCGCCGATCACCTTCCTGCGCGGCGTCGTGGACAAGGGCGCCTTCACCATCCCGCAAAGCGAGATCCGCGTGCCGCTGCCAGATTCTGTCGGTGCCGCTGAGGGCACGAAGCTGATGCTCGGCGTCCGGCCGGAGCATTTTACGCCGGCAGGCGATATCGCCGTTCCCGGCAAGGTCACCTTTGCCGAAACACAGGGTCGCGAGAACCTCTACGACGTGGCTCTTGCCGGCGGACCGCTGCTGCGCTCGATCCAGCCGGTACGCAGCGATATTCACGTCGGCGACGACGTTCGCTGGGCGATCGACAGCCGCGGCGTGTTCATCTTCGACGAAAATGGCAGGAGGCTCTGATGACCCGAGACTTCTCGGCATTTTTCGAGCGTTACGGCTGGCCGTCAGGCAAGGGCCGGCTTCCCTTCTGCATCGGCCATCGCGGCGCCAGCGGCCATGAACGCGAGAACACGATCGCTGCTTTCCGCCGCGCCGCCGAACTCGGCGCGGAAATGTGGGAACTCGACACGCAGCTGACCAAGGACGGCGTGGTCGTCGTCTCGCATGACGATCACCTCGAGCGCGTTTTCGGCATCGACCGCCGCATTTCCGAGATGACGGCGGCAGAGCTCGCCGGCCTCGACGACGTCGACGTGCCGAGTTTTTCGGAGGTGGCCGCGCTCGGTCGCGAGACCGGGACCGGTCTCTATGTCGAACTGAAGGCGCCTGGGACCGGCCTGCGCTGCTGGCAGCATCTTGCCGAGATGAACCAGCGTTTCGCCTGTCTCGGCTCCTTCGACACGGCACAGGTGCGCGAACTTAGCGACGCGGCCTGCGATTTTCCGCTTTCGGTGCTGATCCGGGTCGGCCACGATCCGCACGCGCTCGGCGACGAGGCCGGCGCCGATATCCTGCATCTGTGCTGGGAGAGGGCCGGCGAACGTCCGCAGGATCTGGTGACCGACGCGCTGATGCGCCGCGCCTTCGATGCGGGCCGCGAGATCGTGCTCTGGCACGAGGAACGGCCGGCCGTTCTCGATGACCTCATGAAGCTTCCGGTTCTCGGCATCTGCACGGATCTGCCCGATCTGATGCGGCCATCGGCGGTCAAGGAAAAAGCAGTTGGCAGACAAGGATAAGGGACCGCGCAAAGTAACCTCCTTCGACGTGGCGCGTGTGGCCGGCGTCTCGCGCGCGGCCGTGTCGCGCGCCTTCACGCCGGATGCCAGCGTCTCGCCGAAGACGCGCGAGAAGGTCTATGAGGCCGCCAAGGAACTCGGCTACCGGGTGAACTATCTTGCCCGAAGCCTGACCAACAAACGCTCCGATCTCGTCGGCCTCATCGCTGCCGGCCTCGACAATCCGTTTCGCACGCTGCAGATCGAGAATCTGGCAAGAGTGCTGCTCGCCCGCAATTTCCGCCCCATCCTGCTGCCGACCTCGCCGGAGGCCGATACCTCGACGGTCATCGGCCAGCTGCTGCACTACGCCGTCTCGGGCGTCATCGTCACCTCGGACGCGCCGCCGACCGAGATCTGTGAACAATGCGCAGCCGAGGGCGTGCCGATCGTGCTGATCAACAAGGGCAACGACATTCCCTTCGTCGACCGCATCATCTCCGATGATCGAATGGCCGGCCATCTCGCCGCCACCCACCTGATCGACAATGGCGTACGAAAGCCCGCCGTGATGGCAGCACCTAGCATATCCTACACTGCGCGGCGGCGCAGCGAGGCCTTCATCACGCGCTGCAAGCAGCTCGGCATCGAGGCCCAGTTCCTGCAGGTCAGGATCAACGACTACCGGAGCGGCTACGATGCTGCAGCCGACCTTGCCGCATCCGGCATAGACGGGCTGTTTTGCGCCAACGATTACATGGCCTGCGGCGTCATCGACCGCGTCATGCAGGGCCGCGGCCGCGATGATGCGCCGCCGCTCTCCATCATCGGCCATGACGATATTCCTCAGGCGAGCTGGACCGCCTACGATCTCACGACCATCCGCCAACCCTGCGACCTTCAGGCCGAAAAGACGGTCGACCTGCTGATGAGCCGCATCGTCGAGCCGGACCTGACGGCGCGTGTCGAATTCACACCGGTGACACTGATCAGAAGAAGGACCGCCCGATGAATGCCGCTTTCGACGCCGCCATCCGCGCACGGGCGGAGGCCGCGATCACCGTTGCTCTTGAGGTCGGGCGGGAGACGGCCCGGTTTCGGCACGACTCTGCTCCCGGCTCGCTTGCCGTCGAAAACAAGGGATTGCAGGATTTCGTCACCGTCGCCGACAGGAGGGCCGAGCAGGCGATCCGCGAAGGGCTGCTGTCGCGCTTTCCGGATGATACTTTCATGGGCGAAGAGAGCGGCGGACGATCGGGCGAGGGCGGCACCTGGGTTGTCGATCCGATCGACGGCACGACCAACTATATCAGAGGCTTCCGGCACTGGGGTGTTTCGATCGCCTTCGTCGTCGGTAGCAAGGTGGAGATCGGCGTGGTCTACGACGCCGCCGGAGACAAAGTCTTTCACGCCGTCCGCGGCGGCGGCGCCTTCAAGGACGGGCTTCCGGTGCATGCGGCTGCGACCGTCGATCCGGTCAATGCGCTTGTCATTCTCGGCCATTCCCGCAAGACGAGCTTCGACGACCATCTCGCGCTCTCGCGGCGGCTCCACGAACGCGGCATGGATTATCGCCGCATGGGTGCTGCCGCAATCGACCTCGTTCGCGTCGCCGAGGGTGCTGCCGATCTCTATTACGAACGCCACCTCAATGCCTGGGACATGCTCGCCGGCGCGCTGATCGCCGAAGAGGCCGGGGCCATGGTGGCGATGCCACCGGTCGACAAGCTGCTTGAAGATGGTGGACCTGTGATCGCCCACGCGCCGGGGCTCGCCGGCGAATTCGCCTTCATCCTCGACATCGAGGGATTGGCGCCGGTCGCTATTTAGATGCGTTGACGCCAGGCGCGTTCGGTCGCCGGCGCCTCGTCGGTGGTGATCTGATCCGGCTTCAGGGCCATCAGCGCCGAGAAGTTGCGCCATTCGGCCTCGCTGAAGCCAGCCTCCGGATCCTTCAGGGTGAAGGTCCAGGCATCGACACGTTTGCCTTCGTCACGGCAGAGCGCGATCATATCCAGCCCCGCATTGGCGGCATCAAGGATCAGCGGCCAGTGCAGATAGATCGTGTCCGGTTCGGTCGGGCCGCTGAGGTCAGCGCGCAATTCCGTCTCGACCGCCTTCCAGCCGTTGGCCTTCCCGATACCGTAGAGCTTGTTGGTCGGATCGATGCCGCGCAGGAGATGGGGAAGCTTCTCCTTGACCGCGACGATGAGGTCGAGACTGTCGCCACTGACGATCACCGAGGCGGCGATATCGCGGAAATGCGTGGCCAAATGCGCGACGCCCCTGGCGCCGATCGCTTGGTAGTCGTCCTTCATGTCGAATTGCAGCAATGCGGCTGGATGCGTCGATTGCATCATGGCAGCCAGATCCTCGCTGAGGATCAGCGGCCGGTCGCCCCCTTGCATCCTGATATCGCTGAGGTCACCGACGCTCTTTTCGGTGACCGGTCCATGTCCTGTCGTCTCGCCTTCGAGTTCCTTGTCGTGCAGCACGACAAAACCACCGTCGGCGCGCACGCGCAGATCGAGCTCCATCGAGGCGCCGGCCGCAAAGCCCTCCGCCATCACTTCGGCTGAGAACAGCGGATCGGAAAACCGCTTGCGCAAGCGGTGCCATTTCAGGCGGGTGCGATGCCCCTCATGCGAAATCTCCAGCCCCTGCGCATCCAGCAATCTCGTCATCTGCACCAAGTCTCCGCAATGCCGCTTTCCTGCCTTGACGAGCCGTGATTATCAAGGGCCGAATACGGCTTTCATCGGCGCGCCGGAAAGTTTTCGTCAGGCCGGGCCTAAGTCGGGTTGGCGGCCTTATGGTCGCCGAGCGCCAGATACCTGTCGAACATCTCGCTGTCGGCCAGCAAGGTCGCGCTCTCGCCGGCGTAGCTGACAAGGCCACGCTCCAGAACCACGGTGCGATCGGTCAGCGGCAGGATCTTGCGCGCCTTCTGCTCGATGATGATTGCCGACATGCCTTCGCCGTCGATGATCTTCCGGAGCGCCGCCAGCAGTTCGTCGACGATGATCGGCGCCAGTCCTTCGAGGGGCTCGTCGAGCAGCAGCAGCCTCGGATTGAGCATCAGCGCCCGTCCGAGCGCCAGCATCTGCTGCTCACCGCCGGAAAGCTGGTTGCCGCGATTGAAACGCCGCTCCTTCAACCGCGGGAACATGGAATAGACGCGCTCGACCGACCATGGACCGGGGCGGGCGATCGCCGTCAGATTCTCCTCGACGGTGAGCGACCTGAAGATGTTGCGCTCCTGCGGCACCCAGCCGATGCCGGCGGCGGCTCGCCGTTCCGGCCGCGTGCGCGTCAGATCGGCGCCGGCAAAGCTGATCGTTCCGGAATGATGGGTGGTGACGCCGACGATCGTGTCGACCAGCGTCGTCTTGCCCGCACCATTGCGGCCGAGCAGCGACAGGGACCGACCTTCATCGAGCTCGAAACTCACACCGCCGAGAACCCGGGCCTCGCCGTAGCCGGAAACGAGTCTGTCGATCCGCAAAAGCGCCGTCATGTCGCGTCCTCCCCGAGATAGACCGCCTTGACGCGCGGATCGGCGGCGATCTCGCCGACCGTCCCCTCGACCATCACCGCGCCTGCGACCAGAACCGAAATGCGGTCGGCGAAGGAGAAGACGAGATCCATATCATGTTCGATGAGCACCACCGTCACCTCGGCGGGCAGGCTGCGGACGATGGCAAGCACCTCGCTGCGCTCTTCTTCGGCGACACCAGCCGCCGGCTCGTCGAGCAGCAGCACCCGCGGCCGGCTCGCAAAGGCAAGCGCGATTTCAAGAAGCCGCTGCTTGCCATAGGCAATCCGGCCGGTCTTCTCGCCCATGACGCCGGAAAGACCGAAACGCTCCAGCAGGTCCACCGCCTCATCGGTCGCATCCAGATGGGCTGCCAACGGGCGCCAGGCGGAGCGGCCAAAACCGTCCCGCTCATTGATCGCCAGCAGAACCGATTCCAGCGGCGTAAAGCCCGAAAAGAGCTGGTTGATCTGGAACGTGCGCGCGATACCGCGCCGCACGCGCCTGTGCGAGGAAAGGCCGGTGATATCCTCGCCGTCGACGATCACCTGTCCGGAGGTCGGCTTCAATACCCCGGTCAGCAGATTGATCAGTGTGGTCTTGCCGGCACCGTTCGGACCGATCAGCGCATGACGTGCGCCGCTTTCGATCGTCAGCGAGACATCGTTGGTGGCGGTAAAGCCGCCGAAACGCTTGACGAGGTTGCGGGTTTCAAGGGCGACGGTCATCGGCTTTCTTTCAGCTTCACGCCAGGCCGCCATGTCGCGAGCCGCTTGATGCCGGCCTGCAGCGAGGCCGGCAGAAATGTGTGCCAGCGGGCGATGCGCTCGCGGCCGACGAGCACAATGGCGATCAGGATCAGGCCAATCCAGAACATCCAGTATTGCGGCGTGGAGACCGAGAGCCAGTCGCGTAGCACGGTGAAGATAACCGCGCCGATGATGCCGCCATAGAGATAACCGACACCGCCGATGACGAGGACCAGAAGCACATCCGCCGAGCGATGGAAGGCGAGGACATCGGGCGAAACGAAACTCGTCGTATGCGTCAGCAATGCGCCGGCAATGCCGGCATAGGCGGCGGCGATCGTATAGATGACGATGATCCGGTTCCTCGCCGGAATGGCGACCATCGCGGCGCGCATCGGATTGGCCTTGATCGCCCTCAGCGACAGGCCGAAGGAGGAGTTCACCAGATGCCGTGCGACAAATGTCAGGGCGAAGAGTGCGGCGAGGCTGTAGACATAGCCGGTGCGGCCCCAGAGGTCGAACTCGAAAAGGCCGAGGATCGGCCCGATGGTGACGCCGCTGAGGCCATCCGCGCCGCCCGTCACCCATGCCATCTGGTTGGCGAGCTCGGCGAGCATCAAGGCGATGCCGAGCGTCGTCATCAGCCGCGTGAGATCCGAGCCTCGAAGGACGAGGAAGCTCGCCCCGAAGCCGGCAAGGCCGGAGACCGCGGCTGCGGCAAAGAGGCCGGTGACGGGTTCGGCGATGGCATATTTGGCAAAGAGACCTGCAGCATAGGCGCCGAGGCCGAAGAAGGCGGCGTGACCGAGCGAAACGATGCCGGCGTAGCCGAGCACCAGATCGAGGGATAAGGCAAATAGCGCGGTGATGGCGATTTCGGTGAGCAGCAGCATCTTCGAAGGCAGCACGAAGATGGCAGCGGCCGCCGCAATCCAGAGGACGATCTCATAGAGCCGCCAGGCATTGCCGCGGCGAAGCTGTTCGATGGCGCGTTTTCTCGCCTCGTTGCGCGCGTCGCTCATCGGCCACCCTCCCGCGAGAACAGCCCGTGCGGACGCAGGAGAAGCACGGCGACCATGACGCCGTAGATGACGAAGGCGCCAATCTCAGGCACGTAATATTTGCCCGCGACATCGGCGACGCCGAGCAGGAGGGCGGCAAGAAATGGCCCAGTTATCGAGGACGTGCCGCCGACGGTCACCACGATCAGGAAGTAGATCATGAATTTCAGCGGAAAATTCGGATCGAGCCCGAGAATCTCGGTGCCCATCGCGCCGCCGAGGCCGGCAAGGCCCGAGCCTACGGCGAAGGTCAGCGCGAAGACCGCCGAGACATTGATGCCGAGCCCGCGGGCGACCCTTCCGTCATCGACAGCGGCACGCAGCTGGCTGCCGAAACGGGTTTTCGTCAGCAGGAACTGCAGCGTGATCGCCAGAAGGATGCAGACAAGGATGATGAAGAGCCGGTAGCGGCCGATGCCGACGCCGTAGAAATCCCAGCGGCCGGAGAGCTCCTGCGGCAGCTGGATCATCTGCTGCTGGCCGCCCATGAAATAATAAGCGCCGGCAATCGACATGAAGACCAGGCCGACGGAAAACAGCACCTGATCGAGATGCGGCTTGGAATAGAGATGCCGGTAGAGCAGGCGCTCCAGAACCAGGCCGGCAAGCGCGACTGCGAGGAAGGCGATCGGCAAACACCAATAGAAGGAAACGCCATAGCTGTTCATCAGGACGACAGTGATGTAGCCGCCCGCCATGGCGAAAGCGCCATGGGCGAGGTTGATGAAATTCATCAATCCAAGCGTGATGGTCAATCCGCAGGCGAGAATGAACAGCAGCATTCCATAAGCGATGCCGTCGAACAGAATAGTCAGCATGACAAACCCGACTTTCCAGGAGCAAAGCGGCGGAGCTGGCTCCGCCGCATCTTATCGTAAAGCTTACTGACCGGCCTTGACCGGGTCCTTCACATCCTTGTAGGTCGCAAATTCGACGTTCTGCAGTTCGCCGTTCACGTCCTTGACTTCGCGCATATAGATATTCTGGATGATATCGCGGGTCTGCGGATCGATGGAGATCGGTCCGCGCGGGCTCGTCCAGGCAAGGCCCTTCATCGCCTTGATCAGCGCCGCACCGTCCGCATCGCCCTTGGTGGCTTCGAGCGCGGCATAGATGGCATGCATGCCATCATAACCGCCCATCGCCATAAAGTTCGGGCGCATATTGTTGTTGGCGGCCTTGAAGGCCTTGACGAATTCGGCGTTCTCAGGGCTGTCGTGTGCAGCCGCGTAGAAATGCGCGGTGATGGTGCCCAGCGCAGGCTTGCCCATGCCGTTCAGGATGTCGTCGTCGGTAATGTCACCGGTTCCGATCAGCTTGATGCCCGCTTCGGCAAGGCCGCGGTCGACGAACTGCTTCATGAACAGCGAGCCGACGCCGGATGGCAGGAACACGAAGACCGCATCCGGCTTGGCGTCGCGCACACGCTGCAGGAAAGGCGCGAAATCCGGATTCTGCAGAGGAATACGCACGGCCTCGACGACCTCACCGCCCTTTGCCTTGAACTCCTTGGTGAACCAGGTTTCCGCATCGATGCCCGGGCCGTAATCGGTCACGAGGGTTACGACCTTCTTGATATTGTTTTCATGCGCCCAGCGCGCGACCGGCACCGAATATTGCGGCAGGGTGCCGCTGGTTCGGATGAAATATTCCGATGCCTGCGTGATCGACGAGGTGGCGGCGGCCATGACGACGGCGGGCACCTTGGCCTGGGTGATCACGGGTGCGACGGAAAGCGCCAGCGGCGTCAGTCCGAAGCCGGCAAGCGTGTTGACCTTGTCGTTGACGATCAGTTCCTGGGCGATACGGCGGGTCTGGTCGGCGGTACCGGCATCGTCACGCACCACGAGTTCGATCTTCTTGCCGGCGACGGTGTCGCCATGCGCAGCGATATAGGCTTTTGCGCCGGCCTCCACCTGGCGGCCAGTCGATGCGAAGGGGCCGGTCATCGGCAGGATGAGACCTACCTTGAATGTATCCTCGGCATAGGACGGCAGGCCAAGGCCGGCCGACATGACAAGCCCCGCAGAGAGGGCAATCAGACTTCTTCTGGCAATCACGGCTTTCTCCTCCTTTTACCGGCGATCTGCGCGATCCGCCGGCCTCCTCTTTTCTCCATCGGCATTCTCGTCGGTCAGCCGGGGCCTCCTCGCCCTCGATCGCCGGCCGCGTCTCACGTCGATATCAGCGTCAATCCCGGAACGCGAGTGATCAGGCTGCGATCCTCTTCCATGACGAATTCCAGATTGTGCCGCGCAAGGCGCGCATGTTCCCGCGCCAGCGCCTCGGCGCGGGTGCCTTCACGCATCTCGATTGCCGAAACGATGTCGCGGTGCTGACGCTGCGCATGCACGAGCGACAGGCGGAAGGCGAGCACGTCCTCCTGCTTTTCCAGAAAAGCGCTCGGCGAGGCAAAGGGCAGTTGCGTCGCCCGTTCCACCTCGCGCCGCATCATCTCGCTGCCCGCAAGACCGGCGAGCATGGAATGAAATTCCGCATTGAGCTCGACATACTGGGCAAACAGCATGTCCTCCGGCCGATCGCGAAAGCATTTGTCGAGCTCGAGGATCAGACCCTTGATCGCCTTGAGCTTGGCTGGCGTGACACCGCGTTCGGCGGCGAGACGCGCCGCCGTGCCCTCAAGCACACCACGCAGCTCGATGGCGTCGAAAACATCCGCGGTGGTGAAACCGCGCACGGCGTAACCGCCGGAGGGGATCTGCTCGAGCAGGCCTTCCTGTTCGAGACGCGCAAGCGCGGCGCGCAGCGGTGTGCGCGAAATGCCGAGCTTTTCGGCGAGCCACACTTCCGAAAGACGTTCGCCCGGCGAGACTCCGCCGCCGAGCACGAGATCACGCACGCCAAGAAGGCCTTTCAAGGCCTGGCTGTCGCGCTTGCGATCCACGGTTCTCTTTTCCGCAACCATCTCCCGTTCCATCCCGAAATTTGCGGTCCGCGGCCTATTCGGGCGCTTGGGCCTTCACGTGTCGCGGACGATATTCCCCATTCCTTTTCGAAAAGAGTACGACGTGTATACCAACGCCTGTCAAGTGATTATTACATGATCAATGCCACATCATTTCATATCCATATGGTTATCGATATGACTACATTTTGGTATTTTTTCGCAATATTCGTTATGTCACTTGATGGCGGCACAAATTTCGGCCTATCATTGTATACAGCCTGGACACATATAAATCCCACAGGGTGAGGAGAGAGGCTTATGATGATTGCGCCGCAAAGCGAGAGCCGGGAGGAGGCGCCGCTTGCCGATCTTCTCTCGCATTATTCCATCGAGGTGACATCGCGGGATCTCCAGTCGCTGGAGAGCATGACGGCCACCCTGCCGCAGGGTTGCGAGGTCTTCATCGCCCATCTTCCGAAGGAGGACATCGGCCTTTTGGTAAGGGCCGCGGCGGGGCTGAGAGATGCCGGTTTCGTGCCGATTCCCCACATCGTCGCCCGCAACATCCGAAACCGCCTGGAACTCGACACCATGCTTGCCCGGCTTTCTGAGGAGGCCGGCGTCCGCCATGCGCTCGTCCTCGGCGGTGATCGCGACGATGCCGCCGGAGCCTTCGGCTCCAGCCTGGAACTGATCGAGACGGGGCTCTTTCAGGTATATGGCATCGACCGGATCGCCATCGCCTGTTACCCGGAAGGGCATCCCCGGATCGCCGGCGCCATCCTCGATGCGGCACTGACGGCAAAGATCGACGCGGCTGCACGTGCGGGGCTCGATGTGTTATTGGTGAGCCAGTTCCTGTTCGATCCGAAACCGCTCCTGAACTTTGCAAGGCGGCTTCGCGAACGGGGCGTGACGGCGCCGCTGAGCGTCGGCATCGCCGGGCCGGCCAGCCGCACAAAGCTTCTCAAATACGCGCTTCGCTGCGGCGTCGGCGCATCCTTGCGGGCGCTGCGCGAAAGAAGCGAGATCGCCCGCAACGTACTTTCGGGCGAAACACCGGAAGAGTTGCTGATGGAGATTGCCGCAGCACAGGCCACCGAACCGGATCTCGGCATCAGCGGCGTGCACTTCTTCACCTTCGGCGATCCGGCCCAATCGATCCGCTGGGCAGAGCAGCAGGTGGATCGCTGACTGAAACCGGCTGCAAGGCCTCGACAAGCATCTTTTCAATGGGAGGAATATCATGACGAAACAGAGCCTCGAGCAGAAGCTGAATGCCACCGGCAACACGGTGGATATGCTCCGCAATTCGCAGATCGGCGCCTATATCTATCCTGTCGTACCGCCGGAATTCAGCAACTGGCGCGACGAGCAGCGCGCCTGGCGCGAAACCGCCGTGCTCTTCGACCAGTCGCACCATATGGCCGAACTGATGATCGAAGGGCCGGATGCGCTGAAGCTCATCTCGCATCTCGGCATCAACAGCTTTGCCAATTTCCCGGTCAATCGCGCCAAGCAGTTCGTGCCGGTCAGCCATAGCGGCCATGTCATCGGCGATGTCATTCTCTTCCATCTGGCCGAAAGCCAGTATCTCATCGTCGGCCGCGCACCGACGATCAACTGGGTAGAGTTCCACGGGCAGACCGGCGGCTACGACGTGAAGCTCGACCGCGACGACCGGTCACCATCGCGCCCCGGCGGCAAACCGGTCGTGCGCCGGCGGTACCGCTACCAGATCCAGGGACCGAACGCCTGGAAGATCCTCGAAAAGGTCAACGGCGGACCGCTCGCCGACGTCAAGTTCTTCAACATGGATACGATGAACATCGGCGGGCGCCGCGTGCGCACGCTGCGCCACGGCATGTCAGGCGCCCCCGGCCTCGAGATTTTCGGACCCTATGAAGAAGGTGACGAAATCCGCAACGTCATCCTGGAAGCGGGCGAAGAATTCGGCCTGCGCCAGGTCGGTGCCCGCGCCTATGCGACCAACACGCTGGAATCCGGCTGGATTCCGTCGCCGCTGCCGGCGGTGTATACCGACGAGCGCATGAAATCCTTCCGCGAATGGCTGGGCGCCGACAGCTATGAAGCAACCGGCTCGATCGGCGGCAGCTTCGTCTCCGACAATATCGAGGACTATTACCTGACCCCGTACGAACTCGGCTATGGCCCGTTCGTCAAGTTCGATCACGACTTCATCGGCCGCGCCGCGCTCGAAAAGATTGCCGACAAGCCGCATCGCAGGAAGGTGACATTTGCCTGGAACCAGGACGATGTCGCCAAAGTCTTCCAGTCGCTGTTCGACCCCTCCGCCGATAACTACAAGTATATCGATCTGCCGCTATCGAACTATGCTTCGTCCAACTACGACATGGTAGTGAAGAACGGCAGCACGATCGGCTTGTCGATGTTCTCAGGCTACAGCCACGCCGAACGCACCATGCTTTCACTTGGTACGGTCGAGCCTGATGTAGAGGTTGGCGACGTGCTGACCCTCGTCTGGGGTGAGCCGGATGGCGGGACCCGCAAGACCACCGTCGAACGTCACAAGCAGCTCGAGATCCGCGTCAAGGTCGCGCCGGTTCCTTATGCGCGCGATGCGCGCGAAGCCTATGCCGACAGCTGGCGCACCCGGCAGACGGCGTAAGCAAGGGTGCCCTGAAAGCGGATTCGCCGATGCCGCTTTCCCGCTCCTGAGAGCATCCTCTCAGCAGCGGTAGGCTGCGGATATCGCCTCCGAAGCGGCTGCTATGTCCGAGGGATGGCCGGCCTGCCTGAGGGCCGCGCCATACGCCACGACATTCGAGAGCACCGTCTGGAACGCGGCGCGCGGGCCTGTGTGGTTGAGCCGCAGGAGGTGGGCCGACCCGGCTCCGACACCGGCCGTGATCTCAACCCCCAGCCACCCGGCGGCTTCGATCAGTGAAGCGGGCTCCAGCGTCTCCGGCACCGGCACCGCCGTCACCAGATTGGACGCCTTTGCTGCCGGCACCCAGACCGGGGCTCCAAGTGCAGCAAGCCCCGCCCGTGTCGCCGATGCCGCCAGCGCATGGCGGGCGACGACATTCTCCAGGCCTTCAGCCTCGATGCGGTCGAGCGCTGTCTCCAGCGCGAAGAATTCCAGCGGCGCCGGGGTTCCCGGCAGGCCACGCCGGCCGCTCTCGATCCAGGTCCTCAGATCGGCCAAAGACAAGATCGACTCGCGCGGCGCACCGTCTCTGAGGATCAGATCCCAGGCGCCGCCGCTGACTGAAAGTGCGGACACGCCGGCCGGGCCGCCGAGCGCCTTCTGTGGCCCGATCACCGCGATGTCGATGCCGAGATCGTCGGCGTTGAGCTGATGGCCGCCGACCGAGGCGACCGCATCGACGACGGTGACGATGTTGCGAGCCCGGGCAAGCGCCAGTATCTCGGGCAGGGGATTAAGGATGCCGCTTGCGGATTCGGCATGAACCAGCGCCAGCACATCGATGTGAGGACCGGCATCGAGCGCTTTTGCAACGGCTTCGATCTCGATCGGCAGGCCCGGCTCGGCGACGATATCCCTGACCGTCGCGCCACCCCGCCGTAGCCATTGCCCGAACCAGCCGCCATAGGTGCTGGTGATGATGTTGAGCGCTGAAAGGCCGGGGCGCGCAAGGCTGACCGCCGCCGCCTCCAGCGCCACCACCGCTTCTGCCTGCATCAGCACTATGTCGTTGCGGCTGCGCAGGATACCGCCGATCCTGTCGGCAAGGACGGCGTAGCGCTCCGCGGGATAGGAGGGCACGCCATGCAGGGGATTCCAACCAAGATCGGACATGGATAGTTCCTTCAGCAAGGATCGGTCACGAGACGGGGGACTGCGGCAACGAGTGCGCGGGCGGCCTCCGATTGCGGCGCGGCAACGACCGCCGCTGCCGGGCCGACCTCGACGATCCGCCCGCCATCCATGACGGCAATGCGGTGGGAGACGGCGCGGACCACGGCAAGATCGTGCGAAATGAACAGACAGGCAATGCCCTGTTCTTTCTGCAGGTCGACCAGAAGCTCCAGGATCCTGCCGCGCACGGTCACATCGAGCGCCGAGACCGCCTCATCGAGCACCAGCAACGAGGGCCGTGTCGCAATCGCTCGCGCAATCGCCACACGCTGCCGCTGGCCGCCGGAGAGTGCCCGCACCGGACGGCCGGCATGATCTGCGGTGAGACCGACACGCTCCAGCAGCTCGACGATCTCCCTGGGGCGCCGGTCTTTTGCGACACCGTGGATGCGAAGCGGATCGTCGAGCACTGTACCAACGCTCGCCAACGGATTGAAGGCGGCGAGCGGATCCTGAAACACCATCTGCATACGTGCCCGCCGGCGGCGCAAAGGCGCGCCGTTCAGCGCGAGCCAATCCTCTCCCTCGAAGCGAATCGAGCCGGCATCAGCAGCAACAAGCCGCAGCAGGATGCGCGATAGCGTCGATTTTCCACTGCCGGAGGCGCCGACGAGACCGAGCGTTTCCCCGGCCGCGATGGTGAGCGACACATTATCGAGGGCAGCAATCCGGCGTCCCGCAGACGAAAAACCTTTCGACAGGTTTTCGATGGAAAGCAGCCTGTCGTTCATGACGGCACCTCCGCGATCAGCGGCGGCGTCGCGAGATCGCGATGGCTGGCGATGAGGGCGGCGGTATAGTCGCTCTCAGGCGCCGAAAGCACCGAACGGACGGGACCTGCCTCGACCAGCCTCGCATTGCGGAAAACGGCGATGCGGTCGACGAAGCCAGAGGCCAGCGCGATGTCGTGGGTGATGAAGAGCAGCGTCATGCCGTCCTCGCGCACCAGCCCGTCGAGCAGGCGGACGATCTCGGCCTGGACGATGACGTCGAGCGCGCTGGTCGCCTCGTCGGCGATCAGCAGCGCAGGTCTCGCGGCAATGGCCGCCGCAATCGCCACGCGCTGGCGCTGGCCGCCGGAAAGCTGATGTGGAAACGCCCGCATCGCCTTATCAGGCTGCGGTATCCGCACCCGCTCAATCAATTCCTCGGCCCTGGCATAGGCCTGTTTCCAGCTGAGGCCGAGATGGCGCCTGGCGCCCTCGGCGATCTGCTCACCGATCGTCAAAACGGGATTGAGGCTGGAGCCCGGATCCTGGAAGACGAAGCCGAAATCGCGGCCTGGGCGGGGCGGATGGCCAAGGCCGGGCCAATGTATCTCGCCGCCGACCTTCGTTCCCTCCGGCAGCAGACCGGCAAGCGCGCGGGCAAGCGTGCTCTTGCCGGAACCGCTTTCGCCGATGATCGCCAGCCTTTCGCCGGCGACGATATCAAGATCGATATGGTCTAGCGCGGCCGCACCGCTGCTGCCGCGCACGTAGGTGACCGAAAGCTGTCGCAGGCTCAAAAATATCCCACTCATGCCACCCTCACGCCATTGTCGCCAAGCGCCTTGCCCAGACCCTCGCTGAAGAGATGGACGCCGAGCACGGTCACGGCGAGTGCCGCACCCGGTATGACCGAGAGATAGGATGCAGAACGCAACACGCTGCGGCCCTCGGCGATCATCGAACCCCAGGTGGCGATATTGGGATTGCCGAGACCCAGGAAGGAAAGCGCTGCCTCGGTGAGGATCGCACCGGCGACGATGGTGGCCGAAAGCGCCAGCACCGGCGGCAATGCGTTCGGCAGGATTTCGCGGAAGGCGATCTCGGCCGGATGCATGCCGATCACCCTTGCCGAGGCGACATAATCCTGCTCGCGGATCGCAAGCACCTGCGCTCGCGTCAGCCGCGCCGGATCGGCCCAGGTGCCGAGTGCGATGGCAAGGACGACAACCGGCGTCGACACGCCGATGGTGCTGACGAAAGCAAGGGCGAGCAGGAAAGCCGGCACGATCTGGAAGGCGTCGACCACCCGCATCAGCGCCTCGTCGACGAGCCCGCCGGCAAAACCGGCGGCAAGGCCGACGCAGAGCCCAAGCACCATGGCCGCAAACGCCGCTGCCAGGCCGACGGCAAGCGAGGTTCTGGCACCATAGAGCAGGCCCGCCAGCACGTCGCGGCCGAGACGGTCGGTGCCGAGCGGAAAGCCGGGATCGGCGAACGGCGCCAGCAGTGCGCGGCCGGCAATTTTCAGCGGATCGCCCGGCGAAATAACGGGAGCGAGCAGCCCGGCCGAAAGCAGGACGAGAAGGATCGCAAATCCTGCGGCACCTTCCGGCGTGCGCAGCAGCCGCCGCAGCCAGCTCATGCGCCGCCCTCCGATGCGCCGATGCGCGGGTCGAGTGCGGCATAGACGAGATCGACGACGAAATTGACCGAGATGACCAGGACGGCGCTGGTGACGATGATGCCCATCAACAACGGCGCGTCACGGCCGTTGACCGCCTCCTGCGCCAGCCGCCCGAAGCCCGGGATTGCAAAGATGCTCTCGATCACCACGCTGCCGCCGAGCATGGCCGCCGATTGCAGCCCGAGCATGGTGACGAGCGGCAGCAGCGCGTTGCGCGCGACATGGCGCAGCACGATCCGACTCCGCGACAGACCCTTGGCCCGGGCAAAGAGCACGAAATCGAGCTTCCAGGCCTCGGCCATGCCGCTGCGCATCACCCGCAGGAACAAGGCGAGATAGATCAGCGCCAGCGCGCCGACCGGCAGAACGAGATGATCGGCGATATCGAGCGCGCGCGAAAATCCTGTCTTGCCGGAAGCGATCGTCTCGACGCCGGCGATCGGAAACCAGCGCAGCTTCACCGAAAAGGCGATGCTCAGCACCAGGCCGAGCCAGAAGCTCGGAATGGCATAGACGATCAGCGAGCCGATCGACAGCAGCCGATCCCGCAGACCGCCCGGCCGCGCTCCGGCAAGGACGCCGAGCGCTGAGCCGAGGCCGAAGGACAGCGCCGTCGCACTGCCCATCAGCAGCAGCGTATTGGGCAGGCGTTCGGCAATGAGCGCCCCGACCGGCCGGCCGAAGGCGACCGACCAGCCGAGATCGAAGTGTGCGAGCGAGGAAAGATAGAGCCAGAGGCGTGCGAACATCGATTGGTCGATGCCGTAGCTCTCGCGCAGCGACTGCCTAAGTGCGGCATCGCCGCCGCCGATCGAGCCGAGATAGGCGTCGACGGCATCGCCCGAGGCGGATTCAAGCAGGAAAAAGGTGAAGATCACCACGATCAGCAGCACCGGAATGCTGCTGATCGCCCTGCGCCTCAGGAGGATGATTGCACGTCTCACGCCGGACAGGGCCTCTGGAAGAAAATTGCCGCCGATCCTATCACGATTGTAGCGCCGTATCGCCCCAGTTCGAGACAGCCCAACGCGGATTGTCCGCGACGTTGAGCACGGTATCGCGCGCGACGGTGATGAAACCCCATTCCGCGACGTTGATCAGCGGCAGATCGGCGACGACGAGCTGCTGGAACTTGCGGTACAGATCGGTGCGCGCCGCCGTGTCGACAGTCTCCGAGGCCTGCTTGATGATCTTGTCGAGCTCCGGATTGACGTAGCCGCCCTGATTGGAGAAGGGCACGCCGGCTGGCGTCCCGGACTGGACGAGAATGGTGGTGGAGATCGCCGGATCACCGCGGAAGACCGGCGGGCCGATGGCGAGATCGAAGTCGTGGTCGGTATAAACAGCCTTCTGGTGCGCGGCCGCATCGGCATTGACGATCACCGCATTGATGCCGATCACGGCGAGCGCCTGGCGAAGGTAATCGCCGAACTGCCGGGTCTCGTTGAAATAGGGCGCCGGGCGCAGTTTCAGTGTAAAGCGGTTGCCGTCAGGCCCTTGCTTGTATCCTGCCTTGTCGAGAAGGTCGTTGGCGGCCGCAGGGTCGAACGCATAGGTCGCGACATCGGGTGTATAGAACTCCGGCGCATTCTTCGGCACCGGGCCGGTCGAGGCGGCCGCATAACCGAGGAAGATGGTGTCGACCACGAATTTCTTGTCGATCGCCTGCGCGATCGCCTGCCGCACCCTGAGGTCGGCAAGCTCCTTGCGGCGATGATTGATCTCGACGACGAGCTGATAGGTCAAAGCCTCGTAGCCCTTCGAGATCACTTTGATACCGGCGACCTTGGAGATACGGTCGAGATCGGCCAGCGGCACAGCCGAGAAGGCGGCAAGCTGGATTTCCTCGGCTTCGAGCGCCGAACCCGCTGCTTCGCGATCGGGCAGCACGCGGAAGACGATCTCGTCGAGTTTAGGCTGCTCCTTGTCCCAGTAATTCTCATTGCGCGTCAGCCGGTAATATTCGCCGGGCTTGTGTTCGGCGAACTTGAACGGACCGGTGCCGATCAGCGTGTTGTTGGCCGAGTTGGTGGCGATATCGGTACCGTCGAAAATGTGCTTGGCGACGACGCTGGTCACCACGGGCAGCGCGTTGCGGATCAGCTGGAACGGCGTCGGCTTGGAGAAACGGAAAATGGCGGTGAAATCGTCAGGGGTATCGACGGCTTCGAGATTGGCGAAGACCAGGCGGCCGAGATTCTGCAACGGCTTCCAGATGTTGAGCGCCGAGAAGGCGACATCGACCGAGGTGAACGGCTTGGCGTCGTGCCAGGTGACGCCGTCGCGCAGTTTGAAGGTGACCGAGAGGCCGTCATTCGAGCCCTCCCAGGAGGTGGCGAGGCGCGGTGAAAGCCCGTCCTTGCCGTCGAACGACGCTTCGGCCAGCGGCTCGATCACTTTGCTGGCGACGAAGAAGACGCCGTTCGAGGCGACGATGGCAGGGTTGAGGTTCTTCGGCTCGGAATCGGCCGCAACGATCAGCCGGCCGCCGCCCGGGGTGGTCTGCGCCGTCTGCGCGAGCGCCTGCCGGGCGAGCGCCGTCGAGGCCAGCAGCAGAGCAGTGCCCTTCATCAGCGTGCGCCTGGAGATAGATGGTACGGTCATGACCCCTCCTGATCGGTGAACAATTCGCCGGACTATATTCGAAGCGAAAAGATCATTGCGACAGATATTAAATTCGAATGCGCTGGCCGGACGAGATATTTTTCTGCCCTGTGCGCATTCGCCTGAGCAAGGCGTGCCGCGTTCGCGCGATATGCGACCCGAGAAGCAAAGAAATTCCTGCCGGAAATTACCGCAGCCGGTCTCGATTTGATTTCGGCGACCTCCTACGTAACCGATATCCGATGCGTCGCCGCAGCGGCTCCAGACAGAACGCCCAATACGGGGCAGGCAGCCGCCTTGCCCGATCCATGAGGAAAGTCATGACCCCACGGCAGTTGCGCCTCGGCGCCTTCATGCGTCCCGTCAGTCTGCATACCG
This sequence comes from Rhizobium acaciae, assembly GCF_025941625.1. Lineage (NCBI taxonomy): Bacteria > Pseudomonadati > Pseudomonadota > Alphaproteobacteria > Hyphomicrobiales > Rhizobiaceae > Rhizobium > Rhizobium acaciae. The sequence goes on from NZ_JAPCZO010000018.1 coordinate 78,337, forward strand.
GCGCCTGGCGCTATCCCGGTTCCTATCCCGACGCCAATTTCAATTTCGCCCATCTGAAGTCCTTCGCGCAGGCGCTGGAACGGGCGAAATTCGACGCCTTCTTCATGGCCGATCACCTTGCCGTGCTCAACATGCCGGTCGAAGCGCTCAGGCGCAGCCACACCGTGACCTCCTTCGAGCCCTTCACGCTGCTCTCCGCGCTGGCGGCGGTGACGGAGCGCATCGGCCTCGTCGCCACTGCCTCCACCACTTTCGACGAGCCCTATCATATCGCCCGGCGTTTCGCCTCGCTCGACCATATCAGCGGCGGCCGCGCCGGCTGGAACATCGTCACGACGTCCAACCCCGACGCCGCGCTCAATTTCGGCCTTGACGAACATGTGGAGCATGGCGAACGTTATCATCGCGCCCGGGAATTCTACGATGTGGTAACCGGGCTCTGGGATAGTTTCGCCGACGATGCCTTCATCCGCGACCGGGAAAGCGGCCTGTTCTTCGATCCGGAAAAGATGCATGTGCTCGGCCACAAGGGCGAGGAACTCAGCGTGCGCGGGCCGCTCAATATCGCCCGGCCGCCGCAGGGCTGGCCCGTCATCGTCCAGGCCGGCCAGTCGGACCCCGGCCGCCAGCTTGCCGCGGAGACCGCCGAGATGGTCTTCTGTTCGCCGCGCGATCTGGCCGCCGGCAGGGCGCTCTATGCCGATATCAAAGGTCGCATGGAAGCCATCGGCCGCAACCGCGACCACCTGAAGATCCTGCCCGCCGCCTTCGTCATCGTCGGCGACAGCATCGAGGAGGCGCGTGCCAAACGCGCCACGCTCGACAGCCTGGTGCATTACGACAGCGCCATCGCTTCGCTTTCGATCGCGCTCGGCCATGACGCTTCGGGCTTCGATCCCGACGCACCGCTACCATCAGATATTCCCGACACCAATGCCAGCAAGACCGGCCGGGCACAGGTGCTGAAGCTTGCGGCGGAGGAAAATCTGACGGTGCGCCAGCTGGCGCAGCGTTATGGCGGCTATGCCGGCCTTGCCTTCGTCGGCACGCCGGCTAGCATCGCCGACGAGATGGAGCGCTGGCTTGACGAGGAAGGCTCGGACGGTTTCAACATCGTTTTCCCCTATCTGCCGCAAGGTCTCACCGACGTCACCGAACGGCTGGTTCCCGAGCTGCAGCGCCGCGGCCTGTTCCGCAGCGAATACGAGGGCACGACGCTGCGCGAACATCTCGGATTGCCGCGGCCGGAGAACCGGTTTTTCGCCGCCAGTGCCTAAGACGCTACGGGCAATCCCCGCGCGGCAATACGATGGCGTAACCGTCAGAATTCGACGGTCCTGTTGTCAAAGCCCAGCCGCGCGGGTTCGAATTCCCTTTCATCAGCGGAGGGATCGCGCAATGCCTCAAACAGCGTCTTCGGCGTCCAGTTCACCTGAAATTCCGCATAGCTGACAAGGACATAGGCCGCTTCGCCGCGATCAGTGATCACCAGCGGCCGCTCGCTCGCTTCCTTCTTCGCCTTGCTCGGATTCCGGTTGAAGGCTGCGCCGGTCATGAAGGACATTTTCATCGAAACCATCCACTCTACATCAAGAGGGAATATACCCAACCTGCCGGTCTCAGACCATGGCCCCCACATCGAATGCATCGCTTTCGCCCGGCATCAGTTCGAGCGGCCAGATGATGTTGCGCTCGCCTCCCGGATAGAAATCTCGATAGACCGGCATGGTGGCGAGAAGCATCGAGCCGAGCGCGACGCCGAGATCGTAGAGCGAGATGCGGAAGCAGCTCAGCGACGGCTGCAGGAACCGTGCGCGCGGTGCATCGCGGAAGCCGATCACCGCAAGGTCGCGGCCGGGCATGACGCCCGATTCCATCAGGCGGCGGTAAAGGCCGATCGCCATCAGCTCGTAGATCAGGATCACCGCCGTCGGCCGCTCTTCGAGCAGCAGCAGCTCATGGGCCGCCTGATAGCCGCCCTGTTCGCTAGACTTGACGCGGATGACGAGTGACGGGTCGAAGGCAATATCGTGCCGCTCGAGCGCCCGGCGATAGCTGTCGATAAAGAGATAGCCGAGGTTGGCCTCGCTCGACGGCGCGGTGATCGCGATCCGGCGGTGGCCCAGCGCGATCAGCCGCTCGACGGCGTGGTCCGCCACGCCCTCGAAATCGAGATCGATCCAGGGGAAATTGCTGGCCGAAAGACTGCGGCCGAGCGCGACGAAGGGAATCTTTGCCCGTGACAGAAAGTCGATGCGCCGGTCGAGGCGCTGCGTGTCCGAGATGATCATCGCATCGACGATGCGCCGCGCCACCATCCGCTTCAGATATTCGTGCGGATCCTCGTCGCTCGGGCAGGGCAACATGATGAGGTCGAGCTTGTGGCGGGCAAAAACGCTCTGCAGGCCGCTGGTGACGCCGAGGAAGAAGTTGTCGGCGTTCTCGACCGTCTCCTTGCTGGATTCGATCATCAACCCGATGACCTTCGTCTGCCCCTGCCTCAGGCTCCGCCCAGACTGGTTGGCGACATAGCCGAGTTCCTCGGCCGCCGCCAACACCCGCCGGCGGGTTTCCTGATTGACATCAAGCTTGCCGTTCAGCGCGCGGGAGACCGTGCCGATCGAAATATTCAAGTGTTCGGCAAGCTGGCGAATCCCTTTCATCGCTGACGATTTTCCCCGGAGAATGATGCCCAAAAGTGTGCGCGGTTTTCGGACGACATCATGCTCCATTTCTTTAATTCAGATCCGTCCGGATCTGAGGCCCGTAATTTCCCATTTGCCGTCTATTGACACCGCAAAATGTTTTCGCCTACAGTCGTAAACGTTTACGGAGTGCGTGTCACGAGGAGAGTTGACACCGTTCCCTTGGAGGAAATCGTGAAATTCAGTGCCATTCTGTGCGGGTGCGGAGCTATGTCCAAAGGTTGGTTGCGCGCCATCGCTTCCAACCCGCTGCTGGCCGACTCCATCATCATCGTCGGCCTCGTCGACCTGAACCGGGAGACGGCGGAAAAGCTTGCCGCGGAGTTCGGCCTTGAAGGCGCCGTCATCGGTTCGGACCTTTCCGACGTCATCGCGGGCACAAAGGCCGACCTGGTCTTCGACATCGTCATTCCGGCCGCGCGCTACGACGTCGTTTCCACCGCACTGAAGGCCGGCTGCCATGTGCTCAGCGAAAAGCCGATGGCGGCCTCGCTTGCCGAGGGCGCCGCGCTGGTCGATCTTGCCGCCGAGACCGGCCGCATCCACGCCGTCATCCAGAACCGCCGCTTCATATCAGGCGTCAGGCGCCTTCGCCGCTTCGTCGAAAGCGGCGCGATCGGCGAACTCACCGGCATCCATTGCGACTTCTTCCTGGCGCCGCATTTCGGCGGCTTCCGCGAAGAGATGGACAACGTCCTGCTTCTCGACATGGCGATCCACACTTTCGATGCAGCGCGCTACGTCGCCGACAGGAAGCCGCTTGCCGTCTATTGCGTCGAGCGCAATCCGAAGGGTTCGTGGTATCGGCACGGCGCCTCGGCCAACGCCATCTTCGAATTTTCCGACGACATCGTCTTCACCTATCGCGGCTCCTGGTGCGCCGAGGGCGAGCGCACCAGCTGGGAAAGCCAGTGGCGCCTCGTCGGCTCGAGGGGAATGCTCGCCTGGGATGGCGAAGAGAATTTCAAGGCGACCATCGCAGGCGAAGAGCCCGGCCTTCTACGTGGCTCTGTTGCCGTAAACGTTCCCGGTCCAGAACACGACGAGGAAACCCATGGTCACGCCAGCGTCATCGCCGACTTCATCGCGGCGATCGGCACCGGCAAACGGCCCGAGACGGTCAATTCCGACAATATCAGAAGCCTTGCCATGGTCTTCGGCGCGATCGAAAGCGCCAAGACGGGCAGGCGCGTCGAAATTTCAGCATAGGATGACGTGACGTGAGCAACCCTGCAAAATCCATTCGTATCGGCACCATGGTCAGCGGCAACAAGGGCGATGCCGCCACCCGCATCGGCGAGATCGCCGGCATGGGCTTCGAAAGCTTCGAACCCTTCTTCTGGCAGACGACCAAGGGGCAGAACCTTGCCGAACTCGGCAAGCGCTGCCTCGATGCGATCGGCGACCGCGACATCACCATCTCGACGCTCGGCATGTTCGGCAATCCGCTGGAAGAGAGCGCGATCGACCTCGAGACGCTGCAGGGCTGGAAGGATTGCATCGACAATGCCCATCACTTCGGCGCCACCTGCGTTGCCGGCTTCACCGGCCGCATCCGTGGCAGGCCGCTGACCGACAGCCTGCCTCGCTACAAGCAGATCTGGAGCGAGCTTGCCAAGCGTGCCGCCGACAAGGGCGTCAAGATCGCCTTCGAGAATTGCGCCATGGACGGCAACTGGGCAAGCGGCGACTGGAACATCGCCCACAATCCCGATGCCTGGGAACTGATCTTCAACGAGACGCCGGACGACAATATCGGGCTGGAGTGGGAACCGTGCCATCAGATGGTCTATCTGATCGACCCTTTGCCGCAGATCCGCAAATGGGCGCACAAGTTCTTCCACGTCCACGGCAAGGACGCGACCATCCGCTGGGAGGTCATCAAAGAACACGGCATCTTCGGCAAGGAGAAGTTCGTCTTCATGCGCACGCCTGGCTTCGGCGACAGCAACTGGACCGACATCATTTCCGAGCTGCGCCTTGCCGGCTGGTCCGGCTCGATCGACATCGAAGGCTGGCACGACCCGGTCTATCGCGACGCGCTTGAAATGACCGGCCAGGTCTATGCGCTGAACCACCTCAAGCATGCCCGGGGCGGCGAATTCGTCGTCGATCCCATCTGATGATATCGTTTCCGGCAAGGAGGAATTGCCGGAAACGGGGATAACCACAAAGGAGGAGAACCATGGCTATCCGCAAATATGCAATTCTGGGCGCTCTGGCGCTTGCAGGCGTCTCGCTCACCGGCCTTTCGGCCAGGGCCGAAGACGTTACGCTGACGCTCTGGTCGCTGGACAGGGACATCCAGCCGGCGCCGAACCTCGTCAAGGAGTTCGACGCCCTGAACAACGGCATCAAGATCGAATACCGGCTGATCCAGTTCGACGACGTCGTCACGGAGGCCATGCGCGCCTATGCGACCGGCCAGGCGCCCGACATCATCGCCGTCGACAATCCGGAGCATGCGCTGTTCTCGTCGCGCGGCGCCTTCCTCGACCTCACCGATATGATCTCCAAGTCGACGGTCATCAAGCCAGCAAACTATTTCCCCGGACCGCTGAAATCCGTGGAGTGGGATGGCAAGTATTTTGGCGTGCCGAAGGCGACGAACACGATCGCGCTCTACTACAACAAGGACATGTTCAAGGCGAAGGGCCTCGATCCGAACAAGCCACCGCAGACCTGGGACGAGCTCGTCGAGGATGCGCGCAAGCTGACCGACCCCGCCAAGAACGTCTACGGTCTCGCCTTCTCGGCCAAGGCCAACGAGGAAGGCACCTTCCAGTTCCTTCCCTGGGCTCAGATGGGTGGCGGCAGCTATGAAAATATCAATGCCGACGGCGCGGTGAAGGCGCTTGAGGTCTGGAAGACGATCATTGACGAGAAGCTCGCTTCCCCCGACACGCTGACGCGCGGCCAGTGGGATTCGACCGGCACCTTCAACTCCGGCAATGCGGCAATGGCGATCTCGGGTCCCTGGGAACTCGACCGCATGAGCCAGGAAGCGAAGTTCGACTGGGGCGTCACATTGCTTCCGGTTCCGAAGGAAGGCGCTGAACGCTCCTCGGCCATGGGTGACTTCAACTGGGCGATCTTCGCCACCAGCAAACATCCGGCCGAAGCCTTCAAGGCGCTCGAATTTTTCGCCTCGCAAGACGACAAGATGTTCAAGAATTTCGGCCAGCTTCCGGCCCGTTCCGACATCTCGATCCCCGAGACCGGCCAGCCGCTGAAGGATGCCGCCCTCAAGGTCTTCCTCGAACAGCTGAAATACGCCAAGCCGCGCGGCCCGCATCCGCAATGGCCGAAGATCTCCAAGGCGATCCAGGACGCTATTCAGGCAGCACTGACCGGCCAGATGAGCCCGAAAGACGCGCTCGACCAGGCTGCGGATAAGATCAAGGCTGTGCTTGGCTAGCTAGCGTCGAGCCAGGCTCTTACTCCCTCTTCTCCCCAGCGGGGAGAAGATGCCCAAAGCGAAGGGCCGGGGGCACCACTTGTTCCTCTTCTTCCCTTTGCGGGAGAAGGGATAACTCAACCATTTCCTCCCGGCAGGGGCCGTCTTTCGCATCATGCGCCAGGCGGCCCCGTTCGGAGTATCGGAGGACCCATGAAGAGGATCCTGATGAGCGTCAGGGACGGCCGCGGTTTCGATATCGTACTGGTCGCTTTCCCGCTCGGTTTTCTGTTCCTGATGGCGGGGCTGCCGCTGATCTACAATGTCGTGATGAGTTTCCAGGAGGTCGACATGTTCAGCCTCGGGACCTTCTCGCGTCCCTTCGTCGGCTTCAAGAATTATACCGACCTCTTCGCGCAGCCGGAAACGCTGCCGATCCTCTACAACACCGTCATCTTCGTTGTTGGCTCCATCGCCGGCCAGTTCCTGATCGGCTTCGGCCTGGCGCTGTTCTTCTGGGTCAATTTTCCCGGCGCCTCATGGATGCGCGGCCTGTTCCTGGTCTCCTGGGTGATGCCCGGTCTCGTCGTCGGCGCCATCTGGAACTGGATTCTCTCCGGCGATTTCGGCGTGTTGAATTTCATTCTCAAGGAAAGCGGCATCATCTCCGGCAACATCTTCTGGCGCTCGGACCCGCATTATTCGCTCTATGCCGTCATCATCGCCAATGTCTGGCTCGGAACCTCGTTCAACATGATCCTGCTTTCCGTCGGTCTTGCCGGCATTCCTGCCGACCTCTTTGAGGCGGCCGAACTCGACGGCGCCAATGTCTGGCAGCGCTTCTGGACGATCACGCTGCCGATGATGCGCTCGACCATCGGCGCGATCATCGCGCTCGGCCTGATCTTCACGCTGCAGCAGTTCGATCTTTTCGCCGCGATTACATCGGGCGGGCCGAACAATTCGTCGAACGTCACGCAATACTGGGCCTGGGATCTCTCCTTCCGCCAATACGACTTCGCCAAGGGCGCGACGATCTCCGTCATCATGATCGTCTTCGTCATGTTTGCGTCCGTCGTCTATGTCCGGTCCACACGCCACGAGGTGCGCGGATGAATACGACGAACCGCGACCGGCTGATGCTCGCGATATCGATCGTCATGGCGGCGATCTATCTGTTCCCGCTCTACTGGATGTACATCACCGCGCTGAAAAGCGGCTCGGAGATGTTCGCGACGCCGCCGAGCTTCTGGCCGACCTCGCCGCAATGGGGCACCTATGCCGCGGTCTGGGAAAGCCGCGACATGGGCCGCTACCTCTGGAACTCACTGGTCATCGCTCTTGGTTCCGTGGCGCTGATCACCCTGCTCGGCGTCGGCTGCGCCTATGTGCTTGCCAGGTACCGCAACGTCTGGGTGGATATCGGCCTGTTCCTGATCCTGATGCTGCAGGTCCTGCCGGCCTCGCTGATGATCACGCCGATCTTCGTCGGCTTCTCGCAGATCGGCCTGCTTTCCACTCCGCGCCTTGCCGTCATCATCGCGGTCGCGGCAAAGAGCATGCCTTTCTTCGTCATCCTGGTGCGCGCCACCTTCATGAGCGTTCCCCAGGAGCTGGAGGAGGCGGCACTCGTCGACGGCAATTCGCGCGTCGGCGCCTTCTTCAACATCGTGCTGCCGCTCGCCCGCAACGGCATCCTGGTCAGCGCCATCCTGATCTTCATGCAGGCCTTCGGCGAATTCGTCTATTCGAAGTCGATGATCCAGGCGGCCGAGCTTCAGCCGGCAAGCGTCGGCCTCAATTCCTTCATGGGGCCGAACACCAACGAGTGGAACAATATCATGGCCTACGCCACGATGTATGTGACGCCGATCCTCGCCATCTTCGTTCTCTTGCAGCGCCGCATCGTATCCGGCCTCACCTCTGGAGCCCTCAAATGACCACACAGATCGAGCTCAGAGGCGTCAACAAATATTACGGCGCCTTCCACGCCCTGAAGAATATCGACCTCTCGATCGCCAAGGGCACTTTCGTTGCGCTCGTCGGCCCGTCGGGCTGCGGCAAGTCCACGCTGCTGCGCTCGCTTGCCGGCCTCGAAAGCATTTCGTCGGGCGATCTCAGGATTGCCGGCGAGCTGATGAACGGCGTGCCGCCGCGCAAGCGCGACGTCGCCATGGTGTTCCAGTCCTATGCGCTCTATCCGCATATGACGGTCGAGGAGAACCTGACCTACAGCCTGCGCATCCGCGGCATCGCCAAGGCCGAGGCCAAGAAGGCCGCCGAGGACGTGGCGGCGACGACAGGTCTTTCCCATCTCCTGAAGCGCTATCCGCGCGAGCTTTCCGGCGGTCAGCGCCAGCGCGTCGCCATGAGCCGCGCCATCATCCGCCACCCCAAGGCCTTCCTGTTCGACGAGCCGCTGTCCAACCTCGATGCTGCGCTGCGCGTCCACATGCGCAAGGAAATCCGGTCGCTGCACGACCGACTGCACGCAACCTTCGTCTACGTCACGCACGACCAGGTCGAAGCGATGACGATGGCCGACCATGTGGTGGTGATGCGCGACGGCGTCATCGAACAGCAGGGCGCGCCGCTGGACCTCTACGACCGGCCGGCGAACCGGTTCGTTGCCGGTTTCATCGGTTCGCCGGCCATGAATTTCATCCCCGCGATTGCCGCGGAAGACGGAAAGAGCCTGATCCTGGATTTCGGCGCGGTGAAACAGACGCTTGCGATATCACGCGCCATCGAACCCGGGCGTAAGCTCATCGCCGGCATCCGGCCGGAACATATCGGCGTCGTCGAGCCTGGGCATGGCAGCTTCGACGTGCCGATCGCCTTCGTCGAATCGACCGGCTCGTCGACCTTCATCGTCGCGGAGACCCAGCCGGAGCTGACGATCGTCGAGACGCGCCGCGACAGGGTCAAGGCCGGAGACATGATCGGACTTTCGGTCGATCCGGGCCAGGTCCATCTCTTCGACGCATCGACGGATCACCTCATATAAAGGCAGCAGCCCTCGGCTTGGAATTGTCATAAAATCGAACCCGGTGACGCCGTCGAGCCGGATCTCGAAAGTATCACCGGCGACTGGCTGCGCGACAAGCTCGACCCGACGATCGCCTGAGGGCCTGTCCAGTCGAGCTCGATCGGATCGCAAGAAAAACAGATCCCACACGATCAACGCTGTTGACAACGGCGAGCAATCGATATTGTCTTGTAAAGCGCTTTACTAAACCGCTTTACAATAGGTCTGGTCAATGGCCAAGGGAACGACACCAAGCTTGAAGGATGTTGCGGCGGCTGCCGGCGTGTCGGTCACCACCGTGTCGCGTTTCGTCAACGGCAGCCTCGATCTTCCCTTTCAGACCAAGAAGCGCATCGAGGATGCGATCAAGACGCTGAACTACCGGCCGAACCCGCATGCGCGCCGGCTGAGCAGGGGGCGTTCGGACACGATCGGCCTCGTCGTACCCGATATCGCCAATCCTTTCTTCGCGACCCTTGTCGCCGCCGTTGAGCAGGCGGCCGATGAAAAGAAGCTCGCGGTCTCATTGCACGCCACCCTCAACCGGCCGGGGCGCGAGATCGAATATCTGCAGTTGATCGAGCGCAATCACGTCGACGGCCTGATCTTCGTCACCAACCACCCCGACGACGGCGCGCTTGCCGCGCTGATCAACGGCAGCGGCAAGGTCATCATCGTCGACGAGGACATTCCCGATTCGAAGGCGCCGAAGCTGTTCTGCGACAATGAGCAGGGCGGTTATCTCGCCGGCCAGCACCTGGCCGAACAAGGCCATCGCCACGTCCTCTTCATCGGCGGCGACGAGCGCATGATCAGCGCCCGCAGGCGTTATGACGGCCTGCTGAAGGCGCTCAGGGAGCGGCATGGTGGCGAGGCCCGGGCCGATCGTTATGCCGGCGAATATACGATCGAATACGGCCGTGCGGCGGCGCTCGACTATCTCTCCGGAGACCGAAAGGCGACGGCGATCTTTGCCAGCTCCGACGAGATCGCCATCGGGCTCGTCGAGGTCTTCAGAAGCCAGGGCGTCTCGATCCCTGCTGACATCTCGGTCATCGGCTTCGACGATGTCGGTCCGCTTCATCTCTTTGCGCCGCCGCTGACGGCCATCCGCCAGCCGGTGCGTCAGATCGGAAGGCGGTCGCTGGAGCTGCTTCTGGAAACCAATTGGCACGAGTGGAAACCATCCGCCTCGGAAGAACTCCTGCCTGTCGAAATCGTGGTGCGGAACTCCGTTGCGCCGCCTGCGAAATAATAATCAGCAACGTCAAAAAACCAAAAGAGGATGAGAACATGACACGGAATTTGACAAGACGAACGATGATCGCAGCCGCCGGATTTACGGCATTGACCTTCATCGGCCTCACTGGCGCTCAGGCGCAGGAAAAGAAGACCGTCGCACTGGTGCAGATCAACCAGCAGGCGCTTTTCTTCAATCAGATGAATGAGGGCGCCCAGAAGGCGGCCGATGCCGCCGGCGTCAAGCTGGTAATCTTCAACGCCAACAACGAAACGACCGCGCAGAACAGCGCGATCGAAACCTACGTCCAGGAAAAGGTCTCCGGCCTTGCCGTCGTGGCGATCGACGTCAACGGCATCATGCCGGCCGTCAAGCAGGCGGCCGATGCCGGCATTCCGGTCGTCGCCATTGACGCCATTCTGCCGGATGGTCCGCAGAAGGCGCAGATCGGCGTGGACAATGCCGCGGCCGGCGCCGACATGGGCAAATACTTCCTCGACTACGTCAAGGCGAACATGGGCGGCAAGGCCAAGCTCGGCGTCGTCGGCGCGCTGAACTCGTTCATCCAGAACATCCGCCAGGACGGCTTCGAGAAGACCCTCAAGGGCGTCGACGGCATTGAAATGGCCGGCGTCGTCGACGGGCAGAACATCCAGGACAACGCCCTTGCGGCAGCTGAAAACCTGATCACCGCCAATCCTGACCTCACCGCGATCTACGCCACCGGCGAGCCGGCCCTGATGGGGGCGATCGCCGCCGTCCAGAGCCAGGGCAAGCAGGACAAGATCAAGGTGTTCGGCTGGGATCTGACCGCCGAAGCCATTGCCGGCATCGATGCCGGCTTCGTCGTCGCCGTCGTCCAGCAGGACCCGGCCGCAATGGGTGGTGCCGCCGTCGACGCGCTCGTCAAGGCCTCGGCCGGCGAAGCCGTCACCAAGACGATCTCGGTGCCGATCACCATCGTGACCAAGGAGAATGTCGAGCCATACCGGGCCGTCTTCAAATGATCGAAAGTGGACAGCGTGACATCGCTGCCGCCGGTTCCGGAGGGCTCGCACCCTCCGGAACCGGAACATCCGGCAGCACCCGATCCGACCCGCGCATCTCGCTGCGCGGCATCCGCAAGTCTTTCGGCTCGCACCAGGCCCTGCGCGGCGTCGATCTCGACATCTTCCCCGGCGAATGCCTGGGCCTCGTCGGCGATAACGCCGCCGGCAAATCGACTCTGACGAAGATCATCTCGGGAACCTACATTCCCGATGCCGGCACGATCACCATGGAAGGTGAGGAGGTCCGCTTCTCCGGTCCCGCGGATGCGCGTGGGCGGAACATCGAAATGGTCTTCCAGGATCTCAGCCTCTGCGATCATATCGATGTCGTCGGCAATCTCTTCCTCGGCCGCGAACTCAGCCGCGGGCCGTTTCTCGACACCAGGACGATGCTGACGGAAGCCCGCAAGATGCTGGATTCGCTTGAGATCCGCATCCCGAGGCTGACCGGCAAGGTCGCCCAGCTCTCCGGCGGGCAGCGTCAGGCGATCGCCATTGCACGCGCCGCCTCCTTCAAGCCCAAGGTGCTGATCATGGACGAGCCGACATCGGCGCTTGCCGTCGCCGAGGTCGAAGCGGTTCTGGCCCTGATCAACCGCGTCAAGGCAAACGGGGTCTCGGTGATCCTCATTACCCACCGGCTGCAGGATCTCTTCCGGGTCTGCGACCGTATCGCGGTGATGTACGAGGGCACGAAGGTGGCCGAACGGCAGATCGGCAGCACCAACCTCGAGGATCTCGTCAGGCTGATCGTCGGTGAAGGAGCCAGACAATGACGGCTTATACGGAACGCGGCCACGGCTCGCGCGTCGCCGATTTCTTCGGCGAACACGCACAGGTCCTGTCGATCGCCATTTTCTTCCTGGCCTGCATGATCTTCTTTTCGATCGGCAGCGAAACCTTCTTCACGCTCGGCAACATCCTGAACATCATCAGGCAAGCGGCCCCCATTCTGATTGTCGCCATCGCCATGACCTTCGTCATCATCACCGGCGGCATCGATCTCTCCGTCGGCTCGCAGGTCGCCCTCGTCAATGCGGTGGCGGCAATCGTCATGGCGATGGGCGTTCCCTGGCCGTCGGTCGTCATCGGCATGCTCGTGCTCGGCGGCTTCATGGGGCTGGTCCAGGGCTGGTTTACCGCCTATCAAGGCATCCCGGCCTTCATCGTCACACTTGCCGGCCTCTCGATCCTGCGCGGTCTGGCGCTCTATCTGACCCAGGGCTATTCCATTCCGATCAAGGATGCGCCGGGCTTCTTCGCGCTCGGCCGGGGCGAAATCCTCAGCTTCCCGATCCCGGCGGTCATTGCCGTCGTCATCGCCATTCTCGGTTACGTCGTCATCACCGCGACCAAATATGGCCGCCAGGTCGTGGCGGTCGGCTCCAATGCAGAGGCGGCCCGGCGTGTCGGCATGCCCGCCAAATGGATCATCGCCTCGGTCTATATCATCTCCGGCATCGCCTGCGCCGTCGCCGGCCTGCTGATCGCCGCTCGCCTCGGCTCCGGTTCGTCCAATGCCGCGGTCGGCTTCGAGCTGCAGGTAATCGCCGCCGTCGTGCTCGGCGGAACGTCGCTGATGGGCGGACGCGGCACCATCCTCGGCACCGTGCTCGGCACGCTGACCATCGCCGTCATCGGCAACGGCCTGATCCTGATGCATATATCGCCGTTCTTCACCCAGATCGTCACCGGCGCCATCATCCTCGTCGCCATCTGGCTGAACACGCGCATCTTCACGGCCAATTTCCATTTCCGGCTGGGCAGGAAAGGATGAAGCGATGAGCGAACAGACAGCAGAAAGCCTGTCCGAAGCGCATGTCCGCTCCGGCAAGCTGATGACCGTTACCGGCCCCGTTTCGGCGGATGCACTCGGCGTGACGCTGATGCACGAGCATATCCTCAACGACTGCCGCTGCTGGTGGCACGCGCCGAAGACGCCGGAACGGCAATATCTCGCCGAAAGCTTCGTCTGCATGGAGATCCTCGGTGAACTCAGGCAGGACCCCTTCGTCAACAAGCACAATATCACCCTCGACGACGAACATCTGGCGATCTCCGAGCTCAAGGATTTCGCAGCAGAAGGCGGCCGCACGGTGGTGGAGCCGACCTGCAAGGGCATCGGCCGTGATCCGCTGGCGCTCCAGCGCATCTCGAAAGCATCCGGTCTCAACATCGTGATGGGGGCGGGTTATTACCTGGGCTCCTCACATCCGAAAGGCGTCGCCGCGATGAGCGTCGATGACATCGCGGGCGAAATCGTCCGCGAGGCGAGGGAAGGCGTCGACGGCACCGGCGTCAGGATCGGCCTGATCGGCGAGATCGGCGTCTCCTCGGATTTCACCGCCGAGGAGGAGAAGTCGCTGCGCGGCGCGGCCCGCGCGCAGGTGCTGACCGGACTTCCGCTGATGGTGCATCTGCCGGGCTGGTTCCGTCTCGGCCACCGCGTGCTCGACGTGGTGGCGCAAGAGGGGGCGGATCTCCGCCACACCGTGCTTTGCCACATGAACCCGTCTCATGACGACATCGCCTATCAGAGCGAGCTGGCGGAGCGTGGCGCCTTCATCGAATATGACATGATCGGCATGGATTTCTTCTATGCCGACCAGCAGGTGCAGTGCCCGAGCGACGAGGAGGCAGCGCGCGCGATCGTTCGTCTCGTCGAGGCCGGCTATCTCGACCGGATTCTCCTGTCGCACGACGTCTTTCTGAAGATGATGCTGACGCATTACGGCGGCAACGGCTACGCCTACATCCTTCGCCACTTCTTGCCTCGTCTGGAACGGCACGGCCTCGACAGGACGGTTCTCGACGAGATGATGCGCGGCAATCCCCGACGCGTCTTTGACGCCAGAGCCTAGCTCTATCCATTCAATCGATCACAGGTAAACGCAGACCATGACCAAGAAAATCCTCCTTGTCGGCGAGAGCTGGGTCAGCTCGGCCACGCATTACAAAGGCTTCGACCAGTTCGGCAGCGTCACCTTCCATCTCGGCGCCGAACCGCTGGTCAAGGCGCTCGCCGGCAGCGCCTTCGAACTCACCTATATGCCGGCGCATGAGGCGGTGGAGAAATTCCCATTCGATATGGCGGGGCTCGATGCCTATGACGCCATCATCCTCTCCGATATCGGCGCCAACTCGCTGCTGCTGCCGCCGGATGTGTGGCTGCATTCGCGCACCGTGCCGAACCGTTTGAAGCTCCTGAAGGCCTGGGTGGAGAAGGGCGGCGGTCTGCTGATGGTCGGCGGCTATTTCTCCTTCCAGGGCATCGACGGCAAGGCGCGCTGGCGGCGCACCCCTGTCGAAGACACGCTGCCCGTCACGTGCCTGCCTTATGACGACCGCGTCGAGATCCCCGAGGGCACCGTCGCCGAAGTAGTGAAGCCTGATCATCCGACGATGCGGGGCCTTGAAGGCGCCTGGCCGGTGCTTCTTGGCGTCAACGAGGTCGAAGTGCGAGACCGTGCCGATGTCGAGATCCTCGCGCGCCTGCCGGAGGATCAGGGCGGCCATCCGCTGCTCGTCGTCGGCACGCACGGCACTGGGCGGACGGCAGCCTGGACGTCGGATATCGGCCCGCACTGGCTCTCGCCCGCTTTCTGCGAATGGGAAGGCTACGGCCGGCTCTGGAAGAACATCCTCGGCTGGCTCACCGAAAAGCAGGCGTGATTTCAGCGCGCGGCAGGAATTGGAAAGGGAATGACATGCAGGAAATTTCGGACAGGCCGTCCAACGCCATCAGGGATATTTTCGGCAGGGACAAGGTTCTGATCGGCATGATCCATTGCCCGGCCTTTCCGGGCGCGCCGCGCTACCAGGGGGCTGCGACGGATGCGATCTACGACGCCTGCATGCGCGACGCCGAAGCTTGCGTGGAAGGCGGCCTGCATGGCCTGATCATCGAAAATCACGGCGACGTGCCGTTTTCGAAGCCCGAGGATATCGGCCCCGAGACGACCGGCTTCATGTCTGTCGTCACCGACCGGATCGCGCGCGCGGCCGGCATTCCGCTTGGCGTCAACGTGCTTGCCAACGCGCCGATCCCGGCCTTCGCCATCGCCATCGCCGGCGGCGCCAAATTCATCCGCGTCAATCAATGGGCCAATGCCTATGTCGCCAATGAAGGTTTCATGGAGGGCAGGGCCGCCGAAGCCATGCGCTATCGCTCGCTGCTGAGGGCCGAGCACATCAAGGTCTTTGCCGACAGCCACGTCAAGCATGGCAGCCACGCTATCGTCGCCGACCGCTCGATCCAGGAGCTGACCCGCGACCTTGCCTTCTTCGATGCCGACGGCGTCATCGCCACCGGCCAACGGACCGGCAATTCGGCAACGATGGAAGAGATCGAGGAAATCGGCGCGGCGACGCATCTGCCACTGCTCGTCGGTTCCGGCGTCAACAAGGACAATATCGTCGATATTCTGAGCCGCACCAATGGCGTCATCGTTGCGTCTTCGTTGAAGCACGGCGGCGTCTGGTGGAACCCGGTCGACATAGAGCGGGTGCGCGCCTTCCGGGCTGCCGCCGAACCAGGGCTGGAGGGTTGAGCATGGCGGCAGAAAGCCTTTCAGACCGCATCCTGCGCGAGAACAACGCCGTCTTCCGGACGATGCTGAGTCACCGCTTCGTCGAGGACGTCAAGAACGACAGGCTGAGCAAGGAGGCTTTCGAGCGTTATCTCGTCTATGAAGGCGCCTTCGTCGACAGCGCTATCTCGATCTTTGCCTATGCGGCGGCGACCGCCGGGACGATGCCACAGAAGCGCTGGCTGATCACGGTTCTCGACGCGCTTGCCAACGAGCAGATCGCCTATTTCGAGCGTACCTTCGCCAGCCGCGGCATCGATCCCTCATCCTTCGACACCGGCATCGCCGAGGTCGAGGCCTTTCGCGCCGGCATGTTGGAGATCGCCCGCCAGGGCGGCTTCCTCGATACGGTCGCGGCGATGTTTGCGGCCGAGTGGATGTATTGGACCTGGTCGAAGGAAGCGGCCAGTTGCCCAATCAGCGATCCCCTCTTGAAAGAATGGGTCGACCTGCATGTCGATCCGAATTTCGCCGCCCAGGCGCAATGGCTGAAGAATGAACTCGACATGACAGGAGAAACGCTGGAAGAGGATGAAAAGGCGCGGCTCAGCGCGATCTTCGGCCGGGCGATGCAGCTCGAGATCAATTTTCACGATGCGCCTTACCTTTAGCCTCACCTTGCGAAAGCGGATGCATGCGCGCCTACATAATCGGTAACGTCGCCATCGACGAAACCATCGCCGTTTCCGAACTTCCCCTCATCGGTGCCTCCATCCTGGGCAAAGCCGGGGGCAGCGATCTCGGCGGCAAGGGCACGAACCAGGCGGTCGTCATGGCCCGCTGCGGCGTTCCGACAACGCTGGTGGCGCCTGTCGGCAAGGATGCGAGGGCCGATACGATACGCCATTACCTCGCGGACGAGCCGCTTCGGAGCGAGTTGATCGAAATGGAAGATGCATCGAGCGACGTCTCGATCATCTTCCGGCTGCCGGGCGGCGAGAATGCCATCGTCACGACGACGGAATCGGCGCAGAGCCTGTCCCTGTCCGATGTCAGGCGGATCCTGTCGACGGCCGGTCGCGGCGATTTCATGATGCTGCAGGGCAATCTGTCCGACCAGACGACCCGCGACATCCTCGAACATGCAAGAGCGATCGGCATGGTCACCGCCTTCAATCCCTCGCCGGTGCGCGCCTATTTCTCCGATCTCTGGGATCTGATCGACATCGCCTTTCTCAACAAAGGCGAGGCGCAGACCCTGACCGGGACAACAGGCAGGGATGCTGCCGAATATCTGCTGAGCCGCGGGCCGCGCGAAATCGTCCTGACGCTGGGCGGTGACGGCGCGACGCTCGTGAACCGGCACGATAGCATCGAAGTGCCCGCCCAGGTCTGCGAGGTTGTGGATACAACGGGCGCAGGCGATACCTTCATGGCCGCAGCACTTGCATCCTGCGCGCTGCGCGGGCAGCGCCTGGACAGGCTAGCCATCGAACACGCAGTTGCAGCCGCAGCCATCACCGTCTCAAGACATGGAACAAGAAAGGCATTTCCGACCATTTCCGAGCTTGAAGCGATCCTGAGATAATCCGCTCGGCATGGGCGCGCTTCATAAAACCATCATTGGCCTCTGCGAAGGGATGGGCTCCTCGCGATTCACTCCGTCATCAGCAGCATCCGGACTTTTCTCATGACATCTTCCCCGATTTCCGCGCGTCTTTCCCCGACCGCCTCGTCCCGCCTCGTCGTGCTTGCCGAAACGGTATTGAAGGCGGGCGAAACTGCCCGCGGCTCCCTGCGGCGAAGAACGTCAGCAGAAATGCTCGCCAAGGCGCCGCGCGATTATCAGACCGAAATCGATGTCGCCGTCGAGCGGATCATCGTCGACGAGATGACGAAGGCCTTCCCGGACTATGCCATCCAGGGCGAGGAAGCCGTCGGCAATCGCACGGCGGGTCCGGAAACGCCTGTTATCTACATCGACCCGATCGACGGCACGACCAATTACGCCTGGGGCATTCCGCATTTCGGCATGACGATCTCGATCGTCGAAAGCGGCAGGCTCGTCATGGGCGTCGTCTATGACGCCATGCAGGACGAGCTGTTCAGCGCCGAGATCGGCGGCGGCGCCTATCTGAACGGCGAACGCATCCGCTGCGCCAATGTCGGCGACATCGAGAACGTGCTCGTCGGCGCCGGGCTGCCGATCCCCGGCCAGGTCAAGGCGGTTCCGGAAGAGGTCTATTTCGATGCGATCAAACGCCTGATGGCCAATACGGCGGGTGTGCGCCGCCTCGGCTCGGCGGCACTGTCGATCGCCTATGTCGCCTGCGGCCGGCTGGACGGATTCTTCGAAGACGGGCTCGCGATCCATGATTTCGGCGCCTCGGCGCTGCTGGTCGAAGAGGCGGGCGGCATCGTCACCCGTTTTTCCGGCGCTAAGGTTGTCGGAAAGAGCGATATCCTGGCCGCCAGCAAGGCGCTGCATCCCTGGTTGCTCGAAGGCTTCCAGAGTAAGGCGTGAACGGGCGCGCCCGATAGAAGCCGGCTGCCTAGACTGGCAACAGCTCGACCTCGGTATCGCCCTTTGCCGGCGTCGACTGATGGACGAGCTCGTTGTCGCGGAAGACGAAAAAGCCTGCGAAACTCGGTTCGACCCTCATCCCGGCCCGGATCCGATCGTCCGGCGCCACCATCGCTTTCAGGCGGGTGCCGTCGGCAAGATCGACATCGACCATCTTGTGGGTGCCGAAATCGACGGTGCGATGGACTGTCGCGGCGTCGACCCGATCCGAGGGACGGATGGTCAGCGCTTCCGGGCGGGCGGCCAGCGTCACCGGCCCATCCTCGACAGGAACCGCAAGCGGGAAGAGCGGATGTTCGCAGACGCCGTTTCTGGTCTGACTCTGGACAAAATTCATCGAGCCGATGAAACCGGCGACGAAGGCCGTCTGCGGCTGCCGGTAGATGGTGCTCGGCGGCGCAATCTGTTCGGTACACCCGTCGCGCATGACGACGATGCGGTCGGCGAGCGCTAAAGCCTCGTCCTGGCCATGGGTGACGAAGAGCGTGGTGATGCCGAGGCGCTGCTGGATATCGCGCACTTCCTCCCGCAGCCTTTCGCGTAAGTGCTGGTCAAGGCTGGCGAAGGGCTCGTCGAGCAGAAGGATCTTCGGCTCGAGCACCAGCGAGCGGGCAAGCGCAACGCGCTGCTGCTGACCGCCGGAGAGCTGAGTCGTCATCCGCCGTCCGTAATCGGCGAGACCGACCAAGGCCAAAGCATCCTCGACACGCTGGCGGACTTCTGCTTTCGGCAGCCGGCGGAGCTTCAGGCCGAAGGCGATGTTGTTGAAGACATCCATGTGCGTCCAGAGCGCATGGCTCTGGAACACCATGCCGGTCGGGCGTCGCTCGGGCGGCAGCGTCGTCACATCCTTCGCGTCGATGCGGATCGTTCCGCCGCTCGGGCGCTCGAAGCCGCCGATCATCCGGAGAAGCGTCGACTTGCCGGAACCGGACGGGCCGAGCAGGCAGACCAGCTCGCCGTCGCCGACTTCGAGCGAGAAGTCGCGAACGGCAAAGGTGGTCCCGAACAGCTTCGAAACACCCTCGATCGCCAGATGTGCCATTCTCAAACCCTTCCTTGAACTGGTACGCGCCTCATGCGCCGAAGCCTCGTGCGAATGCGCCGGTGCCGATCACGCGGCGGGCAAACATCAGCGCGATGAAGGACGGCACCCACAGCATGACTGACAGTACGGCGCCGTATTGCACGACGATCTGGTTGTTGATGAAGCTGATCATCAGCACCGGCATGGTGCGGATCTGAGGCGCGCCGATCAGCCAGGCACCTTCGGTCTCGTAGAAGGTGCCGACGAAGGTCAAAAGCAGTGCGGCGGCGATCGTGGGTCCGGCCTGCGGCAGAGTGATCGACCAGAAGACGCGCAGCGGCGTGGCACCCGCATCGCGCGCCGCCTCTTCCATGCGCCGGTCGACATTCTGGAAGGCTGCGACCGGGATCCAGATCATCAGCATCAGCGTGCCGACAAGCTGGATCAGCACGACGCCCCAGAAGGTGCTGATCAGGCCGAGCTGCAAAAAGATGCCGGCAATGGCGACGAGCAGGCCGAATTTCGGGAAGGCATGCGATGCAAGGAACGACAGGAACAGGATGTTCCTGCCGGGAAAGCGCATGCGCGCGAAGGCGTAAGCCGCGGGAAGGCAGATCACGGCGGAAAGAATGGTGACTGTCGTCGTCAGCCGCAGGCTGAGGAAGAGAGCGTCCCAGACATCCGGACGCGCCAGCGTCTGGCCCCAGAAACGCAGGCCGAACTGCTGCGGGATCACCGATGGATAACGCCAGACCTCGGTGAAGGCCCATGTTCCGACGACGATCAGCGGCAGCGCGATGAACAGCGTCAGCAGGCAGGCGAAGAGCAAGCCGATCCAGTCGAAGCGAAGATCCGTGCCCGATCTACCGGCGCTCATGGCTGGGCCTCGCGGTTGCGGGCGATCGACCTGATATAGAAGATGCCAAAGACCAGGCAGAAGCCGAAGGTGATGACGGCCTGGGTCATGGCGTTCAGCGGGTCGTTCATGTCGGCGAAGGTGCGCTGCATGAACGGCCCCATCATCTCCGGCGATGCCGAGCCCAGCACATAGGGCAGGGTGAAGGCGGAGAAGATGCCGAGCACGGCGAAGGACGCGGTGACCAGCAGGGAATTGCCCATGCGCGGCAGGATGATCGAGATGAACACCCGGAGCGGCCCTGCGCCGACATCGCGAGCGGCCTCGATAGCACTGTTCGAAACGGAGGAAAGCCCGGCCGTCAGCATCAGCACCGTCAGGGGAAGATTGTCCCAGACGAGGCCGATGACCGGTCCCCACGGCGTCAGATAGGGCGTACGCAGCTTCGGCAGGCTGACAGCGTTCAGCAACAGGTCGACGGTGCCGTTCGGCCCGATGGTCCTGATCAGCGCATAGGCAAGGATGATCGACGGCACGAACATCGGGAAGATCGCAAGAGCTTGCACATAGGCGGCAAGGCGTCCTTGCGAGAACCGGAGGTAAAGCGCGATCGGAAGGCCGATCGCCAAAAGCAGAATGCCGCAGACGGCGGTGGTCCAGAGCGTCAGCCACAAATTGCCGAGGCTGTAGCCATCGGTGAAGAAGAAGCGATAGGAGGCAAGCGAGAATTCCGTCGCGCCGTCAGGACCTCGGACGAAGATCGTGCCGACGACCGCCGAAAAGATCGGAAAGACGATCAGCCATGCGAGCAGGAGGACCGGCAGGGCAACGAGGAGGAGCCCGATGGAACTCCCCCTGTTGATGGACCGGGGACGGCGCAGAACCGCCGGCGCAGTGTCAGTGGACATCAGGTGCGGCTGATGCTCGGCGCGACATTGCGGTACCAGCCGTCGGCGATCGCCTTTTCCCAATCGCCGCTCGGGAAGGTCGGGATGGTCGACGGAATGACGTCAGCATATTTCTTGCGGAAATCGTCGGAGATGTGATCCCAGGAGATGGCGGGGAAGCCACCGATCTCCGTGATGATCGCTTCCTGCATCTCCTTCGTCAGCATGAATGCGGCAAGCTTCAGCGCCGCATCCTTGTTGGCGCCGTTCGAGAAGACGGTGATGCTGGAGAAGCCGCCGCAAAGGGCAAGATCGCTAAGCTGCACGAGGCCGGTCGTATCAGGCAGCACACCCTGGGAGATCGCCTGCAGCACCTGGTCCGACCAGACCGGCACCATGGTGACGACGCCCTGGGCCAGCAGCTGGATCGACTGGGTGTTGCCGGCCGTATAGGCGCCCTTGTCATAGAGCGCCGGGGCAAGGTCGTTGAGGATCTTCCAGGCCGGCGTCAGCGCCTCGGTGGCGAAGTCGGCGCTGAAATTGTCCACCTTGAACTTCTTCGGATCGCGGCCATTGGCCTCATGGATCGCGCGGCGGACGAAGTTTCCGCCCGAACCGCCCTTGTCGGGACGATTGTAGATGAACTGGCCCGGATTGGCCTTGATCCAGGCGGTGAGCTGATCCCAGCTCTTCGGCGCATCCTTCGGATCGAGCTTGGTCGTATCGTAGGCGAGAAGCACCTGCGAACCGCGATAGGGAAGGGAGTAGGGGGTATCGAAGGCAAGCGGGTTGATATGGTCGTAGCCTTCGATGTTCTCGGCGGAGAACTTGACCCAGAGCCCGGCATCGATGCCGCCGGACGGCAGGCGCGGATCGAACTGCTCGAACAGGTCGGCCTGCGGATCGGTCTTTGTCTTCAGCGCCGCGAGCGCACGGTCGGCGATGGCGCGCAGTCCATTATTGTCGCCGGCATCGGTCACCTTCAGGGCAACACCCGGATGCGCCTTTTCAAAAGCCGGGCGGATGACGTTGTTCCAGAGGTCGACGATGTTGGCATCCGAACCGCTGTAGAGGTCGATCGTGCCGGCCGCAGCCGATGCGAAACGTGGAAGAGCCAGCAGACCGGCTGCAGCCGACGATGTGATCAGAAATTCGCGTCTATTCATAACCCGTCTCCATCTGGTGTCGAGGCTCAGCCTCCGCAGGATTGTCCAAGGCCTTGCTAGCGCCGGCGCGTAACATCGACATGACAGGATCGGGCGTCTCGGCAGGGAAATTGCACAGCTGTGCTAATTGCGCCGTGTGGAAATCGGCGGCAGGAGACACTATCTCTTGCGGAAAAGGAGATATCCAATGACCGAAGAACGTGCAGTCCTCGCCGGTGGTTGCTTCTGGGGCATGCAGGACCTCATCCGCCGATACAAGGGCGTGATTTCGACCCGCGTCGGCTATAGCGGCGGCGATGTGCCGAATGCCACCTACCGCAACCACGGAACCCATGCCGAGGCGATCGAGATCATCTTCGACCCCGCAAGGATCAGCTATCGGGAAATCCTCGAATTCTTCTTCCAGATCCACGACCCGAGCACGCGCAACCGCCAGGGTAATGATGTTGGCTCGAGCTACCGCTCGGCAATCTTCTACGTCACCCCTGAGCAGGAGCGCGTCGCCAGGGATACGATCGCCGATGTCGATGCATCAGGCCTGTGGCCCGGCAAGGTCGTCACCGAAGTCGTGCCGGTTAGCGATTTCTGGGAAGCCGAACCCGAACACCAGGATTATCTGGAGCGGATTCCGAATGGCTATACCTGCCATTTCGTCCGGCCCGGCTGGAAGCTGCCGGTCCGCCAGAAGATCGCCTGAAATTGATCAGGCTCCCATCGCCGCGCGGCTGGTTTCCAGAAGCGCGGCGACGAGATTTGCCCGTGGCGAGGATCGCGTCACGACGATACCGACCGTGCGCACAGCGGACGAGCGGGGCAGGGGCAGCTTGACGATATCTAATCCCGCCGGCCAGGGCGGCGCCCAATCCGGCACGATCGAGATCCCGAGACCGCGGTCTACCATCACCGCTATCGCCTCCAGCGCGTCGAGCTCATAACGCTCGACCGGGCGGATGCCGATCTCGCGCAGATATTCGTCGGCGATGTGGCCACCCCACTGGTTGCGGTCGTAGCGGATGAAGGGCAGGGTCTGCAGCAGTTCGAGCGGATCGGCGCCTTCGCAGTCCCGCGGCGCGATCAGCACCAGGGGTTCCTGGCGCAGCTTGTTGAAGGTCAGCGTCTTCTGCATCGGAAATCGCGGCTCGATAATGAAGGCGGCGTCCAGCGTGCCGTTCAGAACCTCGGCATAGAGATCCATCGACGCGCCCGGCTTGAGGAAGATTTCGATCAGCGGATAGTCCTGCGCAAGGCGGTGGAGAATGCCGGGAACGAGACCGGTCAGCGCCGTATTGATCGCCCCGATCCGCATCTCACCCGAAAGCGTCGCGGTGCCGGCCATGGCCTTCAGGTCGCGTGTATCGCGCACCAGATCCCTACAGCGTTCGAGAATGGCAAAACCCGCCTCCGTCGGCCGCATCACGCGGCCGGAGCGCACCAGCAGTCGCACCCCGAGCTCGGCCTCCAATGCGCGGATACGCTGGGCGACAGCGGCAGGCGTGAGGTTTAGCCGCTGGGCGGCCTCCGCCAGCGAGTGCCGCTCGGCAACGACAATGAAGGTTTCGAGAAAACGTGTGTCCATCGATAGTTTTTCTATCTCCTGAACGAAGCAAAAGCGATATTTTATTTACGATCCATTGCCCCGAAAGATGGCCCGACCATACGAGGAGACGGATGAAATGGATTTCGGCCTGAAGGACAAGACGGCCCTGGTGCTTGGCGCCGGCGGCGGACTGGGCAGCGCGATAGCCGCCAAGCTTGCGCGCGAAGGCGCCAGAATTGCCGCGGCGGATATCGATCTCGCCGCCGCTGAGAAGACCGTGGCTGCGGTCCAATCCGAAGGCGGCAAAGCGCTGGCACTGCAATGGGATCTTTCCGATCTCGGCTCGATCGATGCGCATGTCGCTGCAATCGAACGGCAGTTCGGACCGGTCGACATCCTCGTCAACAATACCGGCGGCCCACCGCCGACCACCGTCTCCGGCCAGGATCCGACGGTGTGGAAACAGTATTTCCAAAGCATGGTGCTCTCGGTCATCGCCATTACCGATCGTGTGCTGCCTCAGATGCGGGCGCGGAAATGGGGGCGCATCGTCACCTCTACCTCTTCGGGCGTGGTCGCGCCGATCCCCAATCTCGGCATTTCGAACGCGCTGCGCCTGTCGCTAGTCGGCTGGTCGAAAACGCTGGCGCGTGAGGTCGGACGCGACGGCATCACCGTCAACATCGTCCTGCCCGGCCGGATCGCCACCGGCCGCATCACCTTCCTCGACGAGCAGAAGGCCAAGCGCGAGAACCGCTCCATCGATGACGTCGTCGCAGAAAGCACCGGCAGCATTCCGCTCGGCCGCTATGGCCGGCCGGAAGAATATGGCAATATCGTCACCTTCCTGGCAAGCGAGCCTGCCTCCTATCTTACCGGATCGGTGATCCGCGTCGATGGCGGCATGATCCAGAGCATCTGACAGAAACCGAGTTGGAACCGATAACCGATGGCCCTCAGCGCTGAAGCGATAGCAACCCTCAAGACCGTCTCGACGGCGACCCTGACGACCGTTCTTCTGAAGAAAGGCCTGCGAAACGTCTGGATCCGCGGCGCCGTTCCCCTGAAGCCCGGTCAGCCGCGCATCGTCGGCCCGGCCTTCACCCTGCGCTTCGTGCCTGCCCGCGAAGATCTGGCGACGCCGGCATCCTGGGCCTCGCCGATCTCGACACGCGCCGCGATCGAGGCGATGCCGGAAGGCTGTGTCGCCGTCGTCGACGCGATGGGTGTTACCGATGCCGGCATCTTCGGCGATATCCTCTGCGCCCGCATGCAGAAGAGAGGCGTTGCAGCCCTCGTCACCGACGGTGTCGTACGCGACCTTGCCGGCGTGCTCGACACGAACCTGCCGGTCTGGTGCCGCGGTGTCGCAGCACCCCCTTCGGTCGCCGGCCTCACCTTCGTCGCCTGGCAGCAGCCGATCGGCTGCGGCGGCGTTGCGGTCTTTCCTGACGACATCATCGTCGTCGACCAGGACGGCGCGGTGCTGATCCCGGCCGATCTGCTCGAGGCGGTGCTGGCAGAAGCGCCGGAACAGGAGCGCATGGAAGCCTGGATCATGACCAGGATCGATGAAGGCGTACCGTTGCCCGGCCTCTACCCGATGAACGCGGAAACAAAAGCGCTTTACGAGGCCTCGAAGAAGTAAAGCTCCGGGCCAGGGCGGATTGTAGTGGCCACGGTTTCGCCCAGCCCGTAACCCAAAACGTGAATTACTTTTGCGACAGAAATTTCCCCGACTTTTCTGCGGTGGCGATTTTTGTCGCGAAACTTAGGATTCTTGCGACATTTGAACGGCCGGTTCCGACCTCATCTCGGCCGTTCATGGCAGGAGGCGAGGACGTCTAGAGCGGACTTTGCAGGTCGACATTGACTTGGATCATATCTGTCACATGTTTCGGCACTCTCGCGACAGGAATCAATGGAGTTGGTTCTGCCGATGACACCTGACGAAATGAAGATCGTGCGGCGAGCTTATGCGAAGCAGATCACGGCGGCTGTGAGAGTTGTCGATGAACGTGTTGAAGCAGCCTTTGCCGAAGTACCGCGAGAAGATTTCCTTGGTCTCGGTCCGTGGCCGATCTTCCGAATGCGAAAAGCCTATGTACCGACCCCGACCGCCGACCCGGTCTACCTCTATACGGATGACGTTGTTGGTATCGTCCCTGAGCGCCACATCAACAACGGACAACCTTCACTTCATGCCTTCCTGCTTTCGCAGGCCGCCCTGCGAGCAGGCGAGCATATCGTGCATGTTGGCGCTGGTGCCGGCTACTATTCTGCGATCATGGCGAACCTCGTTGCCGCATCCGGCAGGGTGACGGCGATTGAGTTCGAGCAGGAGCTTGCTGCGCGGGCGAAAGCAAATCTCGCTGCCTATCCGATCGTTTCCGTGGTCCAGGGAGATGGCAGCTCCGTAGCGTTCGATTCAGCCGATGTGATCTATGTGAATGCTGGAGCAACCCGGCCCGCGAATATCTGGCTGGATCGGCTCAATAATGGCGGAAGGCTGATCCTACCGCTCACGACCGATCTTGGATTTACCAGCAGCAATTGGAGCAACATGCACCTTCGCGGGGCGGTGTTCCTCGTGACGCGTAGGGGTGAGGAATTTCACGCGCAATGGATTTCGCCGGTCGCCATCTTCCCCTGCGAAGGAATGCGCGATGAGGAATCGGAAAAAGCGCTCGCGGCGGCGTTCGAGAGCGGGGAGCACAAGCGGGTGACCCGGCTGTATCGTACTGATGAGGTGCCGGCCGAGCGATGTTGGGTTCGCGCTCCCGGCTGGTGCCTAGCCTATGCTTAGACGACGCTTCGGCATCATACTGTCGCGTAATTCCCAAATTCCGCGACAGTACCGGAAGCGCTGATTTTCCAGGGATTTTCTGTCGCAAATATCAGCCGCAGAAATCGACGATCTGCGACCGACTTCTGCAATACCGAATGGTGGGTATCCCGCGAAACCCAATGGGAAGAAGACAGCCCGCTTCTCACCAATCTGTGCCGCTACCCGTGTGTTGCAAAAATCCCGACTTTTGCCGCGTTCGAAAGTCAGGATCTCCGCGACAAGGCAGGAAATTCGTCCTTGCCGTGCAGCGGCAGGTCAGCGGGTAACCCACCCCGCTGACCTGCGCCTATTCGTCAGAATAGGTTGCGACCGTCACTCCTCGGATCACCATCTATCTGGTGAGGCGTGTAAAGGTCGGCACGAGCGTTTCGCCGCCAAGGTCTTGCAGGAGACACTGGATCATTTCTGATGGTCGTAACAGCGATCGCAGCTTCCCCACTTGTGGGGCATCGTACCGCCCATTGCCCATCAGGCGCAGCTATTCCGGAAGGGACCGTGACGCTCTGCGGCGCATGAGCTGAAAAACTGATCCAGTAGGAATTACTAGCAGCGTGTCCTAATGCCTCCGCAGCAAAAGCCAGTGAAGGCTTTGAAGGCGTCTCGCCTGTGGTGGAGAACAGTACGCAATCGACATCATGCCGTTCATATTCTGTGAAAATTTCCGGATAATGCAGTTCCATGCCCATCGAGCAGCCGAAACGGAGACCATCCACCTCAAAGGTCACCGGATTTTTTCCCGGCGAGTACATAAAAGAGACCTTCGTATTCGATAGCAGACGCTCGTCGTAACGTGTCACCAACTCTCCACGATCGGATATCACATAGAGACTGTTATGCGGTCGATGTGGCGAAGTGAGCTGATGGACGGAGCCGAATATCGTCCATAGCTTAAGTTCACTCGCAAATTTTCTGGTTGCCTCCAGTTCCTCCCGCAAAACACTCCATTCGCAGCGAGTCCAATCGGACGGGCCAATTTCCCGAGGGCCATTCTCAGACATGATGCGCTTGTTAGGCGAACAGGTCGTGCCCTCGGGGAAGTGTATGAGGCGAGCGCCTGTCGTATGCGCCTCCTCCATAAGGCGGCGCATTTCCGATGCGCTGGCACGGAGCGCCGAAATATCACGAGGATCGTTGAACAGCGATGTCTGGGCGACAGCGATCCGTATTGAACGAATCACGGGCTCGTCCGGTAGTTGGCGGATATGTTGAAGAGCTGCGGTGTAAGACTCGCCGGTTTTGG
Organism: Rhizobium acaciae; assembly: GCF_025941625.1. NCBI lineage: Bacteria > Pseudomonadati > Pseudomonadota > Alphaproteobacteria > Hyphomicrobiales > Rhizobiaceae > Rhizobium > Rhizobium acaciae. The sequence continues at coordinate 106,430 of NZ_JAPCZO010000018.1, forward strand.
CTGTGCGAGCACGTACAAGGCGTTTGAGATTTCCGTTTTGCGTCATTATCAGGCCTTTCACGTCTCGGACGCAGTTCCCCAGCAACCCGCCCGAAACGATCGGACCAAGACAGCGGCCTGAGACGAAAGTCCCTTTGCCTCCGTTCAAGACCATGCTGGGGAAGGTCTGGGAGGTTAGGCGCAGGCCACGCCGAGATAAAATTGTCGAGCAGGTGCTGATTCGTCAAGCAGTTGCGATAATCCCGATTAAAGCGACGGTCAGGCGAAGCGAATGCTTCCCGGAAATATCTTCAGCAAGCCAAACCGCTCGCAATGCCCGTGCCGCAAGCGAATAGTGCATCACAGGATACTTGTTTTTCACACTTAGGTTAGGGGCTGGGCGACTTCGCAGCCCTTTTGTTTTGGCGCAGACGGAAGCTCCTCCGGTAAGCCGGAAGCCTCCGCCGCGCTCAATAACGAGGCACGTAATCCAGGCCCCCGTCGATCCGCGCAGGGCGCCCGTCCAGGAAAAGTTCGCCGATGCGCGGCGCCGAGCGGGCGATGACCTTGCCGCGGCGGATCACCGCCAGTCGGTTCGGCTTCAGCCGCAGCGCTTCCAGCGTGTCGCTCGCCTGGAGGATGACAAGGTCGGCGTTGCATCCCTTTTCCAGGCCGTAGCCTGCAAGCCCCATCGTCTTCGCAGAATTGACGGTGAGTGCGTCGAAGATCCTCTTCTTGTCGTCGATGCCGGCCATCTGCGCGACATGGATTGCCATATGGCCGACCTCCAGCATGTCGCCCGACCCCATCGAATACCAGGGGTCCATGACGCAATCGTGCCCGAAGGAAACGTTGAGCCCGGCATCCATCAGTTCCCGCACGCGGGTCATGCCGCGGCGTTTCGGATAGGTGTCGTGCCGGCCCTGCAGCATGATGTTGATCAGCGGATTGGGGATGACGTTGATCTCGGCCTCCGCCATCAGCGGTATGAGCTTGGAGACGTAATAATTGTCCATCGAGTGCATCGAAGTCAGATGCGAGCCGGCGACGCGCCCCTGCAAGCCGAAGCGGATGGTTTCAGCAGCCAGCGTCTCGATATGGCGCGAGAGCGGATCGTCGGTTTCGTCGCAATGGATATCGACAGGCAGGCCGCGATCGGCGGCGATGCGGCAGAGCGCCTCGACAGAGGCCGTACCCTCGCCCATCGTCCGTTCGAAATGGGGAATGCCGCCGACAATATCGACACCCATGTCGAGGGCGCGGTTGAGCGCATCGATTGCGCCCGGCGAGCGGTAATAACCGTCCTGGGGGAAGGCGACCAGCTGCAGATCGATATAGGGCGCGACCTTTTCGCGAACCTCGATCAGCGCCTCGACGGTCACCAGCCTGGGATCGCTGGTATCGACATGGCTGCGGATGAAGAGCAGGCCCTGCGTCACCGCCAGATCGCAATAACGTAGCGCACGATCGACCAGTTCCTCCTTCGTCACGATCGGCCGCAATTCTCCCCAGAGCGCGATACCTTCGAGCAGCGTGCCGGATACGTTCATGCGTGGCAGCCCGAGCGACAGGGTGGCGTCCATGTGGAAATGCGGATCGACAAAGGGCGGACTGACCAGCCGGCCGGTTGCGTCGATTTCTTCCGCCGCCTGCGCCGGGAGATTGCGCTCAAGAGCGATGATCTTGCCGCCCTGGATGCCGATATCAATGCCGGTTCGGCCATCGGGGAGATTTGCATTTCTGACGATCAGATCGAACATCGGAGCCTCATTGGATGTGGGCGGTTTCAGCGTTCGCCGCGGCGATAGGGCTGCATCAGCGCCTGCGGAACGCGGGCGCGGCGGGCCATGACGGCAAGGGCGGCAATGGAAAGGATATAGGGCGTCATCAGAAAGAGCTGATAGGGCAAAAGCCCGCTCAGCGCGGTTTGCAGCCGAAGCTGAAAGGCGTCGAAGAAGGCGAAAAGCAGCGCGCCGAACAGCGCGCGGCCCGGCCGCCAGGAGGCGAAGACGACGAGCGCGATGCAGATCCAGCCGCGCCCCTGCACCATGGTCGGGAAAAAGCTGTTGAAGGCCGACAGTGTCAGGAAAGCGCCGCCCATTCCCATCAGCGCGCTTCCCATGATGACCGCGCCATAACGCACCTTCATCGGATTGACGCCCTGGGCTTCCGCCGCATGCGGGTTTTCGCCAGTCATGCGGATTGCAAGCCCGACTGGCGTGCGGAAGATGATGTAGGCCATCAGCAGGGCGATCATGATCGCGAGATAGGTGGGCGCCGTCTGCGTGAAGAAGGCTGGCCCGATGAACGGCAATGTCGAGAGACCGGGAATGGCGATCGGCTGGAACGGCACGATGGTGGGCGGCGTATTGGCAAGCGGCACGATCAGCCGGAAAACATAATAGCTGAAGCTGGAGGCAAACAGCGTGACGCCGAGACCGGAAACATGCTGGGAGAGGCCGAGCGTCACCGTCAGACCGGCATGCAGCAGGCCGAAGACGCCACCGGCCACGCCGGCAATCAGCAGGCCGGTCCAGAGATCGGCGCCGTGATAGACGGAAAGCCAGCCGATCATCGCGCCGAAGGTCATGATGCCTTCGATGCCGAGATTGAGCACACCGGCGCGTTCGCAGAGCAAAGCGCCGAGCGTGCCGAAAATCAGCGGCGTGGCGATCCGCAGAATTGCCGCCCAGAGCCCGGCGGAAGCGATGATGTCGAACAGCTGCATCATCGCCGGATCCTGTATTGGGTGAAGAACAAGGCGATCAGCATCGTCAGCAGCGACAGCGCCACCGTGACATCGGCGATATAGGTCGGGATGCCGAGGCCGCGGCTCATGCCGTCCGCACCCACGAACATGGTGGCCGTGAAAATGGCGGCGAAGACGACGCCGAGTGGATTGAGGTTGGCGAGCATGGCGACGACGATGCCGGCATAGCCGAAACCGGGCGATAGGTCGGTCGTCACATAACCCTTGACCCCCATGACCTCGATCGCTCCCGCCAACCCCGCAAGCCCACCGGAGAGACAGGCGACCTTCACCAACGTTTTGCCGAGCGGGACGCCGGCAAAGACGGCCCCGCCGGGATTGAGACCCGCAGCGCGCGACTGCATGCCGAACACGGTGCGCGACTGGACGAAATGGACGACAACCGCCAGTGCGATCGCAATCGCAAAGCCGATATGCAGACGCGAGCGGGCGATCAGCTTCGGCAGCATGGCGTGATCGCTGACCGATTGCGACTGCGGCCAGCCAAAGGCCAGCGGATCCTTGAGGATGCCGTCGATCAGCATCGAGACGAAGAGCACGGCGATAAAGTTCAAGAGCAGGCTGGTGACGACTTCATCGACCGAGAAGCGCAGCCTGAGCCAGAGCGGGATCAGGATCAGCACTATGCCCGCAATGGCGCCGACCAGCAGCAGCAGCGGAATGAGGATAGGGGCGGGAAGGTTGCCGAACAGTTTCGAACTCGCCGCCGCAACGGCGATGGCGCCGAGATAGAACTGGCCCTCCGCACCGATATTCCAGAGCCGCGCCCGGAAGGCGACGGCGGCGGCAAGTCCCGTCAGCATCAGCGGCGTTGCCCGCGTCAGCGTTTCGGTCGCCGAGAGCCGCGAGCCGAAGGCGCCGGTCAGGATGCGCCAATAGGCATCGATAACAGGCGCGCCGGCGATTGATATCAGGATGCCGGCCAGCGCCAGCGCTGCGATGACCGCGATCACTGGCGTGACGATCAGCAGGTAAAGCGGACGGTGCTCGCGGCGCTCAAATCGCATGGCCGGCCTCTGGGGTTTCCTGCCATTCGCCGGCCATCATCAGCCCCAGCCTGCGGGCATCGGCGTCTTCGGCCTCGACGGGCGGTGACAGGCGGCCGCCGACGATCGCCTGTATACGATCGGCAAGCGCGATCACCTCGTCGAGGTCTTCCGAGATCAGCAGCACGGCCGTACCCTGCCGGCGGGCTTCGAGCAGGCGGGCGTGCACGGCGGCCACGGCGCCTTCATCGAGACCGCGCGCGGGCTGCGCGGCAATCAGGATGCGCGGCCGCCGATGCAGGTTGCGGCCGAGAATGAGCTTTTGCATATTGCCGCCCGAGAGCAGCCGGGTGCGGAGGGCTGGGCGGCCGCCGCGGACATCGAATCCGTCGATAATTTCGGTCGCGAAAGCCATGCCCGCCTTGCGGTTGACGAGGCCACGCCGAGAAAAGGCCGGCGATGCGATGCGCTCCAGCACGACGTTTTCCCAGATCGCCATTTCGCCGATCACGCCCTCCTCGTTACGGTCCTCGGGAATGCGGCCGATGCCGGCGTCGACGACATCGGAAACACTAAGATTGCCGATGGCTTCGCCAAACAACAGCAGGTCGCCGGCGCTGCGCGCCAGCGTGCCGGAGAGAAGGTGCGCCAGTGCCGCCTGGCCATTGCCGGAAACGCCGATGATGCCGAGGATCTCTCCCTGGTGCAGCCGGAAGCTGACCGATTTCAGCCGATCGATGCCGCCGATGCGCACCGCCACATCGGCCGCTTCGAGGGCAACGGCGCCCGGTGTCGACGGCTCGCGCACGGGCCGCGTCACGCGGCGTCCGACCATCAGTTCGGCAAGTTCAGCCTTGCTGGTTTTCGATGCCTTGCGTTCAGCAACCATCTTGCCGCCGCGTAAGACCACGATGCGGTCGGCCGCTGCCATCACCTCGTCGAGCTTGTGCGAGATGAAGATCAACGACAGGCCCTGGCGGGCCATTTCCTTCAGCGTCGTGAACAGCCGCTCGGCCTCGATATTGGTCAGCACCGCCGTCGGCTCGTCGAGGATCAGGATGCGGGCGTCGTTATAGAGCGCCTTGAGGATTTCGACGCGCTGCTGCTCGCCGACCGACAAGTCGCCAAGACGGGCATCCGGATCGACCTTCAGGCCGAAACGTTCGGAAATTGTGAGCAGCTTCTTCCGCGCCGCCGACGTCCCCGAGCGCCAGGACCACAGTCTTTCCGTGCCGGTCATGACATTTTCGAGAACGGTCAGATTGGGCGCCAGCGAAAAATGCTGATGCACCATGCCGACGCCGGCGCGGATTGCGGCACGCGGCTTGCCCTGCGGCACCTCCGTGCCCTCGATCAGGATCCGGCCTGCATCCGGCATGTAATGGCCGAAAAGGATGTTCATCAGCGTGGTCTTGCCCGCGCCGTTCTCGCCAAGCAGGGCCACGACCTCGCCCTTTGCAAGCGTCATCGAAATATCGTCATTGGCGAGATTGCCGCCGAAGCGCTTGCTGACGCCGATAATTTCCAGCACAGGCCCGGTCATGACGGCAGTCCTGCAACAGGAAAACGGTGCTGCCATCGCTCCTCGGCCTCCAGGCGTGCGGCAAGCGACAGGAGACGCGGCTCGTGACCCATCGGCGCCATGATCTGCACCGGCAGCGGCATGGCGTGCTCATCCTGTCCGAAAGGCAGTGTCAAAGCAGGAAAGCCCGAAGTATTGGCGAGGCAGGCAAGCGGCGCAAATGCCGTCATCCGCTCGAGATGCAGATCCGTGTCGGCATGATCGGACGGAAAGGAACCGATCGCAAGAGGCGCGGAGGATAGCATCGGCATGAGGATGCAATCGACCCTGTCGTACAGTGCCCAGAGGTTACGGCTCACCAGGACGGCATCGTACAGCGTGCTCCAGAGCGATGTCGCTGAGAGTGCCCGTCCGCGCGCCGCGAAGGCCTGCGTGAGAGACTCGGCCCTGCTTTCATCAAGAGCCGCCGCCTCGATGAGTGCCGCAAGGTTGACGGAGACGATATCGGCGAAGGCGCGGCCGCCTGCAGCAACGCTCCATTCGAATTCGGACCACGCCAGTGGAACGACCTCATGTCCGTCGCTCTCCAGCACACGGGCCGCAGCCTCGACGGCGGCGAGCCGATCGTCCTTCGTGGGATAGGCCGACCCGGTATCGGCAAGCAGGCCGATCCGCAAACGGCCGTCATCGCTCTCGACGAGGGAGGGGTCAGGAAAAGGTCCTCGCGATTTGCCGCTCAGCCTGTCGAAAATCAGCGCCGTATCCCGAACCGAGCGGCAGACCGCGAGTTCGCTCGCGATACCGGCCAAGTGGTTGCCGAAGGATGGCCCGCCGGGGATAGCGCCGCGCGTCGGCTTCATTCCGACGAGGCCACAGCAGGCGGCGGGCACACGGATCGAACCGCCGGCATCGGTGGCATGCGCGATCGCGACGATCCCGGCGGCAACCGCTGCCGCCGCACCGCCGGAGGAGCCGCCCGCGGTTCGTGCGGGATCGAGGGGATTGTGACAGATTGGTCCGATCGCCGGTTCGCTGGCGAGCGACAGGCCAAATTCCGGGCTGGTCGTCAGGCCGAACAGACAGAAGCCGGCGTCGCGGAACCGGGCAGCCAGATCGGAGTCCGCTTCGCCGCCTCTTCTTTCGAACAGCCGCGAACCGGCCGTTGCCGGCAGCCCGGCAAAAGGGCCGCCAAGATCCTTCGCCAAGCTCGGCACGCCGGCAAAGCGCCTGGCGGAAAAGCGATCGGGCTCGTTCCGTCGCTCGCTGTCGCGGACCTCCGCCGAGGCTCGGCCCATGACGGCATCAAGATAGGCGATCGCGCCGAGCGGCTCCTGCAGCACGGCTGCCTCAAGAGAAGCCTGCATCGCCTCCGCAGCGCTCAGCTTGCCATGCCTGATCGCCGCCGCCAGATCCGTCGCATCGCCACGCATCAGCCGAATTACTTCGGCTCGTCCATCATCTTCGGAACTTCGAAGGTGCCGGCCTTGATCTCCGCCCGCTTGGCCTCCATCGCAGCCTCGGCTTCAGCAGGCGCCACGCCCTTCACGAAGACGATGTCGCTGCCGCCTTCCTTCATCAGGCCGTAGGACGTGTAGTTTCTGCCGACCGGTTTTCCGGCCGCAACATCGGCGATCGCAGCGTCCAGGATCGGGCGGAAATACCACATGGCGTTGGCGAACACCGTATCGGGATAACGCGGCGTATAGTCGATCAGCGAGCCGACCGACTTGATGCCGCGTTCCTTGGCAGCATCGGCCGTGCCGATGCGCTCGCCGAACAGGATGTCGGCGCCGGCGTCGATCTGGGCAAGACCGGCTTCGCGGGCCTTCGGCGGATCGAAGAAGGTGCCGATGAAGGAGACGAGGTGTTTTGCGTCCGGGTTGACCGCCTTGACGCCCGCCGCGAACGCATTGATCAGCATGTTGACCTCGGGGATCGGAATGGCGCCCACCGACCCGACGATATTCGACTTGGTCATCTTGCCCACCAGCATGCCAGCAAGATAGGCGCCGTCATGGTTCCAGGTGCCGAAGACGCCGAAATTGTCGCCGGCCTGCTCGCCGCTCGAACCCAGCACGAAAGCGGTGTCGGGATAGTCGGTCGCGACCTGCCGGGCCTCTTTCTCCACCGCATAGGCCTCGCCGATGATCAGCTTGTTGCCCTGTTCGGCATATTCGCGCATGGCGCGCGGATAATCGGTGCCGGAGACTCCTTCGGAGAAGACATATTCGATCACGCCTTCCTTGGCCGCGTCCTGCAGGGCCTTGTGCAGACAGGAGTTCCAGGCATTTTCGACCGGCGACGCATGAATGCCGGCAACCTTCAACGGCGCAGCCGCCCTTGCCAGCGGGGCAAAGCCGCTGACCCCAAGTGCAATGCCGGACGCGATCACTGCCCGGCGTGAAATCAGGATATCTTTGGTCATTGATTGTTCCCCTTTTTTACCATTTGGTTCAAAAATCATAGTAGCGCCCAAAAATGTGTCAAGCAGGAAACAGGCTTAAAAATCAGGCTGTTCGACCCATGCTCGCCGCCGGCTCATCGAAACGCGGAGGCGATGGGCTGGATTTACAAGGTGTTATGTCTTGGCGTGACGACGTCGGCACGATATGCAAGGATCATTGGGGTTAGGGGACATGAAATGGGGGAAAAAGAGGGCGCCTCGCGGCGACCGATCGCGAGCCGGTCGTCGTCCTGGGCTATCGGCCTCAGCGCGTGGCTGGCGCGGAGCGGCGCGACACCGAACGGCATTTCGCTTTTATCGGCCGTATTCGCGGGTATAGGCGCAGCGCTCATCGTTTTCACAACACATCCGATTGCCATGGTTTGCGCCGCGATCTCGGTGCAACTGCGGCTCGTCTGCAATCTGCTGGACGGAATGGTCGCGATCGAAGGCGGGAAGAAAACCAAGAGCGGGCCGATCTACAACGAATTCCCCGACCGGGTCGCCGACAGCCTGTTTCTCGTCGCGGCTGGCTATGCCTGCGGCTTTGGCTGGCTCGGCTGGTTGGCTGCGCTGCTCGCCGCACTCACCGCCTATATCAGGGTCTTCGGAGGATCGGTCGGTCTTCCCCAGGACTTCAGCGGCGTCATGGCCAAGCAGCGGCGCATGGCGGTACTGACGGCGGGCCTGCTGGCCCAGAGCGTCGAGACGCTGATATCAGGCAGCCACTGGTCGCTGATCCTGGCATGCGCGGTCATCGCGGCCGGCAGCCTTGTCACCTGCATCACACGCACGATAACGCTTGCCCGTTCCCTGGAGAGACTATGATCGCGCTCATCCGTCGCCTTCTCGTGCTGTTCGTCCGTATCCTGGTCGGCGCCCGAAGCGAGTGGCGGGGCTGCGCGCCCGATCCCCGCCGCCGCATCTATTTCGCCAATCACAACAGCCATGTCGATACTGTCGCCGTCATGGCCGCCCTGCCGTGGCCGGTGCGCCGGCTGACCCATCCGGTGGCCGCACGAGACTATTGGGGAACGAGCGCACTTCGCCGCTTCATCGCGGAGAAATGCCTGCGCGCCGTCCTGATAGACCGCAAGCCTCCGCCGGACAGCAACCCGCTGGAGCCTCTCGAGCGCCTGCTCGAAGAAGGCCGTTCGATCCTGATTTTTCCTGAGGGAACGAGAAGCGCCACCGATGAGATCGCCCCGTTCCGCAGCGGCATCTATCGCCTCGCATGCCGTTTTCCGGATGTCGATCTGGTGCCGATCCATCTCGACAACCTTCAGCGCATCCTGCCGAAGGGAAGCATGCTGATCGTCCCGATCACCTGCACCGCGCGCTTCGGCAAGCCGCTCCGCGTCGAACCAGGCGAGGAAAAGGCCGAATTCCTGGCCCGCGCCCGCGCCGCGGTCATTGAGCTCGCGGATGGGGGGCATGCCGCATGACCAGCCTTTTCTCCATCGTGCTGGCCGCCATCCTCGGCCTGCTTGCCGTCGCCTCGGCCATCGGTTTTGCCCTTCAGCGGCGCGCGACCGAACCCGGCTCCGTCGCCACCGTCCAAAACCTCAACGCCCGTATCCGCTCCTGGTGGATCATGGTCGCGGTGTTCGGCGGCGCGATCCTGCTCGGCGACACGGCGACGGTCATCCTGTTCGCATTCCTGTCCTTTATGGCGCTTCGCGAATTCTGGACGCTGACACCATCGCGGCGCGGCGATCATCTGGCTCTTTTCCTGTCCTTCTTCGTTGTGCTGCCGCTGCATTACGTGCTGCTCGGAACGGAGTGGTACGGCCTGTTTGCGATCTTCATCCCGGTCTATGCCTTCCTGATCCTGCCGGCTGTGGCGACCTTGACGGGTGACGTCAACGAATTCCTCGCCCGCAGCGCCAGGGTTCAATGGGGATTGATGCTGACGGTCTATTCGATCAGCCACGCTCCCGCCCTGCTTATGCTGGAGACCGGCACCCCGCCGGCGCTTCTTCTCGTCTATCTGGTTGTGGTCGTGCAGCTCAGCGACGTTTTCCAGTATGTCTGGGGCAAGCTCCTCGGAAAGCACCGCTTCTCGCCGAACATCAGCCCGTCGAAGACGATCGAAGGGCTGGTCGGAGGCGGCGCCTCGGCCATCCTCGTCGGAACGCTGCTTTATCGCCTGACGCCGTTTTCGCCGCTGCAGGCCGCTGCCATCAGCACGGTCATCGTCGTCGCTGGTTTCTTCGGCGGTTTCGTGCTCTCGGCCATCAAGCGCGATCTCAATGCCAAGGACTGGGGCTATGTGATCGAGGGCCATGGCGGCGTGCTTGACCGCCTGGACTCCATCACCTTCGCAGCGCCGCTGTTCTTTCATATCGTCCGCTATTGGTTCACCACCTGAGAATTCGGCCGATCGTTTAAAACCGGTCAATCTCCTCGAGGCTCTCGAACACCCGGCGCTGAACGTCCCGCTCCTGCTTGCCGATGGCGGTCATCAGCTTGCCCATCGTTCCCCGCAGGCCGTGCAATTCGTCGACCAGCTCCATGACGATATCGACGCCGGCTTCGTTGACACCCATGTTTCCCATGAGGTCCAGGATCAGCCGGGCGCGTGCGACGTCGGCGTCGCGAAATTGCCTCTGGCCGCCCGATGTCTCCGGGATCAACCAACCCTGTTCGATCCAGAGGTCGAGCTGGACGATGTCGATTTTCAAGTAAAGACGGAATTCGAGATCATCCATAATCAAGCCTCCATGTTTTTTCTCGGATCGTAAGAGTTTGCCGTCGCCCATTCCTTCATCAAGTCCGTCAGCCGTTCATCCGGGGCGTCGGGCAGCACGATCTTCAGCGAGATGTAGACGTCGCCGTGTCCGCCGCCGCGTTTTGGAACACCTTTGCTCTTGAGACGCAGGACCTTGCCCGTGTTCGAATGAGGCGGCAGCGTCAGATTGACCGGTCCCGACGGCGTCGGTACGCGAACCTTGCCGCCAAGCACCGCCTCACTGAGGGAGATCGGCAGTTCCAGGCGGATATCGTCGCCGTCGCGCGTGAAGAAGCGGTGCGGGCGCACACGGATTTCGATCAGGGCATCGCCCACCGGCCCACCGCCGATGCCCGGCTCGCCCTTGCCGCGCAGCCGCAAGGTCTGGCCGTCGCGCGTTCCCGGCGGGATCTGTACGTCGAGCGCCGGACCATTCGGCATCTTGACCTCGGTCCTGGTGCCGTTGACGGCCTCGAGAAAGTCGACCTCCATGGAAAATTGCCGGTCACGGCCACGACCACGGGTCTGGCCGCCGCCGGCACGACGTGAAAAGAAGCTGGCGAAGATATCGTCGGCATCGCTGAAATCGGCAAAGCCGGCGCTATTGTGGTAGGGATCGCCAGGCCCGCTCTTCGACGCGTAGTCGCGGTAATAATTGCGCTGCGCCCGCTCGGCGCCGGTTATATCGATCTCGCCGCGGTCGAAGCGTCCGCGTTTTTCCTCGTCACTCAAGATCTCGTAGGCCGTTGAAATTTGCTTGAACTGTTCCTCGGCTTTTTTGTCACCGGGGTTAAGGTCGGGGTGAAGTTTCTTGGCGAGCTTGCGGAACGCGCTCTGAATATCCTTTTGCGTCGCATCGCGTTTCACGCCCAGAAGCTCGTAGGGATCCTGGCTCATACATATCTCCGGTCGGGCAGCGAATACTGCTGGTTGGCTTTGGGGATGATATAGGTTGTCGGGCCGCCGCCGGGGAGGGGAGGCCGGCCGCTCTGATCGACTTCATCAATCCGCAGCGGAACTATATCAACGCCGCGTCTTCCACTTGAGGCGCCGAGCCTTCAAGCGCGGGATCGGGTCGCCGATCGATGAGAACCGAGCACCCGGCGTGGCGCACGACCTTCTCGACGATCGAGGAGAAGACGTAGTCGGTAATATCCGTCACATGGGATGAAACCAGGATGAGATCGGCCGATTTCTCCCTTGCGACGGAGACGAGCAGGGAGGCGGCAACGCCGATACGAACCTCGATCATCGCCGGAATTCCCAGCTCCTTGCAGAGCGATGCTAGTTTCCTTTCGGCGTCGACGATGGCGGTCGTTTCGAATTCCTCGGGAAGCTCCGTCAGGTGACGGCGGGGGATATTCTCGATGACGTGCATGACGACGATGCTTCCGCCTTCGTCCATCAGCGCGGCAGCCCGGCGCAGAAGGCGGCTGGCCGTTTGGCGGGGACCCATGCCGATGCCGCAGATGATCGTCCGATACATTTGAAATCCATATCCTCGAATGCGAATGATAGCACCGATCATACCGGTGTCGACCGTCCCGGCATTGACGAATATCAAGAAAAAGTGCCGCAACGGCAGCGCGCACGAAGCGGCCAGCTCTTAGGAAGGGGCTCCGGCTGAATCGTCGCAGTTGACGATATGGCCATTAGCAACAGTTCTAACCCGATGATGTCATTGATTGAGGTTCACATGCCGGATTTTGCGATTATCGGATCGGGCGCGATGGGAAGTGCCGTCGCCAAACGGCTGATCGACCACGGCGCTACGGTGCTGACTTATCTCGACGGCAGGAGCGAGCAGACGATTGCGCGGGCAAAGGCAGCCGGCATGGTGCCGGTCGACCGCCAGGAGCTGACGAAGGCCGAGCTGATCCTGTCGATCGTTCCACCGGCGGAGGCGATCAAGGTCGCCGAACTCGTCGCGGACATATCGTCGGGGATGCAGGCGCCGCCGCCCTTCATCGACCTCAACGCGATCGCGCCGAAAACCATGCAGGCTTTGGCGGCACGCTTCGAAGGCAGCGGCGTCGAGGTGCTTGACGGTGCGATCATCGGCGGGCCGCCGGTCACCGGCAAATCAGGTCCGACCATCTATATCAGCGGCGATATTGCGGAGCGAAGCCGGCCGCTCGAGGATTACGGCCTGCGAATCCGCAGGCTCGACGGACCGCTCGGCGCCGCCTCGGCACTGAAGATGTGTTATGCCGGCATCAACAAGGGATTTGTCGGCCTTGGCACCGCCATGCTGCTTGCCGCATCGCGTTCCGGTGCCGCCGAAAGCCTGAAAGCCGAACTCTCCGAAAGCCTTCCCGACGTCGACCGCAAGCTGTCGGGATCCATACCCGACATGTATCCGAAAGCCTATCGGTGGGTCGCCGAAATGCAGGAGATTGCCGATTTCCTTGGAGAAGATGATCCGGCAGCGACCATCTTCCGCGGCATGGCGGACGTCTTCTCCAGGATGGCGACCGACGTGGAGGGCAGCCGCGTGCTCGTCGGGCAGTTGGACGAGATCATGGCGCTCCCTGGAACCGACAACTGATCGCGATGGTCGAGCTGTTGCTCGCGGCTGCCGGCGCCCCACATCGGTGGAGCCGGCAGCAGGCTTCGTGCCCAATCCAGGCCATGCCTATATCGTCGCGAATTGTTCGACCTGCGCCCGGATCGCAACCTCGGTCGGCAATCGCTCCATTGAACTCGCGCCGTAAAAGCCGTGGCAACCCTTGCAGCGGGCGAGCACATAGGCCGCATCCGCAGGCATGGCGATCGGCCCGCCATGGCAGAGCACGATGACATCCTGGCGCACCGCCCTTGCGGCATCCGACCATTCGTTGATCTTTTCCACACATCCATCGAGCGTCAGCGCCGATTCAGCGCCGATCGCGCCGCCGGTGGTCAAGCCGAGATGACAGACCACGATGTCCGCGCCGGCTTTGGTCATGGCAACGGCGTCCTCGCTGGCGAAGACATAGGGCGTCGTCAGCATGTCCTTGGCGTTTGCGCGGGCGATGATTTCGATTTCCAGATCGAAACCCATGCCTGTCTCTTCGAGATTGGCGCGAAACGTTCCGTCGATCAGTCCGACGGTCGGAAAGTTCTGGATGCCGGCAAAACCCATTGCCTTCAGCTCGTCGAGGAAGTGATCAGGCAGCATGAAGGGATCGGTACCGTTGACGCCGGCAAGCACCGGCGTGTGGCGCACGACCGGCAAGACCTCGCGGCCCATTTCTTTGACGATCTCGTTGGCATTGCCATAGGCGAGCAGGCCGGCCAGCGAGCCGCGCCCGGCCATGCGGTAACGGCCGGAATTGTAGATGACGATCAGATCGATGCCGCCGCCTTCCTCACTCTTGGCGGAAAGGCCAGTGCCGGCGCCACCGCCGATGATCGGCCGGCCCTCGGCGATTTTGCGGCGAAGCTTGCTCAGAATGTCGTCTCGGTTGATGCGGGTCAAAACTCTCTCCTCAGGCATGGATCTCATGGAAGCCGGTAACCAGTGCCGTGGCAAATTCCAAGCTGTTGATATGGGCGTCTATCTCGACGAGGCGCCTGTTCGGCGCATCGCGCCAGCCGGCACGAATGGCGGAAAACAGCGCCGCGTCGGCTTCGGGGTCATGGAATGGCTGACCGGCAGCATCGATCGCCGAAACACCCTGAAGCGGCAGCAGGAAGCGGACCGGACCCTGCATCCGGTTGAGCCGTTCGACGATGAAGGCACCGATCCTGCAATTTTCCTCCGGGGTGGTGCGCATCAGGGTGACCTGCGCGTTGTGGACGTGAAGCCTGCGGTCGCGGAAGGGCGCCGGCACGGTGTCCCGCGCGCCGAAATTCACCATATCCACGGCGCCGACCGAGCCGATATAGGGCAGCCCCGTGCGGATGATGGCGCCGAAGCGATCTTCGGTCGCCGGAAAGACGCCGCCGATGAGAAGGTCGGGCACCTCAGTCGTCGTCACGTCGATCACGCCCTGCAACAGACCGGAATCGACAAGTTTCTCCATCGACTGGCCACCGACGCCAGTCGCATGGAAGACGTAGATTTCATGCGTCTTGCCAAGCATCTCGCGGATCTGGGTGACGCAGGAGGTGGTGACGCCGAACATAGTCATGCCGATGCCCGGGCGATCATCCCTAGAGGGGGTGATGGCGTTGCGGGCCATGCCGGCTACCGCATTTCCGGCATTGCCGATCACTCTGCGCGAGATCGCATTCAAGCCCGCGACGTCGACGACCGAATACATCATGGTGAGATCATTCGGGCCGACATAAGGCGCCACATTGCCCGAGGCGACCGTCGAGACCATCAGTTTCGGCACACCGATGGGAAGTGCCCGCATCGCCTCGGTTACAAGCGCGGTATTGCCGGTTCCACCGAGGCCGAGGACGGCGCCGATGTCGTTGCGCGATTTCAGAAACGCCGTCAGTGCCTTGGCCATGGCCGAAACCGCCGTTCCCCGATCGGTCTGCCCGAGCATGGCCGCCGCGCCCTCGGGATGAAATTCGGCGACTTCGCGCGCCTGGATATCGGCGCCGGCGCCTTTCCCAACCGTGCCGACATCGACCAGCACGGCATTGGCTCCGGCCGCAAGAACCACCTCTTTGGCATAGTTCAGTTCAGCGCCTTTGGTGTCGCAGGTGCCGACGATATAGACCTTTCCCATTGGTTTTCCTCCTCTTTCTGATCGATCTTCGACTTTCTTCCGAAAAAACCTCGAGTTTTATATTTTCCATATTGTATATTCTTTCGTATATTGCATACTTGATCAACGAAAGCCAGACGGAAATGGAGACCATGAACGCACCGCGCCACCTCACTCTTCGCGAGCGGATCTACGAGGAAATCGTTCGCCTGATCGTCTCCGGCGAGCTACCGAGCGGCGTCTCGATCGACGAAAAGGAATTGACGGAACGCCTGCAGGTCAGCCGCACGCCGTTTCGCGAGGCGATCGGCACGCTCGCCAAGGAAGGGCTGATCGAGATCAAGCCTTATCGCGGCTTCTTCGTGCGCAGCTTCACGCCGAAGGAGATCGACGACCTCTACGAGCTGCGCAAGACGCTCGAATGCTTCGCCGTCGAGCTTGCCGTGCCGCAGATGAGCGACCGGCATATCGCCGGCTTCGAGCGCATCCTGGATGAGGCGGTGGCGGCACTCCGCCGCGGCGACATGGAGACCTATGGCATTCGCGACAAGGAATTTCACGAGACCATCGCCGAGCTTTCGGGAAGCGCGCCGCTGATCGAAACGCTGGCGCGGCTCGCGCTGCAGATCCAGATCTGCCGCTCGATCGCCAATGAGAGCCGCGATCTGGCCGAAAGGGCAGCTGAGGAGCGCGATCAGATCCTGCAGGCTTTCAGGGCGCGCGACATCCCACGCGCCAAGGCCCTGATGCACGCGCATATCAGCGATGTACAGCAGGCCGTCATGGCACGGTTTCAGAAAGAGAATCCGGCGCGTTAGCCGGCCGGAATGCCGGATAGAGTGCCAGATGGAAGGAGAGGGAGGTCTCCTTTTCAACAACGGAAAACGTGGCCGCGGAGCGGCCCGGGAGGAGGGAGCAATGCTGAAATTTCTTACCCGCAGCACGGCACTGGCCGCGATGATCGCCATAAGTTCGCCAGCGCATGCCGAAACCCTGAAGATGTGGGGTCCGGAGCAGATCACCGAACCGCTGGTCGCGCAGCTGTGGAACGGCATCAAGGCCGATTTCGAAAAGGCCAATCCCGGCGTGACCGTCGAGTTCATGCCGCCGACCGGGACGATCAGCAACGGCGCGGTGCAGGCGGCAATCCAGTCGGATGCCGGCCCTGATGTGATCCTCACCAATTCCGGCATCGGCCGCATCAGCGTCGTCAGGAATGCCAAGCAGGTCATGCCGCTCACCGAGCAATATGAAAAGCGCGGCTGGAACGATGAGATCTATCCCTGGCTCTACACCGAGCTGAAGGGCCAGTTCGGCGGCGAGATCTACGAGGTTCCCGACGGTCTCGATGCGCTTGGCATCTGGTATCACAAGGATATTTTCGAAAAGGCCGGCTGGACGATCCCGGCGACCTGGACCGAATTCGAAGCGCTGATGAAATCGATCCATGAGACCGGCCTGCAGCCGATCGCCATCGGTCCTCGCACGACGGGCAGCGCCGGCCACCTCTTCGGCAATCTGCTGCAATCTGCGAGCGGCAAGGAAGTGATCGGCAAGGCGCTGCGCCGCGAGATCGCCTGGGACGATCCCTCGGTCGCCGCCGGCGCCATCCGACTGCAGAAGTTGGTCGAGGCGGGCTACATCAAGAAGGAAATGGCAGGCCTCGATCTCGATGGCGCTTCACGCCTCTGGTTCAACAAGCGCGCGGCCATGTTCGTTGCCGGCCCGTGGTTCACCGCCAATGCCCGCAAGGCAGGCTATGACCTCACTAACGCCGGTTACGCGCCCATGCCTTCCGACATCAAGGGTGCGGCGATGCCGACCGGCGGTGTCGGCTGGAGCTGGCTGGTGCCGGTCAATTCCAGGCAGCCTGAACTCGCGGCGAAGTGGATCGACTTCATGCTGTCGGATGCGGTGATGAAGAAACGCGCGCAGGATCCGGCAAGCACGATGATCTATCCGCGCGAAATCCCGGGCGTCGAGCCGCCAACCCCTGTACTGAAGGATATCTTCGCCACTGCCGCCAGCGGCGTCGGCTACAATCCGAGCGTCTATCTGCCCGGCACCGTGCTCGACACCTACTTCCAGGTCATCCAGGGCCTGATCTCCGGCCAGATCGGCGGCGAGGACGGCATGAAGCAGATCCAGGCGAAGATGGCAGAGGCGAAGTAGTGGTTATTCGCGAAACGCCCGGAAAGGTCGTGGCTCCTCTCAGGGATGCGTCTGCCTTGGCGGGACATACGGGCGGCATATCAGCCCGTATGTCCGAACGCCGAACGGCCAGGGCTGCCTCATCTGATGGCTCATCCAATGGCGATGCCCGCACCGCATTGTGGCTGATGGCGCCGGCGCTCGCCCTTTATGCCGTCTTCACCCTGCTGCCGATCGCCGCCACCTTCTGGCTGAGCTTCAACAACTCCGCAGGCTTCAATACTTCCGCCAGCTTCGTCGGCTTCGACAACTATGCCAAGGCCGCACGCGATCCGATCGTCTGGAAGAGCCTCGTCCATACCTTCCTCTGGCTGGCCTATCATGTGGTGATGGCAGGTGGGCTCGGCCTGCTGCTGGCGCTTGCCGTCAGCAGGCTGCGGATCACCCAGGTCTTCTTCCGCACCGCCTTCTTCCTGCCGCATCTGGTGTCGCTGGCAGTGGTCGGCGTCATCTGGGCCAATATCTACGATCCGTTCTTTGGCCTGCTGAATACCGCCCTGACGCAGGTCGGGCTCGGCGCCTTTACGCAAGGCTGGCTTTCCGATCCCGCCTTGGTGCTCTTTTCCGTCAATGTCGCAAGCTCCTGGCAGGGTTTCGGCCTTTACATGCTGCTCTTCATCGCCGGCCTGCAGAATATCGACCGCTCGCTCTATGACGCAGCGGAAGTGGACGGCGCCAACGCCTTCCAGAAACTGATCTACGTGACGCTGCCGGGGCTTCGCGAGGTGACGACCTTCGTGGTCTCGCTGGCGATGATCAATGGGCTGAAGGGCTTCGCCACGGTCTTCGTCATGACCAATGGCGGGCCGTTCTACCAGAGCGAACTGATTACCACCTACATCTATCGGCTTGCCTTCCAGTCCCAGGAGCACGGGCTTGCCGCAGTGCTCTGCATCCTGCTCAGCCTGCTTGCGATCACCATCACCATCGTCTTCAACCGCTGGCGCGCGAGGCTTTCACAATGAGCGTCCGTAATCGCGAATGGCCTGTAGCGCTGGCGCTGACCCCGGCACTGATCCTGATCCTTGCCCCCTTCGTCTGGCTGGTGGTTTCGAGTTTCAAGACCGAGGCCGAGATCGGCCAGGCCGATCCCTTCACCTGGCCCGCCGACCTGATGTGGCGGAACTATCTGGATGCGTGGCAGATCGGCGGGTTCGGCGAACTCGTCGGCAACAGCCTCATCAATCTCATCGGCGTCGTCATCCTGTCGCTGATCACCTGTGCACCGGCCGGCTATGCGCTTGCCAAGATCCGTTTTCCCGGCCGGGAATGGCTGTTCTACGCCTTCATCCTCGGCTTGACTGTGCCGGTCCAGGCGATCGTCATTCCGCTCTATCAGGTGCTTTTCGGGCTTAATCTCGTCAACACGCTGACCGGAATCGTGCTGGTACAGGTGAGCAACGGCATCCCCTTCGGCATATTCCTGATGCGGAGCTTCTTCATCGGCGTGCCGGACGATCTGATCGAGGCCGCCAAGATCGACGGCGCCTCGCATCTGCAGATCCTCACCAAGGTCTTTCTGCCGATCTCGACGCCGGCGGTGCAGGCGCTTGTCATCATCAGCGCGCTCTCCACCTGGAACGATTTCTTCCTGCCGCTGATCGTGCTGATCAGTCCCGAGGTACAGACGCTGCCCCTCGGGCTCGTCCGTTTCGCCAGCACCTACGCCTCCGATTACCGCCTGGTTTTTTCCGGGACCGTCATTTCATTCCTGCCGATCATTCTCCTCTACATCCTGATGCAGCGCCGCTTCACCGAGGGGCTGACGCAGGGGGCAATCAAGGGCTGAACCATGTCGCATCACGTCCAGCGGGAAATCCGCTATAATTTCGAATTCGACCATCGCATCAAGGCCTGCTTCATCGGCGCCGGCGGCCATGCCTATCGCAATGTCTATCCGGCGCTGCGTTACGCGCCGGTCGAGCTTACCGGTATCTGCGATCTCGATCTCGGCCGTGCTGAAAAATTCGCCAAGCTCTTTGGCGCGGGCAAAGCCTATACCGATCATCGCGAGATGCTGGAGCAGGAAAAGCCGGAACTGGTCTTTCTCGTCACCGCCTATCATCCTGACGGCCGGGTGCAGGCGACCGATCTCGCACTCGACGCACTTGCATCGGGCGCGCACGTCTGGATGGAAAAGCCGACGGCGGCAAGCCTTGAGGATATCGAAAGACTGCAGGCGGCAAGTGCAGCCACCGGCCGCATGGTGATGACCGGTCTCAAGAAGACCTTCTTCCCGACCATCGAGAAGCTGAGGGACCTGATCGGCTCGCCGGGTTTCGGCAGGCTGACCTCGATCAATGTCCGCTATCCGCAAAGCCTGCCGAGCCAAGAAGACCGTGCCGATCTCGTCAAGATGCAGAGCTTCCTCGATCACATCTACCATCCGGGAGCGATCCTCAACTTCCTCGGCGGCGAGATCGAACGCGCCAGTTATGAATGGGAAGCGCTGACGGGCGCGACCGTTACCAGCCTGCGCTTCCGCTCCGGCGCGATCGGCACGCTGCACCTTGCCGCCGGCCAATCCGGCAGCAGCATCTTCGAGCGGGTCGAAATCATCGGCGAAGGCGCCAACGCTATCGTCGAAAACGGTAGCCGGCTTACTTACTTCCGCAAGGCCGACCTGCCGTCCTATGGCCGCGCCGCGAGCTTCATCCAGCCGGACGAGAATGCGGCGCTGTTCTATGAGCCGGAGCATTCGCTTGGCCAGCTCTACAACAACAACCTATTTTATCTCGGCTATGTGCCCGAAATCCTGCATCTGACGGATGCGATCCTCTCCGGCACGCCGATATCAAGGGGCACGCTCGAAATCGCCCACGAGATCATGAAGCTCTTCGAATTCTACAGACGCACGGATGCCGGCGTCACCACCAATCTCTGACAAGGGAGGGACAGCCTTGAGCGATACCGATGTCATTTTCAGGAAAGCCGGCGGCGAATTCATGCCGACCACCTGGGGCGAACTCAACTGGAAGATCACCGGCGACGGCACGCCCGGCGCCGAGATGACCTTCGGGACCTGCCGCATCAATCCCGGCGAGCGCAACCAGCTGCATTCGCACCCCGATTGCGAGGAAATCCTCTACGTCGTTTCCGGCGATTGCGAGCACAAGCTCGGCGATGCGCTCTATCGGCTCGAAGCCGGCGACGCGATCCGGATTCCCCGCAATGTTCGTCACTGGGCGCGCGCGCTCGGCAGCGAACCGCTCTTCGCCCTGATCATGTTCTCCTCCGGCACCAGAACGGCGGTCAATCATGAAGGCGAGGGCGCGGCCTGAAGTCATCCTGTTCTCGGGGGAGGGAATATCATGGCGTCGATTGCGCTTCACAACATCCGCAAGTCCTACGGCAACCTGCCGGTCATCCACGGCGTCGATGTCGATATCGAGGATGGCGAATTCATCGTGCTCGTCGGACCGTCCGGCTGCGGCAAGTCCACGCTGTTGCGCATGATCGCCGGCCTGGAGACGATCTCGGGCGGCCGGCTTTCGATTGCCGGCCGCATGGTCAACGACCTGCCGTCGAAGGAGCGCGACATTGCCATGGTGTTCCAGAGCTATGCGCTCTATCCGCATCTGACGGTGGCCGAGAATATGGGCTTTTCCCTGAAGCTGCGCGGTACGGCCAGAGACGAGATCGGCCGCCGGGTGCAGTCCGCCGCAAAGATCCTGGCGCTGGAGCCTTATCTCGACCGCCACCCGCGCCATCTTTCCGGCGGCCAGCGTCAGCGCGTCGCCATGGGCCGTGCGATTGTACGCGATCCGAAAGTGTTCCTCTTCGACGAACCGCTTTCCAATCTCGACGCCAAGCTGCGCGTGGCGATGCGCGCCGAGATCAAGGAGCTTCACCAGCGGCTGAAGATCACCACCGTTTATGTCACCCATGACCAGACCGAGGCGATGACCATGGCCGACCGCATCGTCGTCATGCATGACGGCATCGTCGAGCAGATCGGAACGCCGTTGGAGATCTATGATCGGCCCTCAACCACCTTCGTCGCCGGTTTCATCGGCATGCCGGCGATGAACCTGCTCAAGGGCCGCATCCAGGCTGACGCCCCTTCGATCTTCCGCACCGACAGCGGCATCGCCATGCCGCTATCGCTGCGTCCTGGTTCCGCAGATCCCGGCGAAGAACTCATCTATGGCATCAGACCGGAACAATTCGTCATCGACGATGAGGGCGGAACGCCGGCAAAGGTCATCGTCGTCGAGCCAACAGGCGCGGAGACGCAGGTCGTTGCCCGGATCGAGGGGGCCCGGATCGAGGGCGAAAACGTCAACATGCTGTTTCGCGAGCGCATTGCCGTAAAGCCCGGCGACACGATCCGCTTCGCCTTGCGGTCTGCCAGCGGACATCTGTTCTCAGCCGCGACGGGCAGGCGTCTTCCCGAGGCGGATGTTTGAAGCGGCTGTTTTCTTCAGCTTTGCCAAGGCTCTGACGATTGCGTGAAACCGCGCCGACACCTGTGACAAAACCTCATCGCCTCTGCTATGTCAGGAAAAATGCGGCGGCCCAACCGGCGTCGCGCTCTATCCGATCAATGCCAGGAGTTTGAAAGATGAGCGGTTCTTCCGATTATACACCCCCGAAGGTCTGGACCTGGAACAAGGCGAATGGCGGCCAATTCGCCAGCATCAACCGCCCGATCTCGGGACCGACGCATGACAAGGAGCTTCCTGTCGGCCGGCATCCGCTGCAGCTCTATTCGCTCGGAACGCCGAACGGCCAGAAGGTCACGATCATGCTCGAAGAACTGCTGGCCCTTGGCCATGAAGGTGCGGAGTATGACGCCTGGCTGATCAAGATCGGCGATGGCGATCAGTTCGGCAGCGGCTTCGTCGCGGTCAATCCCAATTCCAAGATACCGGCGCTGATGGACCGCAGCGGGCCAAAGCCGATCCGTGTCTTCGAATCCGGTGCGATCCTGACCTACCTCGCCGAAAAATTCGGCGCTTTCCTGCCGACCGAGCCGAGCGCGCGGGCCGAATGCCTGTCCTGGCTGTTCTGGCAGATGGGAAGCGCGCCTTATCTCGGCGGCGGCTTCGGCCATTTCTACGCCTATGCGCCGACGAAGATCGAATATGCGATCGACCGCTTCGCCATGGAAGTGAAGCGTCAGCTCGACGTGCTCGATCGTCGCCTGGCCGAAAGCGAGTATCTGGCAGGCAGCGAATATACAATTGCCGATATTGCCGTATGGCCCTGGTATGGCGGGTTGGTGAAGGGCTGGGCCTACGGTGCGGCCGAGTTTCTGCAGGTCGAGGACTATAAGAACGTGCTGCGCTGGGCCGACGCCATCTACAGCAGGCCGGCCGTGCAACGCGGCCGGATGGTCAACCGCCTCTCCGGCGAGCCATCGAGCCAGTTGCACGAGCGCCACGACGCCAGCGACTTCGACACCAGGACGCAGGACAAGCTCGCCGCCGCCGAGTAAGCAAGCGGCCCCAGCCACGTGTCACAGCAATAAATGACGCTCCGCCGCCTTTACGGCGACGGAGCGTCTACATACTGCCCGAACTCAGTTCTTGACCGTGTCTTCCAGGAAGAAGCGGCCAAGCGGGTTCTGGTAGAAGTTCTCGATATTCTTGCGCGAGACGTTGATATAGGGGCTGTAATAGAGGTCGATCCAGTTGACGTCGTCCTTGGCCATCTTTTGCAGATCGACATACATTTGTTCGCGCTTCTTCGGATCGAGCTCGAGACGGGCCTTGGCGACCAGTTCCTTCACCTCCTCGTTTTTGTAGTTGGTCAGATAGTTGTTATTGGAATCGTGACCGAGAACGAAAGTCGTCTTCTGGTCCGGATCGAGAATGTCGTTCGTCCAGTAGTTGACCGAGATGTCGTAATCACCGGCAACCGTCATATCCCATTCCTGGCTTGGATCGACCTTCTGCAGGTTCGCCGTGATGCCGGCCTTGGCAAGCTGTTGCTGGACAAGCACTGCCGTCTGCTCGTCCACTTCGTCGCCGGCGCGGATGAGATAGTTCAGCGTCAAGTTGGAGACACCGGCATCCGCCAGCAGCTTCTTGGCCTTCTCAGGGTCGTAGGGGCGCTGCAGGTTATCGGCGTAATGATAGAGCGCACCCTTTGGAATATAAGAGTTGGCGACTGTGCCCTGGCCAAAGGTGACGGCCTCGACGATCGCCTTCTTGTCGATCGCCATATCGAGCGCCTGGCGCACTTCCTTTTTGCCGAGATCGCCATGCGCATGGTTGATCAGGAGATGATCCTCGCGGGTCGAAGCGTCGATATCGACGTTGAGGTTCGGGTCTTTCTTCAACTCCTCGACGCGAGAAAAGGGAACGAAGATTGCCGTATCCAGCTCGCCGGCCTGAACGTTCAGCATGCGGGTATTGTCGTCAGGCACCGAGATCCACTCGACACCGTCGAGCTTCACCCGGTCCGCCTGCCAGAAATTCGGGTTCTTCTTCAGGATAACGCGGTCACCGCGCCGCCATTCCTCGACGGTGAAGGCGCCAGATGCGATCGGCTTTTCGCCATAGGCATCGGGACCAAGTGATTCCATGCCCTTCTTGGAGATGACCGAGGCATTCGGCAGCGCCAGCGTCGAAAGGAACGGCGCGGACTGGTTCTTGAGCTTGATCGTCAGCGTGTGCGCGTCGGTCGCCACGGCCGTGTCGATCACCTTGTAGGAATCGCTCCAGAGCGAGGCAGCGTCATCGCGGATGCGCAGCAGGCTGTAGGCCGCGTCTTCCGCCGTCAGCGGCGAACCGTCCGAGAATTTTGCATCGCGGATCTTGAACGTGTAGGTCAGCCCGTCATCCGACGTGGTCCAGCTTTCGGCAAGACCCGGCTCCAGTTTCGTGCCTGTCTTGTCGACGCGGATCAGCACGTCGTAGACGTTGGAGAACACCCAGTTGTCGATGTTCTGGGCAGTCTTGATCGGATCGAATGTCGTCGAATCCTCGCGGCGGCCGATGGTGAGTACACCGGCGGCCTCGGCATAGCTTGCGCTGAGCGTCAGACCGGCGAGCAAAGCTGCAAGCCCGATTGATTTCCACCTGTTTGTCATGAGTTCGTTCCCTTCGTTGTTATGGCATGCGTTTGATTGATTGAAACGGCATCGAATGCGGATCGTCCTTGCCGTCGGCGCCTTGCAGTAGCCGCTTGTCAGGATCGATGTCGGGAATGGCGGCGATCAGCGCCGCCGTATAGGGATGTTTCGGCCGCGCGAAGACTTCTTCGGAGCGACCTTCCTCGACGATCTCGCCGCGATACATCACGACGACGCGTTCGCAGAGATTGCGGACGATTGCGAGGTCATGGGCAATGAAGATCAGCGTGAGGTTCATCTTCGCCGTGAGATCGCGGAAGAGCTCGATGATCTGCGCCTGGATGGTGACGTCGAGGGCCGCCACGCATTCGTCGGCGATGATCAGCTTCGGATCGACAGCGAGGGCTCGGGCGATGCCGGCGCGCTGGCACTGGCCGCCGCTCATGCTACGCGGTTTGCGGCCGGCGAATTCACGTTGGAGGCCGACGAGATCGAGCAGTTCGCCGATTCGAACAGGGATATCGGCCTTGGCGACCTTGCCCTGCACCTTCAGCACCTCGGCCAGCATCTGGCCGATCGTCAGCCGCGGATTGAGCGCATTATAGGGGTCCTGGAAGACCATCGCCGCCTCGCGCCTGAGCTTTGCCAGGCCGGCACTCTTCTGCAGCGCCAGTTCAACGCCGTCGAAGGTGACGTGACCTGAGGAAAGCGGCGTGAGACCGAGCACGGCGCGGGCAAGCGTGCTCTTGCCGCTGCCGGATTCGCCGACGATGCCGACCGTCTCGCCCGGCATGATCTGCAGGCTGACGCCGGCAACGGCGCTGACCGTCTTGGCACTGCCCCTGAGCAGCGCGCCGCCGGCTCTGAAGCGCACATGGAGATCGTCGATTTCGAGCAACGGTCTCGCCGGGTTGCTGGCTTCGGCAAGCTCGGGCAACGGCGCTGATATCGCGCCCGGCAGGGAAGGGTGGCTGTTGATCAGGTTGATCGTATAGGGATGCTGCGGCCGCGCCAGGATCGTCCGCTTCGGCCCCTCTTCGAGCAGCTTGCCGCCGCGCAGCACGGCGATGCGGTCGCAAGTCTGGGCGACGATACCGAGATCGTGGGTGATCAGAATGATCGACAGGCCGCGCCGGTCGCGAATGTCGATCAACAGCCGCAGGATCTGCGCCTGGATGGTCACGTCGAGCGCCGTCGTCGGCTCGTCGGCGATCAGGATCTTCGGATTGCAGGACAGCGCCACGCCGATCATCGCCCGCTGCCGCATACCACCGGAAAATTCGTGCGGATAACTATCGTACTGGCGTTTCGGATCGGGGAAGCCGACCTGCGCCAGGATTTCCGTCGCTGCGGCGCGGGCCTCGCGGGTGCCGAGGCCCTGATGGTAGCGGATGCCCTCGGCAATCTGGTCGCCGATCCGCATGACAGGATCAAGATGGCTGGTCGGGTTCTGGAAGATCATGCCGATCTCGCCGCCGCGCACTTTCAGCATCTCGCTATCGTCGATCCGCATGAGGTCGCGCCCTTCGAGCAGCACGCTACCGCTTTCGATCTTCAGCAGCGAGGAGGGCAGCAGGCGCACCAGGGAACGGCAGAACAGGCTCTTGCCCGAGCCGCTCTCGCCGACGAGACCGAGGATCTCGCCCTTGCCGAGGTCGAGCGACACCGCATCGAGTAGCGTGCGCCGGCCGGAATCGACATGTGCCCTGACGGTGAGATCACGGACGGACAGCACGGAGCCGCTCATTCGTGCACCCCCAGCAGTTCGCCGAGCGCGTCACCCAGCATGCTGAAGCCGAAGGCCAGGCAAACGATGGAGAGGCCGGGAAACAGCGTGATCCACCATGCGGTGGTAATGAAGCTCTGTCCTTCCGCGACCATGACGCCCCATTCGGCAATCGGCGGCTGGACGCCGAGGCCGAGATAGCTGACGGCAGCGCCGCTGAGCAACACCAGCGTCGCATCGGACATCGAAAAGACGATCGAGCCGGCGATCGCGTTCGGCAGCAGGTGGCGGAACATGATGCGCGGGCGGCTGAAGCCGAGGCTGACGGCGGCAACGGCATAGTCGCTGCCCTTCAGCACCAGCATCTGCGCCCGGATCAGCCGCGCATAGGAGACCCAGCCGACCAGCGCCATGGCGATGTAGAAGCTGCCGAGGCCGGGGCCGAGGATCGCGATGATCGACAGCATCAGCACCAGGAAGGGGAAGGCGAGGATGATATCGACAAGACGCATGAACAGCGCATCGACGATCCCGCCGAAGAAGCCGGCGATCGTGCCGACCGTCGTGCCGATCAGGAAGGGGAAGATGACGCCGATCAGCGCCATCTGCAGGTCGAGGCGCGCGCCCCAGATAACGCGGGAGAGGATATCGCGGCCGAAATTGTCGGTGCCGAAGGGATGCAACAGCGAAGGCGCCTGCAGGCGCACCTCGGCATTCTGCATGATCGGGTCGTAAGGCGCGACGATGGGCGCGCCGATCGCCAGCAGGACGAAGAACAGCAGCAGGCCGGCACTGAGCACAAGCATCGGCCGCCGGCCGAAGAACCGGCGCCAGCCGGGGGAGGCGGGGGCGATCGCCTCGATGCTCATAGCTTCACCCTCGGATCGACGGCGACAGTGACGATGTCGGCGATGAAGTTGATGAGCACGGTGGCGCAGGCAAAGACCATGGCGACGCCTTGGACCACCATGTAGTCGCGTGAGAAGATCGCCCTGACGAGCAGCTGTCCCATGCCGGGCAGCGCAAAGACGCTCTCGACCACCACCGTGCCGCCGATCAGCCAGCCAATATTGACGGCAAGCAGGTTGATGGTCGGCACCAGCGAATTCGGCAGGACATGCCGCCAGAAGACGATCCCCTCCGGCATGCCGCGGGCGCGCGCCGCCGTCGCGACATCCGATTTCAACTGCTCAATCATCGCCGCCCGCAGGCTGCGCGTCAGCACGGTCGAGAGCGACAGCGCGACCGTCAGGCTCGGCAGCACGAGATGCGACAGCTTTTCGCCGATCGTCGCACCATAACCCGAGACCGGCAGCACGCCGAGTTCGACGCTGAAGAGGATGATCAGCATCAGTCCCAGCCAGAAGGGCGGAAAACCGATGCCGAAGGTCGAGACGATGCGCACCGCATGATCCGGCGCCCGACCGGCATTGCGCGCGGCGATCGCCGACATCGGCACCGCGATCAGGACCGACAGCACGACGCTGGAGACGACGAGGGCGAGCGTCGGCTCGATGCGGGTGACGATCAGCTTCAGCACGTCGATCTTGTAGAGGATCGACTTGCCCATCTCGCCATTGGCGAGGTTCTTGAGGAAATAGACATATTGCAGCCACATCGGCTGGTCGAGGCCGTACTGGGCGCGAATGCTGGCGAGAGCCGCCGGCGTCGCGCGCGTGCCGAGGATGTTGCGTGCGGGATCGCCGGGGATCAGCCGGACCAGAATGAACGTGATGACGCTGATGCCGAAGATGACGGGCAGGAACTGCAGCGGTCGCGTCAGAACGAATTTATAGCGATGCATGTCGGCGATCGCCCCTTTGTCTTCGTCTGGTTCGGTCGGCTTCCTGTTGCATCAGCCTGCCTCGTGCCGGGCGAGAAAATCGAGAAGCGCCGGATAATAATCCTGCGGGTTCTCATAGAACGGCATGTGGCTGGCATTGGCAAATACCTTCAGCTCGGCATTCGGCAACGCAAGCTTCATCCTGAGCGCACAGGCCGGCGTCAACTCGTCATGCTCTCCCGTCGTGATGAGCACCGGCAGCGTCAGCCGCGGCAGATCGGGGATGCGGTTCCAGTCCTTGAGGTTGCCGACATAGAGAAACTCGTTCGGTCCCTGCATCGTCTCGTAGGGCGCCATATTCCAATCGTCGAGCGAGCGGCGCACCGGCGCCGGCCATTCCGGCAGACGGCAGACGTGGCGATAGTTGAGGATGGTGACGGCCGCGAGATATTCCGGATGATTGTAGGTGCCTTGCGCCTCGTGCTTCTGCATCATCGCCACGGTTTCAGGGCCGAGTGCCGCGCGCAGCCGTTCCAGTTCCAGCATCAGATGCGGCATGTCGGCGACGGTATCTTCGAGGATCAGCGTCCTGAGGTTTTCGGGATAGGTCAGCGCATATTCGATCGCCAGCCAGCCGCCCCAGGAATGGCCGAGCAAGTGGACCTTGCCGAGCCCCAGCGCCTTGCGCACCGTCTCCGTCTCCTCGACATAACGGCCGATCGTCCAGAGCGTGAGATCGTCCGGCCGGTCGGAGGCACCGGTGCCGAGTTGATCGAAGGCGACGACGCGATAGCCCTTGTCGACCAGACAGGAATGCGCTTCGCGCAGATAATCGCAGGGCAGGCCCGGCCCGCCGTTCAGGCAGAAAACCGTCTCGTTGCCAGTCCCGAAGCTATAGGCAACGACGCGATAGCCATCGACATCGATCTCAAATCGTTCGTCCGGCTGTATTTCACGCCACATTGATCGCTCCGGCAGAAGATTTCGCTTGCTCAATATTTGGGCACGGCTAAATTTTTACCTTAAACCGCATTCAGTGCCAGCTATAAGAAGTGATAGGGTGGGCCGCAATGCCGAACCCCGGGAGCTGCCCATGCTTGACGACCCCATTCTTGACGACATCGGAACGATCAGACGGCAGTTTACAGCGCACGAAACGCTGGACGGCCGGATCGATCAGGCCTTCGAGGCGATGAAGCAGATCGGCTTCGAGGCGCTGATCTACGATTATACACCGGTGCCTTACGATCTCGACGGCGCGATCATGATACCATCGCTGCTGAAGCTGCGGAATATTTCAGACGACATGCACGACTACTGGTTCAATCGCGGCTATTTCCGTATCGATCCGGTGCAGCAGGTGGCGCTGCGCACCTCTGCGCCCTTTTTCTGGAACTATGACCCGGACGCCGACACGCTGATCAACCGTTTCATGACCGACGACACCGCGCCGGTGACGCGCTATTTGAGCGAACGCGATATGTCGACCGGCGTCACCGTTCCGGTTCATATGCCACGCGGCGACTATGCCACCGTCACCGGCATCCGCTTCGGCCGGAACAAAGATTTCGAACGGCACGCACTGCGCTATATCGCCGACTTCAACCTGCTTGCCCATGTTTTCCATGAGACCGCCTATTCGCTTTTCGACACGCGGGCGAAGAGCGTCGGCACGATCCGCCTGACCGAGCGGGAACGTGAATGCCTGCGCCATTCGGCGGAAGGCTACTCCGCCAAGGAAATTTCCCGCATCATCGACCGTTCCGTACCGACTGTCGTGATGCATCTGAACGCCGCGACAAAGAAACTCGGCGCCCGCAACCGCACCCAGGCCGTGGTGCGCGCCACCCATTATCGCCTGCTCGAAGACCGGCCGACCCATAATTGGCCACCCTATAACTTGTGATAGCTGCCTTCACCGTCGCCGCCGCGTTATGATTTTTTTCATGACGCCAAGAGATGGAGACGCCCGTGGGCGAAGTCACGACCAACGAAGCCTATTTGCCCTTTCGCGACTATCGCACCTGGTATCGCGTCACCGGCTCGCTGGAGAGCAGCAAGCTGCCTCTCGTCGTCGCCCATGGCGGGCCCGGCTGCACCCATGATTATGTCGATTCCTTCAAGGATATCGCCGCCCTCGACGGCCGACCGGTCATCCATTACGACCAGCTCGGCAATGGCAATTCCACCCGACTTCCGGAAAAGAGCCCGGATTTCTGGACGGTCGACCTGTTCCTCGAGGAGCTCGACGCACTGCTTTCCCATCTCGGCATCCAGCAACACTATGCCTTCCTCGGCCAGTCCTGGGGCGGCATGCTCGGCGCCGAACATGCGGTGCGCCGACCGCAAGGCCTGAAGGCGCTTGTCATCGCCAACTCACCGGCCAACATGCACACCTGGGTTTCGGAGGCGAACCGGCTGAGGCAGGAATTGCCGAAGGAGGTGCAGGACACGTTGCTGAAGCATGAGCTGGCGGGAAGCCTCACCGATCCGGAATATATCGCTGCCTCGCGCGCTTTCTATGACCGCCATGTCTGCCGTGTGGTGCCGTGGCCGCCGGAGGTGGCGCGGACCTTTGCGATCATGGACGAGGACAACACCGTCTACCGCAACATGAACGGCCCGACGGAATTTCACGTCATCGGCACCATGAAGGACTGGACGATCGAGAACAGGCTGGACCGCATCGAAGCCCCGACGCTGCTGATCTCGGGAAAATACGACGAGGCGACGCCCCTGGTGGTAAGGCCTTATCTCGAACGCGTTCCCGGCTGCGAATGGGTGCTCTTCGAAAATTCCAGCCACATGCCGCATGTCGAGGAAAAGCAGCTTTGCCTGGCGACCGTTTCCGGTTTCCTGTCCCGGCACGATTGAGGAAGGGGCCGTTTATCGGCGAACCAGCCATTTCTTAGCAACACGGCAAGCCATCGTGTAGGCCGGATCGAAGACGTTGCCGACGTCGTAACGCACCACCTGGCCGAGCAGATGGCTGGCCGCCGTCCTGTCCAGGCCATAATCTGCCGCCAGCCAGTTCAACATTTCGCTGGTCGCGTGCTGGAGCGCCTGATCGAGGGGCCGGGCGTTGCCGATGGTGAAGATGTCTTCGGCCGTTTCTCCGCGCGGCCAGACCAGTCCGGCCTTCTTTTCCACCGTCAGCCGTACCGTAACCTCGAACGTCGTCTCGACGCCGGTTCCGACGATCTCGCCATCCCCTTGCACGGCATGGCAGTCGCCGAGAAAGAACAGGGCGCCGGGGGCCGCTATCGGGAAACGGACCGTGGTCCCGGGGCCGAACAGCCGATAATCCATGTTGCCGCCATATTCGCCGCTGGTCGCGGTCGATATCGCCTGGCCGAGGCTGGGCGCTACGCCGAAACAGCCGATCATCGGGGCAAGAGGCAGAACGAAATTTTCAAGACCTGCAACCTGCTCGGAAAGCCGGACGGTCAGGGCTTCACGGTCGATCGCCCAGATCGCGATATCGCGCGGCGGCAGGTCGCGAACCGCCTCGGGATCGACCACATTGGCGGCGACGACGCTGCGGGTAAAACCCGTGTCCCTGGTCGGGATCATGCTTATGATCTCGACCTTAAGCGCATCCCCGGGCTCGGCACCTTCCACGAAGATCGGGCCGTTCATCGGATTGGGGCCGGATGCCTGCTTGACGCCGTCCTTGCCATGCCCGGCGGCATCGAGCGTCTCGGTGACGACGGTATCGCCGTCGGCGATGTGCAGGGCTGGCGAAAGTGAGCCTATGACATTGTGAAAGCTCGTCGGAATGAAGCGGTGAGTGGTCATGAGAATATGGCTCTGGCTCGTTTCGAATGTCATGAGCCTGCGGCTGAACTGCCCGGCGGAGAGAGTTGCAGACTAGATCAGAGATTGCCGGCAATGCCAATATCCGCGGCACTACGCAATTCCGGGGGCCGATGGGCAGGCTGTCGACAGGAGTGGCACTAGGGGCGTCTTTACGATCGCGGCAACTGCATAGGGGAATCCAACACCCATATTCAGCCCGGTGGCGGCGCTCTTGCCGCAACGCTCGAAAGGGCGCTCGGCCACGAGTCGTGTTTTGCATAGGAAGATCATTCAGGCGATGGCCGAAACGCGATACCATAATCACGACTTTGGGCGCCTTGCCCACCTTCCTTTCAAACAGATAGGCAATCATGACCAATATCGAGCAGATGCAGGAACAGCGACTTGAAGCGCTCCGACTGACGAAGTCGGGATCACCGAAGCTGCCGTCCAATCCGTTTTTTGGCGTCGGTCCGATCACGGATGCGACCACCGACGAGGTGGATAGCCGCCTGCGGCGCATCGCTTTCGATAGATGGATCGAGAAGACCTATCGCAAGTTCGACGACAAGGGCAACGACATCGGCGGCTTCACCACCGCCGAAATTTCCCGCAGCATGCACCGCGGCTACCCGGCGGATGAAATTCTGACCGACATGATGCGGGCGATCCACCGCTATTTCCACTTCCCGAAGGCGAACCGGATGGCTGTGGGACTCGGCGGCGGTCACAGCGGCTATACCGTCTGCGTCCAGCACCTGATGAACGCCAACGACGCCTCCCAGCGCGTCTACGTCGATACGCCGCGCCCGGAAAGCGATCCGGCCCGCGCGGCAGGCTTCTTCCGTCAGTCCTGGGCCACACAATTGATCGAGATGCAGCGCTTCGCCGAAAAAGGCTGCGAGAGCCGCATTCATTTTGCCGCCTCCGAGGGCGTGATCCCGACGGCCGCCGAGCTTTCCGCTCTTGGCGTGTCGATCTTCGTCGGCGTCGGCCACGAGACAACCGGCGCCAATGCCTATACCAGCCGCGAGATCCACGAGCTGCTGAACTGGATCGATGGCGATCCGGCAACCCGCCATGCAGTGTTCGACGCGACGTCGATGCTGGGCGCCATGCCTTGGGAGCCCGAGCTGGTCGATGCCGTGATGGCGAAATGCTGCTTGTTCATGCCGTTCCAGAAGGCGATCGGCGGGGTGTCGGGGTATTTCGTCGCCTCCTTCACGCCGCATGCTTTGGCGCTCGTTGAGAAAAACCAGCAGGATCCGTCCTGGGCGATCCCGCGCCAGCTCAAGATCGCGCCGCCGATCGATGCCCGGCAGCCGCTTTCAGCCAAGCGATCCGTGGATGCCGGGCCGTTTTACGATGCCGCGGAAGACCGCATGCTCGGCGGCGTCATCAGCACCTACAGCGCGCATGCCTTTGCCGAAACCACCTTCGGCCTCCTGCAGTCCGAGGCGCGGGTCGGCTCGGTGGTCGAGCTCAACAAGCGGTCTGCGGCCAATCGGGCGGTGATCGACGACTGGGTCGCGTCGCACCCGCTGTTTTCGCTGACCGTCACCGATGCCGAGCGGCGCGGCGCGGCGGTGACGCTGCTAAAGGTGGAGGACGCCGGCATCACCGATCCTGCGATCCATGCCCGCATTATCA
The DNA here is from genome assembly GCF_025941625.1 of Rhizobium acaciae. Lineage (NCBI taxonomy): Bacteria > Pseudomonadati > Pseudomonadota > Alphaproteobacteria > Hyphomicrobiales > Rhizobiaceae > Rhizobium > Rhizobium acaciae. The sequence goes on from NZ_JAPCZO010000018.1 coordinate 139,696, forward strand.
CGCGTTCGAAGCAACTGCTCGGCTATGAGGGCTTTACCCATCCGAACGGCGCGTTCGAGCCCGGCCTCGATGCGGCGCGCTACGTCAACGCATTCCCGGGAACGCCCGGCGACTACCGCGCCTGGGTCGGCGGCATCCGCGAGCCGGCCGATATCGTCGCGCTGCTGGAAAACCTGCAATATGCCTATCTGCGCGCCAAGATCGTCGTGATCGAGGAGGAACTGGCAAAGCAGGGCGTCACGTTCGCGGCGCCTGCGAAGGCCGGCGCGATGGTCCGCAAGGACGATCCGGAACACGCCTATACGGTGCTGATCGCCGATCTGGTCGGCCTGCGCCTCGGCGCCGATGGGGAGCCCGACGACAGCGAGATCAGGACCTATGTCGCGGAAAAGGGCGGCGTCTTCCATGCCGGCCCGATCGACGACAGGGCGGCGCTGGAAAAGGGCCGCATCCATTTCTTCTACCAGCCAAATCTCAGCACCGAGGCCGAAATCCTGCCGCAGACGGACAAGGGCCAGTATGACGCGCTGATCGCGGCGGCGACCTTCATCCCGAAGGCTTGCGTCTTCCCGTTCGGCGGCGTGCGCATCGGCGCGGGTACCGGCAATATGGGCTCGGCCTCCTGGGGCGGCGGCAACGGCGAGGGCGGCGAGGCGCCTTTGATGAACACGCCCGGCATCAACAGCCGGGCGACCGCCCAGATGGCGGTGAAGGCGATCCTCAAGGTTGTTCCCGACCTGCCCGTCGACAGGCTGCACCAGATGGTCGCCAACGGCGACTTTGATACCGGGCGCCAGCTCAAGGATTTCCCGACCGCCAAGCTGGAGGGCCGGAAAATCGCCATTCTCGGCTACGGCAATATCGGCCGCGAAGTCGCCAAGCTCGCCAAGGCTTTCGGCATGAAGGTGGCGATCTACGCGCGCCAGCATCACCAAGGCTGGATCGAGTCGGAAGGCTTCGATTACGCCGCAAGTCCGGTCGAAGCGGCGACCGGCGCCGACGTGCTCTCCGTCCATATCGGCCTCGGCCGGCTGGATGCTGCGACAGGCGTTTACTCCAACGCAGGGGTGGTCGACACGCAGGTTCTCGGCGCGATGAACGATGGTGCGGTGCTGGTCAACTACGACCGGGGCGAGGTCGTCGATGCGGCCGCGCTCGACCAGGCGCTGTCATCAGCAAAGATTGCCCATGCGGCAGTCGACGCCGATCTCTTCAAGGATGCAGCGACCGGCAAGCTCAGCGGACCGATGGTTCCCTATCTGCCGCTCGAAGAGCGCCATAAGGGCAAGCTGGAACTGCTGCCGCACGCCGCCGCCGATACCGACCATCCATCTCGGGTAACCGGCGCCAAGCAGGCGGTCGATCAGATCTTCGATGTCATCCGCTTCAAGTCGGTCACCAATCTGAAGGGCGATCTGCCGGAAGGGTACGTCTCGGCGGGCGGCCGCACACCGGCCGGAATCGGCAGGGTGACGAAGCGGGTGGTCAGCGAGGTCTGCGGCAATTCGGAACTGCTGGACGAATTGCGGCGGACCTCGGAAAAGGTCGCAGCGATCGTCGGCGCGCTCTCCGTTGTCGCCGATCCGAGCCACCGCGACCGGATCATCGATCGCTATACCGGTCTGCTGGCCGAAAATGCCGGCCGGCAGCGGGCGCTTCTCGAGCAGCTTGGCCTCTACGGACCGGCGGCGGAGTAAGCCGCGGTGACGCCCGCCGCTCTTTTCTGACCGCGCCGCGCGCGGCCTCGCTCCTCTGCGGCCTGCAGCCCGGCCGAATTTACGCAGGACAAACTGCTAATTTTTTCCGTCGGATGTAACGATCAGCGACCCGCGCGCGAATTATCTGCTGTGACTGGACTTCCTACCTCTTCCCGGTCACTTGCAACATGCCTTGCGCAAACTGCTCACGACGCACCAGGGCTCTTGCAGGCTTCTCATGATAAACACCGGTGATACTTCTTCATGCGCCAATACCCCCTCGCTGCTCTCCTCCTCATCGCCGCCATGCCTCTTGCTGTTTCTTCCGCAATGCTCTGCGGAGCGCAGACTGCTTGTCCGGTCAGGGAGGGAAACTATCGGATCGAGTTGCCGCAAGATGGCGACATTCGCGGCGTCTTTGTCTATTTCCATGGTTTCAAAAGCTCCGCCAGGTTGCAGATGCAGCAGCGTTCCCTGGTAGAGATGACGCTCGCGCATCATCTGGCCTATGTAGCCGTCGATGGCATCGACGGGAGTTGGTCTTTTCCCCACGGTCCCAACCAGGGTCGCGATGAAAAGGCGTTCATCACGAATGTCTTTGATGACCTGCGGCAACGCTACGGTTTTACCCCGGACCGGACGGTGATCGGTGGTTTTTCCATCGGCGCATCGATGGCTTGGTACACCGCCTGTGAACAGGGGGAGAAAACCGCGGCGATGGTGACGTTCTCCGGCGTGTTCTGGAATCCTCTTCCGAAACGGGAGGACTGTGTTGCCGATCTTCCTCCAATGGTCCATTTTCATGGAACCGCGGATCAGACATTTCCGCTCGCCGGTCGGGCGATTGGCACCAAATTCCATCAGGGCGATGCGCTCGAAAGTTTGGCCATTCTGCGTGAGCGCGCCAGATGCGACAACAAGGCTGCGAAGAAAGTCACGCTGGATAATATCGAGTGCGACGATGTACCGGACTGCATTCGGGGCGACAGTATCATGTGCATCCACAACGGTGGCCACGAGGCCCGGTCCGATATGCTTGATGCTGGCCTGACAGCGGTGGGTTTTCCCAAGTGAGCCGGGCTGAAAAAAAACGAAGATCCTTTGTAACAACCGCCTGCATTCCTACGAATTGGTAGGCAGCGAGGTCGCAAACCTGATCCGGTGCGATGCTGGCGGATCGTTCGGCGATGACAAGGGAACACCCTCATGCTGCAATCAATCACATGTCCAAATATCGGCCATGCTATCGTTCATCACTTCGGAGAAGGCGCGGCCGTCTGGGGGCAGACGATTACTCCGAGCATTGCTCATCTGGTTCAGGCGCAGCGGGAGTTGGCGATCGATTATTCCCGGATACGCCCCGGGATTGTGTTCGAGACCGTCTCGAGCGTTGCGATGCTTCCCCATGTCATCGATGGATCCACGTTTCGCGTGCACGTCGAAAGCACGGCGTTTCGCCGCACCGTTGTTCGGCGCGAAGCGGCGGTGGAAGCCTTCGTTCGCTGCGATGCAGGCGCCGGATGCACTCTTAAGCTTTGGGGCCGTGTCGCGACGGAAAGCCCATCGCAGCAATCGGATCAACTGGCAGCTATCGATCACAAAGTTGCCGCCACCCTACCTGTGATTTTCACCGTGACATTCTGGGAGATATCGCGCGCGCCTGACGCTCGCATGGAGCAGATGCTCAAGGAAGTGTCCGACAAGGACCGCAAAATACGGGAGTTGGAAGCGAAGGTGGCGCTCTCGATGTGTCCGCAATGAACTCATGTTCAGACAGACGCGTACGCAGCCGTAGAATTGATTGTTCCATACGAGGGAGTTTACCATGCAGAATTCAGACAGCCCGACGATAAAGAATGAGGCGGCGCCGCGCTGGCGTCAAATCGGACTATGGAGCGTCAAGCTTATCCTTGCTGCGGCCTTCATCGCCGCCGGCAGCGCTAACCTCTACGGCCTGCCGATGTTGGTTCAGAACTTCGAGCAGATCGGGCTCGGGCAGTGGTTTCGGTATTTCACCGGAATACTCGAACTGATCGGCGCGGGCGCGATACTCGTCCCGGCTGTGGCTTCGCTCGGTGCGCTTCTGCTCGCCGCGATCATGGTCGGCGCCACCTTGACCCATCTCTTCGTGCTGCCGGGCTCGCCCGTCCCCGCGATCGTGCTCTTCGCGCTGAGCATGATGGTAGCCTGGGCGCATCGCGACCAGAACGCGGCGCTGGCCAGCAAGATCCTGGTCGACCGCGACTGAGAACACGAAAGTCGTCAACGCCCTCCTTCTTCACGTTTCGAGGCTCATGTCATGTCACGGCGCCGACGGCACCTCGCTGGAATTGAACACCCAGACCAGTATTGCGCCGCGCCCGTCGAACGGCATAGGGGAGCGGATCGAACTTATAAACGGGGAGGCTATGATCAACAGGGGAATGGAGCTGGCGCAAGCGCTCACGGTCATCGCGAGCGATGGCAGCATGAACGCCAGGTTCAATGTGTCGCAAAGTGTGCCGCCCGCGACGAAAAAAGGCGGCGCTTTCGTTCAACAGAAGGATAACACCATGACGATCTCACTACGCCCCATTCTGCCGCTTGCAGCGGCTCTCACGCTTTCCTTCGCCTCTGTCGGCTATGCCGCCGAGATTTTTACGACGAATGGTGTGGCCATCAACGGCTATGATCCGGTCGCCTATTTCACCAACCACAGGCCGGTGAAAGGGTCGGACAAATATATGGCAACCTACAAAGGGGCGACGTTCCACTTTGCATCCGCCGCACATCGCGATGCATTCGCCGCCAACCCCAGGCGTTTTGCTCCGCAGTATGGCGGCTACTGTGCCTTTGGAACGGCGCAAGGCCACAAGGCGTCGACCGAACCCCAAGCCTTTACCGTGGTCGATAACAAGCTCTACCTCAACTACAATGACAGCGTCCTCAAAACCTGGAGGCAGGACGTCAGCGGGTATATCAAAAAGGCCGAGGCAAACTGGGAAAAGGTCAAGGTACAGCCTGATCCGTAAATCCCGATGCCGACATGAATCACCTATCCGCCCCGTTGCGGATAGGGGCCTTTTCAAGTTGACGACGGCGACGCCTGCCGAGCCGAGCAAAGAGAGCGCCAAGCTCAGCGCGGTCGCGAAAACAGTGCGTCAGAAACGAGATGACAAACAAACGCTCGCCCTCAACTTTGTCGGTACGTCGCCCTTGTCATCGGCAAGACGACCCATTTCGGCGTCCTTGGCAAAAACCATTTGGGCGATGCGATCAAGCGACAGTTTAAGTCCGGCGGGCAGCTTCGAGCATCGTGAGTTCGCGAAGGATGGCGTCCTTATCCTGATCGACATGTGGAGGCGCCCGATCGAAACGAACCGGGGTTGCGGACATTTTGAGCGGGTTGCCGAGCAGGCGGACGATTTGTCCGTCCACTGTTTCCATGGGCATGATCATTTCACGCGCCAAGGTATGCAGATTGGCCACGACCTGATCGATCGTGGCGACCCGGCCTGCAGGGATTTCGGCATGGACAAGGCGCTGCTCCCAGCTTTCGGCGGTGTCGGCTCGTAGAGCCTCGGTCACAAGCCGGTCCAGTGCATCGACATTCACAACGCGATCACGGTTGCGGCGAAACCGCTCGTCGCCCGCCAGATCGGGACAGCCGATCGCCGTACAGAAGCGGGCGAACTGCTGATCGTTTCCGACTGCGATGGCGATTTCGCCAGCAGCCGTTGCGAAAGTCTGGTAGGGGGCGATGTTGGGATGCCGGTTGCCGATCCGCCCTGGCACCTTTCCCGAAACCAGATGGTTCGTCGCGGCATTGATAAGCCAGGCAACTTGCGTGTCATAAAGCGCCAGATCGATATACTGGCCTTCGCCCGTGCGGTCGCGATGGCGCAGAGCAGCGAGGATGCCGACGGTCGCATACATGCCGCACATCACGTCGGCGATGCCAAGGCCGACCTTGAGGGGCCGGCCACCGGCCGTATCGCTTTCGCCGGTGATGCTCATGATACCGCCCATCGCCTGGACGAGAAAATCATAGCCGGTTCTCTCGGCATAGGGTCCGGTCTGGCCGAAACCGGATATCGCACACCAGACGATATCCGGCTTGATCTTGCGGATATCCTCATAGCCGAGTCCGCGGCGGTCGAGATCGCCCGGCTTGTAGTTTTCGATCACCACGTCCGAGACAGCCGCCAGCCGCTCGACAAGCGCAACACCTTCATCGCTGGCGAGATCGATGGCTATCGATCGCTTGTTGCGGTTGGCGGACAGGAAATAGGCGCTGAGATCACTGTCGCCGCCATCGGCATCCGGCACGAAGGGCGGTCCCCAGCTGCGCGTGTCGTCGCCAGTATCGGGCCGCTCGACCTTGATGACATCGGCGCCGAGATCGGCGAGCAGCTGCGTGCAGGTCGGTCCGGCGAGAATCCGCGACAGGTCGAGGATGCGCAGACCGCCCAGGCTGGTGGGTTTTTGATGGTCAGACATTAGGGATTCTCACGATTTCCAGGGGGAACTCTTGAACCAGCGTACGAGATAGGCGGTTCCTACAAGCACGCCGAAGCCAATCAGGTTTCCAATTGCCTCTGCCGAAGTGGTGCGACCGGCATGATCAAGCGCAATACCGATCGGCTGCGCAATCACGATACCGGTGATGAAGACGGCGAGCGATTGCTGGCCAACCACCGTCAGAACGCGCACGGCAGGGCCGCGCAGCCGGGAGCCTTTCTTGCCGACGAGATGTACGGCGATGTAGCAGAGCGCCATGAAATGAACGAAGCGCAGCAGTCCGAAGTCGGTCTTGTCGGTGAGGGGGAAAAGCGTGGTAGCGGCCATTTGGAAGGCTGGATGCGCATCTTGGAACCGTACCCAGGCAAAAGGCACAGTCAGGATCACGACGGCAATCGCGAGCGCCATCAACCTGCGATCGAAGCCGGGGGCTGGAAGGCTGCCGCGCATCAGGAAGAAACCAGTGAAAAACAGCAACTGCCACCCCAAGGGGTTAAAGAACCACGGACGATCCGACCAGGGCTCGGCGGGCAGCCCCGTGAAGCCGAACTGCGTCGCCAGCCACAATGCTGCCATGAGCGCAAACGGCAGGAATCGCTGGACTTTCGACGCGAAGATCATCACCGGCATCAGCGCCAGGATGACGATGTACATCGGCAGGATATCGAAATAATTCGGCACGTAAGTCAGCGTCAGCAAACCGACGAGGAGGTTGCCGGGGTCCTCCATGAAGGGCACGAGGTTCAGGCTGTCGACATAGGTGACGCCGTCATAACGGGTTCCGGCAACAACCATGATGGCGGCGACAACGATAAAGACAGCAATATGGGCCCAGAAGATCTGCCAGATCCGCTGTGCAACGCGGGCGATGAGGGCAAGTGCACCGTTGCGGTCGAAGGTCGAGCCGAAGGCGATGGCCGAGGCCATTCCGGACTGGAAGACGAACATTTCCGTGGCGTCGGAGAAACCGAAGCGCGCCGGAATCCACAACGCCCATCCGTTGTTTGGGATATGGGCCAAAAGAATAATCAGCATGCCGACGCCACGGAAAAAGTCGAGCCGCGGATCACGGGGGGGCTTGACCTTCTGAGGGGCTGAACCTGTCGCCTGGTTGGCCTCAGAAGGCGCCGTCGTAGGCGCTTGCATCGAATTTGCAGGCGATGAGGGTGAAGCCTTCGCGCTCGCGGGCTGCCTCAAGCTCGTTACGGAAGTCATCACAATTCTCCACATTGAAACCATAACCGCCGAAACCTCGCGCGACGGCGGCAAAGTCAGTTTCGCCGAGCGTGACGCCGGCAGATTTCAGACCGGCGGATGCCTGCTTCAGAGCAATCAACGCCAGGCTGCGATCCTGAAAAAGCACGATGGTGATAGGCAGATTAAGATCGCGTAGCGTAGCTAATTCGCCGATTCCCATCTCAAGACCGCCGTCGCCCATCACGGCGAAAACCGGACGTGATGGATCGGCGACCTTGGCCCCGATCGCAAGCGGCAAGGCCGCGTTCATGGTGCAAAAGCCCGCCGATTGCAGCAATGACATGGCCCGTGGCGCAACCCATTTTTGCGACAGGAGAATGCGATGCGCTCCGCTGTCGACTGTGACGATTGCTTCCTGACCGGCGACGGCATTGAGGATCTCGGTAATTGCGTGCGGTCCCCAACTGCCATTGCTCGCGAATAAACGGACAAGTTCGTTTTTCACGGCGGCGGGTTCGCCAGCCGTCCAGGTCTTGTGCCCCGCGTGAATATCGGCCAGCGCCAGTAGATAGGATCGAGGTGCAGCCTGGATTCTGGTTCCGGCATGATGCATGCCGTGGTCCGGGGCAGTATCGGAAATCTCCACAAGCTTTGCTGGATCTCCGACGAAATCCAGCCAGCCGAGCCGCATTTCGATTGGGTCGTACCCAATCAACAGGACCAGATCCGAATCCCGGACCAGGTTCAGAAGAATTTGATCCGCCAGCGGTGACAATCCGGCCGCACCAAGCGACAGTCGGTGGCTCTCGGGAATGATGCCCTTGGCCTTATAGGTTGTGATAACCGGTGCGCCAATTTTTTCGATCAAGTGCTGGAGTGCCGGACCGGCGTGATCTCGCACGGCGTCAAGACCAGCGATAAAAAGCGGTCGTTGCGCCCGGCCAAGCCTTTCGGACAGTGTGTGAACGGCCGGATCCGTCATTGTCACCGAAGGCTTCAGAAGCTTCGGAGGCGAAATGACGTTCAAGGCTGGCGACACCGCGGCAGCAGTCGCCGGAGACAGGTCAAGATGGACGGGACCCATCGGCTCCGTCATGGCAAGCGCGAGGGCACGAGCGACCGCGGAAGCAGCGCTCTCGGGCTCGATTTCGAAAGAAGCTTTGACCAACGGTCGGAGCAACTGGGCATGGTCGATCACCTGATGGGTGTAACGCGCACGGGTCGGACGGTCGACAATGCCGGATATGACGATCAAAGGGACGCGCTCCTGGGCAGCGTCGGCAATGCCGTTGACCGCATTGGCAAGGCCCGGGCCCACGGTCGTCACGAGAAGTTCCGGGTTTTGCGTCATCGCGCTCGCGCCTGCCGCCATGATCGCCGCCGCGGTTTCATGGCGTGCAAGGTGAAAGGCGATGCCTGAGGCCTCTAGGCCGTCTATCAGCGTGACCACTTCTCCGCCCGGCATACCAAAGGCATGACGGACGCCATGGGCATGAAGCGTCCTGGCGACGATGTCGGCAACTCTCGGCGTTACGAAGCTTTCAGCGGTCACTATCAATCTCTCGAATCTGATGAAATGGGAAGCTCAACGCACATTGGTAACTGAAACCTTACACGGTTGGAAAAACTGCCCGGTGGCTCACGGAACCGGGCAGGCCTAGTCCCACAACGGGTCTAACGTTCGATGCGGCGGACGACGAACGCGACAACCGTACCAAACAGAATGTGGCCGATCAGCGATGCCCAGGTGAGAGTAACAAAACCGAGAAACGCCGGTTGGCCGCCAAACAGGTGTGCCATGACGTAAAGGGCGAAGATCCAAAGACCGATGCCGAAGCCGATACCCGTCAATAGCAGTGGCAGCTTGGGGACGATCAGCCGCTGCAACGGCCGGGCGATGAACAGGTAGCCGATCGGATAGAAAACGATACCCACGATCGCGTGGATCGCTTCGGCCAGCAACAAATTGTTGAACCCGAACACCGATTGAACGAGAGCAGCTGGCTCCAGCGGTCCGCCAACCCACAGCGGCGTGATCAGCCGTGCCCAGATTTCCCAGGTAATATTCGCGGCAAGTCCGGAAAGAATAATCGTCCGGCCGAGGCTCGGTTGAATTTCAGGGAAGATGCTTGTCTTTTGGATTTCCATCATAGACATCGTGTTTTCCTTCTTTGAGGTGAGATCAGGCAGGCAAACTCATGCCAACCGAATGTTCGATAGATTTGAACAATCGGTCGTCGGCCTTCAGCTGTTGGCGAATCTGGCCGATACGCGAGACACCGACATTATTGCCATCGCTCGCCATCGCTCTGGCGAGCGCGAGCACGAAGAAGTCGCGCTGTGCGTTGCTGCCGCCGATCTTCGGCAGGTTCGCCACCATGCGTTCGAGCATGTGGCGGTCAGCCGGAGCATGGAGACCGGTGAGAATGTGCGCCATCGGCACGCCGATCTCGGCGGCGACGCGGCCCTGGTCATCCATACGAAGCGCTTTGGCTTCGATATGCGATACAAGCTCCACTGCTCCATCGCGGTCGCCAACGGCAACCATGGCGGCAAGATTGTGCAGAGCTGCAAAAATCAAGGTCGTGTCCGCCTTTCGACGATGGGCTATCTCTGCCAGATCTGTCCAGCGATCACCGACATGAACTCCCGATTGCTCCATCCGCCATAGAAGCGAGACGGCATTCGCCATGTCTCGGAAATCGTCGGTTTGCTGTGGGCGAACGTCGTCGTCGTAGATCTGCAGCACCCGATCATGATCGCCGCGTTCCAAGTGTAGCAGACCGAGATGCCAGGCCATATGAAAGGAGAAATTGTTGCAGCGTGACCAAGCCTTGCGGCTGGCCTCGAGCCAGTCAATACCTTCTGCCGTATCGCCACGCATCTCGAAGACATGCGAGACGGCGTGAAGGCCCCAGGAATCATCGGGCTGCAGAGCAACCGCAAGCTGCCCCGCGGCAAGCGCCTCGGCATACCGACCATGCTCTTCAAGCGAAAACGCGTGGCAACCAAGAACAAAGCCCCTCGCCGTTGTGCCGGTGTCAAGGCGAGCGACTGCACGCGTGCTGGCCCGCAGCATGCCGCGGGCATCTCCAAGCATGAAACGCAGCGCCTGCGAAATCTTAAAAGGGAGGAACGTTACCGACCGATCCTCGAAACCGTCGTCGAGAATATCTGCCGCACGCGAAAACGAGCCTTCGACGGCGGCCTCCAATGCTTTCGCAAGGGTGCGCTCGTCACCGGTTCCTCCGCCTCTGACAACCAGCGCTGCCTTCGCATCGACGAGTGCCTTGACAGCAGGTTCGTCGAGCTCCGACCGCGCCAATATCAGATTTGCAAAGCCCTTCAGCGCATGGCCGGCAACGTGATGGGGGTCGGCTGCCAATGTCGACTGGATGGCCACGCCAGTACTTGGCCGATGCGCCGCCAGACCAAAAACGGCATTCTCGAATGCCCGTTGTGCCTCGTTGCTGTCAGTGCTGGTCATGAGACCGTAAGCATCGCGCTTCATTCGTTTGCTCCTTCAGGAGGACGCCAAATAGAACCCTGAAGATCCCATTACCCTTCGTCCGACAGAGACCTTTACGGTCGCGTCAGGTAGTTCGTTACAGCTGGTCCTGAATTTTTCGCAGCCGCATCAATATTTCTGGGCGTCGCATGGCGGGCAGGAATTTTTTTAAAACATGTGTAACAAAACGATGTGCTGCCGCGAATTACGGACGAGCCTTTACGGGCGCCTCAACTCGAAAGGGCGGGACCATCATGAGTGAAGCAACCCGAACAAGCACCGTTGTCATGGTTACGGGCGCAGCAGGAAACCTTGGAAACGCCGTCGTCAGGGAGCTTGCGGCGAACGGTACGCGGCTTGTCTGTGTCGAGCACAATTCGGAAGCCTTGGAAAAATTGGCAGATAGTCTGCCCGACAGCAGCGAAATCCTGCTGATCGGCGGCATGGATCTCGCCGATTTGACGTCATGCCAGGAGGCGGTCGAAAAAACGCTCGCGAGATTTGGCCGGCTCGACGCGCTCGCAAATACCGTCGGCGGCTTCCGGACAGGACCGGTCGACGAGACGGGCGTACACCAGTGGGATCAGTTGTTTCACATGAACGCCAGAACCGCTTATGCAATTAGTGCGGCGGTCCTGAAACCGATGCAGCAGGCAGGCTACGGCCGCATCGTCCACGTCGCGGCAGCGCCGGGACTAAAGGCCGGCGCCAATCAAGCCGCCTATGCAGCATCGAAAGGGGCGGTGATGCGGCTTACCGAAGCGATCGCCGCGGAAAACCGCGATAAGCGCATTGCGGCCAACTGTATTTTGCCGGGCACGATCGACACGCCGCAAAACCGCTCGGCGATGCCGAATGCGAAGATGGACAACTGGGTTCAGCCAACGGATATCGCCAAGCTCATAGGTTTCCTCGTTTCGCCTGCAGCAGGCATCGTCACCGGTGCGGCCATACCGGCAACCGGCCGCATCTGAGGGTCCCATGGTTTCGGTGTCCGATCCCGTCTCCGCAGGATTGACGCTTTGGGCCGGCATCGGTCTTGCTGTCGCTGTCGCCTTTCTGCTGTTCGGATTCGACAAGGTCGATCCGGGAGCACGGGACGCTTATGCGGTCCGCCCGCTCCTTATCCCCGGGCTCGTTCTCCTCTGGCCGCTGGTCGTCTGGCGGTGGATCAGACTTTCCGGGGGAGAACCGTAGCATGCAGCGTCGTCATCGTCGTGCCCACGCAGTGATATGGACAGGCATAGCGGTCGTTCTCCCGATCATGCTTGTCGTCATCTTCGCGAGCGTTCCGAAGCTGCCGGCCGATGCACCGGCTGTGCGCCTTGAAGCCGTTGAAGCGCCGGGGGATAGCCACCCGTGAGCGTATCCTACAAGCCGGTCATCTGGAACAAGACCAAGATCATCTATGACGCGGTCATGCTGGCCGGGATCTTCCTCTACATCCTCATTTTCCTGCGGATCGGCCCAGTCATGTCCTCTGCGCTCCGGGATACCGACCTGCCGATCCAGCGGATGCGTGCCTTTGGGTCTCTGGCCCTGCTGATGCTGACCATCCTCCTCGCAATCGGGCCACTGGCGCGGATCGATGCCCGTTTCGTTCCGCTCCTCTACAATCGCCGCCATTTTGGCGTGATGACCGCGTTCATCGCAGCCACGCACGCCTACTATGTGCTCGGATGGTATTTCTCCTTTAGTCCAACACCACAGCTCACGGCGCTCTTCACCAGCAATACCAGCTTCACGAGCATCGCCGGCTTTCCTTTCGAACTCTTCGGCGTCTTCGCGCTCGTCATTCTGGCGGTCCTTGCGGTAACGAGCCACGATTTCTGGCTTTCCTTCCTGACGCCGCCGGTGTGGAAGGCGATCCACATGAGCGTCTACTTCGCCTACGCTGCGGTCATCCTGCATGTGGCGCTCGGCGCTCTGATTGATCGCCGGGATCTTGCTTTGGCATTTTTGCCGCTCGGCGGATTGGCTACACTGTGCGTCCTGCACCTTGTCGCAGGTCGGCGGGAGACATCGGCTGACGCGGCTGCGGCGCGAAAGGCCACCGAGGCGCCTTGGGTGATCGTCGGCGATGTCAGCGAGATTGCCGAAGGCAGGGCGATCATCGGGGTGGCACCGGGCGGCGAGCGCATCGCCGTCTTCCGTTCAAAGGGTGGTCTTTCAGCCGTATCCAATATCTGCTCGCACCAGAACGGCCCCATCGGCGAAGGCAAGGTCGTCATCGGCTTTATCACCTGCCCCTGGCATGGCTATCAGTATCGCCCCGAGGACGGTTGTTCGCCACCGCCGTTCCGGGAGCGGATCCGCAAATATCGCCTTCGCCTGGAGGGATCGAGCATTCTGGTTGATCCGGAACCTTTGCCTCTTGGCACAAAGCTGGAGCCGTTGACCATCCCCGCGAAGTTGCTTCCCGCGGCTGCGGCGCCGAAGAATGGAGGAACAGTTTGATGCTGAGGCCCGTCGAACGCGGATTTTTTGTCGGTTACTTCAAGAAAGTCCCAGCCGATGTCAGGGTGCTGATGATCGGGTTCATCGTGTTCTTCATTGCCGCCATGGCGACGACTTCAGCGTTGCTGTCCCTTAATACCGAAAGTCCAGGCGCCGGCAGCTATGCCGATGAGCTCTCCGGCGAGCATTTGATCGGCACCATGGAGGTAAAGCCCTATCCGATTCTTCGTGTTCCCTCCGACGGCAAAAAGCCCGCGCGCGCTGTCATGCTGGCGGGCTCGGGCAAGCTCGGGGTGGACGACATGGCGCTGCCACTTGCGGGCAAAACCGCACAGGCAGGTGGCATCTTCGTTAAGCGTGGAGACCTGGTCATGCTGCTGATCGGCGGCGAAGACGACCTGAAAGCAGCCGATCCGCGGATGCCGGCCCTGCCGGTCACGTCCGTGCCGGACAATCTCGGTCGGTGGCGTTTGACGGGCGAGATCTGTGATGGAAAATGCAGTGCTGGCGCCATGAAGCCGGGGACGGGCCTCGCGCACAAGGCCTGCGCCAATCTCTGTATTTCTGGAGGTGTTCCACCCGTCTTCGTTTCCACTGCACCCGTGGACGGCCACATCTTCTTTCTTCTCGCTTCCCAAGACGGAGGACCGATGCCGGCGGCCTTGCTCGACAAGACCGGTTTACCGGTGGTGCTTGAAGGTAATATCGAACGCCGCGACGATCTGCTGATTTTCAAGATCGACAGTTTTCGCGAGGTGGCTGGAGCATGACCCAGAATGGGAGAGGCTTCTGGCGCCATCTGTTCGGCCTTTTGCTGGCGCTGATTGCTACCATCGTGATCGTCCTCGCATGGCAGTATGGTCTGGACTATTTGAGCGGCACCCCGTTCGAAGAACTGCGCTACGTGATCTTCGGGGTTGCCGTTATCGGACTGCTCTCCGCCCTTAACAGCCTGACGCTGAGATTGATGAAGTAGAAAGCAGTCAAAGGTTGAACCACACAGGGTTGAATTTTAGACCGAATGTTCTAAAATGCATTGGCGATAGCCCTGGGCAGTCGCCCGTTCGATCCATGTTCTGGGAGGAAGGATGTATGGCCAGGCCCAGAGAATTTGATGAAGAAAAAGTATTGCTGCTGGCTGTAGAGCGGTTTTGGGAACACGGCTACGAGGCAACGTCAATCCGCGATCTGGCCCAGGCAATCGGGCTGACCACCGCAAGCATCTACAATGCCTTTGGCGACAAGCACGCATTTTATCGCAAAGCGCTCGATTTCTATGTCGAACGGAGCTTCGGCGACCGTGTCGGCCGGTTTGAGACGAAGCCGCCGCGTGAGGCGATCGGCGCATTCTTCAACGAAATTATTGAGCGGTCGTTGAGCGATACCAAGCGGAAAGGCTGCATGTTGGTCAATTCCGCGCTCGAGGTAGCACCGCATGATGATGAGTTTCAGCGGGTGGTGGCTCAAGTCCTGGTGCAAGTTGAGGCTTTCTTCAGGCACTGCGTCGAAAAAGGCCAGAAAGACGGATCGATCAATCGTTGCCAAAATGCATCGGACATGGCCGGCACGCTGCTCGGCACGCTGCTGGGTATTCGTGTGCTTGCGCGCACGCGTCCTGAAAGAGACCTTCTGGAAGGTCTTATCCGGCCCATTTTTGCACTGCTGGAACCCAATCACAGTCAGACAATCTTATCTCATGATCGATGACATGACCGTTCAAACGCTTGCACGCTTTGACTCGCTATCTCACGCGCAAAAAAATCTGGCTGGTCTCTGTAACAATCGCACGAGAACCGCCGAAGAAGGATATGTCGGATGACAGATCTGGCGCGTGAAAAGGAATGGGCATCCTGGCTGCGTTCCGCGATTGCGGGCGACAGCCATGCCTATCACAAATTCCTGACGGCCCTCACACCACATTTGCGGGTGATGGCGCGGAGGCGTTGTGACCAGTTCGGTGCGCCGGCCAGCGAGGCTGAGGACGTGGTTCAGGAAGTGCTGCTTACTATCCATCTCAAGCGGGGGACATGGGATCCGTCACGGCCTTTGGGGCCATGGCTATCGGCAATCGTTCGCAACAAGGTGGTCGATAGCCTGCGGCGCCGTGGCAGTCAGTCAGTACCACTTGAGGACGTCGTTGCTACACTTAAAGCAGACGAACGCATCGCAGCCTCCGATCGCATCGATATCGAACAGATTCTGGGCAAGCTCAAGGACCCGCAACGAACGATCGTTCAATCGATATCGATCGAAGGGTCGAGTGTTCGGGAAACGGCCGATCGGCTGAAGATGACAGAGGTGGCGGTACGTGTTTCCCTGCATAGGGCATTGAAGGGGTTGGCTGCTCTCTATTCGGGGCGGGCGACATGAAGACTGATGAGTTGATCGAACTGCTCGTGCAGGATACGCCGGTTCGACTGAATCTTGATCATGCCCTGATGCATGCTGCCACCGCCGCCACATTGATCGCCGCCATTTTGTTCTTCGCGGTCATCGGCTTGCGTGCGGACTTCGGCGCGGCCATCGAGACCGGCCGCTTCCTGTTCAAATTCGTGATCACGGGATCTCTCAGCTTGACCGGTGGGATGGTCATGTTCCGGATCGGAAGACCGGGCGTCCCGGTTCGGTTGACGGCATTGGGCTTGACGGTTCCTGCTCTGTTTATGAGTGCAGCGGCGATCTTTGAACTGTTGGTCATGCCGTCGGAGACATGGGTGACGCGCATGATCGGGCACAATTCCAGCCTCTGCCTGACGATTATCCCATTCTTATCGGTGGGTCCTCTTGCCTGTTTTCTCTACGCGCTTCGATACGCTGCCCCCACCCGACCCGCGGTCGCCGGAGCTGTTGCCGGGCTCGTCGCGGCAGGGATTGCGGCGACGTTCTACGCAGCCAATTGCGATGACGACAGCCCGCTCTTTGTAATGCTGTGGTATCCAATGGCCATTTCGATAGTTGCCGGAACCGGTGCTTTGCTTGGCCACAGACTATTGCGCTGGTAAGTCACGATGGTGAAACCGACATACTTCGTGGCTGGTGAGAGTGGCCAATGGCAGGTCGAGGCAACACGCGCCATTATCGGCAAGGGTCTGGATGTTGCGCCTCGTCTTAGTGTCATGGACACCAATCAGGTCATATTACCCGATCCAGCAGCCTGGTTTCTGCGCGGAACAGCCGGCAGCGCGCGATACACGACCCGTGTCGAACTCGATCAGCTTGGAGAACGCCAACCACCGTTGGGCCGCGCAACGGCGCGCCTTGCGGTCTTGATCCCGATTCGCAAGTCGGATCTTTGGTGGTCTCTTGCGCAGGACGAACGCCGGGCCATCATTCAGGAGAGGTCGGCGCATTTTCAGATCGGGATGGACTATTTGCCTGCCGTCGCTCGACGCCTCTATCACAGCCGTGATCTCGGCGAGCCTTTCGATTTTCTCACCTGGTTCGAATTCGCGGAGGAAAATGCCCCTCAATTTGATGCCATGCTCTTTCGATTGCGTGCGACTGAAGAATGGCGTTTTGTCGAACGCGAGGTCGAGATCCGCTTGCGGATATGGCAACATGGTTGATGATGCTAAGATAGCCAATCCTGGGTAAGGTTGCGCAACAAAGCGGGACGGTCTGGTCAGGCCAGCCGCAAACGGAGTACTTGAGTGAACACGGAAGACCTGATCAATCTGATATCAGAGGACACACGGAGGCCCGTCAACCTCTCGAGGGCGCTTGCTCTGGCGACAGCTGCTGGCGCGTTGGTGGCGGGATTGGTGTTCTTTTCGGTCCTGGGTGTTCGACCTGATTTTGCTCAAGCAATCATGACTGTGCGCTTCGTATTCAAGTTCATTGCCACTTTGGCGCTGTTTTTTGTGGCGGCATCGATGATGGAGAGCCTTATCCGTCCAGGGGAGGGCGCAATGGCTCGGCGCTGGTTGTTGCTGCTGGCACCAGCGCTGTTGATCGCAGCCGCCACCATCGAGTTGATCGTCACCCCAGCCGGTCTTTGGGAAAGCAGACTGGTTGGTCACAATGCATTGCATTGCCTGACAGTCATCCCGGTCCTCTCGCTAGCGCCGACCGTGTTCCTCTTTCTGGTGATGCGCCATGGTGCGCCGGATCACCCCGGTCAAGCCGGGGCAATCGCGGCATTGGCATCCGCCGGTATTGCCGCTACGCTTTACGCCTCTAATTGCCCCGACGACAGTCCCTTATTCGTCGCAACCTGGTATCCAATCGCCATACTCATTGTGGCCGTTGCGGGGTATTTTGCAGGCCGACGCTTTTTGCGGTGGTAGCTACGATTATGCCGTTCGCAATGCCGGGCCCTATTCCGTCCGGCGAAAACGATGGCGTTTGCGATGAACGTCGACTGGCTTAGGACCGTCCGGTAGAAAAGGATTACCATCATTGAGTTGCATTTGCCCGAGTCAGATTTTCTGATCGACGCCATAGCTGATGATGGAAAAGTAGTCGAGCGCCGAACATTACGGTGCTCGCAGGTAGGGCTGAGCCTCACGTAGAACAGGGCGTGCTGATTAGAACTTGCGGAGGAAACTGCGCTCTGACCGTGGCTCTGCTATTGACGCTTGAAATCGCCGCCATGTTCAGCAATGAGTTGCTCTTGTCCGCCTCCCAAGCCAGACAGCCGCCCCGCTGCGATCTTCCTGAAATGTTATGGCCGAAAAAAGAGTCAACACCGTTTTGGTTCGTCAGCCGATGAACGACGATCCGAATTGGGCAAATAGTTCCATAATATCCGTTACGCCGCAAATTTGTGTTTGCGGGGCAGATTCTATTTCCAACTGCGACATGCCAGCAAAGTTAAAGTGTCCTGTTTCTGCAAAATACGGGCGGACCAGGCCGCCGCGATGGGATGCGAAACATCTGCCTCGAAGCTCACTCGGGATATCGTCGGGGCGAACTGATCCTCCGCGTCCTACGGTTCGCGTATTGCGTTATCGAGGCCACGCAGCAGCGGATACAGGAAATAGGAGATCACCGTACGCTTGCCGACCTTGATTTCCGTGGACACGGTCATGCCGGGAAGCAGCCTCACCGGCATACCTGCGGCATTCAGCCGGGTATCGGCAAGCAGGATCCGCGCCTTGAAGAAGGGGGCGGCCGGCTGGCTCGGGGTCTCTGTCTGCTCCTGTTGGCCGGTGAGGAACGTGTCCTGGCTGATGGTTCTCACCTCGCCCGAGGCGGTGCCGTATTTCTGGAAGGGATAGGCGTCGAGCTTGATGCGGGCTTCCTTGCCGACGGCCACGCGGCCGATGTCGCGGGTGTTGATCGAGACTTCGGCTTCAAGCGGCACATTGATCGGCACCAGCGTCACGACCGGTTCCGCCTCGCGCACCACTGAACCGACCGAGCGCTGGGCGAGATCGAGCACGACGGCATCGGCGGGTGCGGTCAGCGCCACCATGTTGCGGCGCAGTTCCATCTTTTTCAGTTCCTCGTCAGCCATGTCGCGCTGGCCGCGCAATTCCACCAGTTGCTCCATTGCGGCGCGGCGGAAATCCTCGATGAAGGCCTGGCGGTCGGCTCGGAGCTTGGCATAGGAGTGGGCGGCCTCGTCGGCCCGGCCGCGGACGGCGGTCAGGTCGGATTCCACGTCGAGCCGGGCGTCACGCGAGCCGAGCAGCGTGATCAGCGAGCCGCTCTGCTTGTCATAGAGCCGCTCCCGCGCTGCCTCGATCTGCGAGAGCCCATCGCGCCTGTCGTTGAGCACCGCCTCCTGGTTCCTGCTCGCCGCAAGAGCGGCCGACTGGCCGGCGATCTGCTGCTCGAAATTCTGCAGCTGCGCCATGTAGAAGGCCTGTCGCTGGCCGAAGAGCTGCGCCTGCAGCACCTGGTCGGGCGTATCTCCCGCGATCTTCGTGTAGTCGTTGCCGGCAAGCTCGGCCTCGATGCGCCTCACCTGGGCGTCGAGGGCGGAGAACTTCGCCTGCTGCTGGTCGACATCGGCCTGGCTGAACGTGGCGTCGAGGGTCGCGAGCGTCTGCCCGGCATGCACCACTTCGCCGGCCTTCACCTCAATCGTGCGGATGATCGAGGTTTCGAGCGGCTGGACGACGATGGTCGGCTGGGTGGTGACGAGCTTGCCGGGCGCAATCACCACCTCATCGATCGACGAGACCGAGGCCCAGATGATCGCCGAAACAATCAGCGCCGTCACGCAGTAGAGCGTCATGCGTGCAACTCTAGGCGGCGCGCGTTCCTCGAGCTCGACGGCGTCGGACTGGAATTCGGCAATTGCCGGCGGCAACGGCGGGCGGGCGGCAAGCTCCCTGCCCTTCCCCGAGGGCCCCTTGTCTGAAGGGCCTTTGCCTGAAGGCACCGGCAGGTTTTCGCTGGGTTTTCTGGTGTGCGCGTTCATGCGACCTGCCTCATCTGCTGGGACCACAGGTGGCGATAGGTCATGCAGCGCGATACAAGCTGATCGTGCCGGCCGATATCGGCGACTTTGCCACGCTCGATGACGAGAATGGCATCGGCATCGACGAGCGTCGAAAGTCGGTGCGAGACGATGATAACGGTGCGGCCGGCGGCGATGCGGCTTAGATTCTCGCGGATGATCGCCTCACTGTCGGGGTCGAGCGCGCTCGTCGCCTCGTCGAAGATCAACAGTTTCGGATCGGTAATCAGCGCGCGGGCAATGGCAAGCCGCTGCTTCTGGCCGCCTGACAGATTGGAGGCGTTTTCCTCCAGCATCGTGTCAAAGCCGCGCGGCAGGCGTTCGATGAACTCCTCGGCGCCGGCGATGCGGGCGACTTCCATGATCTCCTCGATGCTGGCATCGGGCTTGGCGGCGGCGATATTCTCGCGTACCGAGCCGCGAAACAGGAAACTATCCTGCAGCACGACGCCGATGCTCGTTCTCAGATGCACGAGGTCGATCTCACGGCTGTCATAGCCATCCATGCGCACGAGGCCTTCCTGGCTCTGATAGAGCCCCTGGATGAGCCTTGTGATCGTCGTCTTGCCCGAGCCGCTCTTGCCGACCACGCCGAAGAGGCAGCCCGCCGGAATGGCGAAGGAGACATTATCGAGCGCCGGCGCGCTATCCGGGCCGTAACGGAAGCTGACCCTGTCGAATTCGATGCGGCCCTGCAGATGCGGCCGAACACCTCGCCCGCGGCCCGACTGCTCCGGCCGCTGGTTCATGATCTCGCCGAGCATACGCACGGAGAGCGCGACTTCCTGATATTCGTGCACCATGGTGACGATCTGCACCAGCGGTCCCGAGACCCGGCCGGCGAGCATGTTGAAGGCGACCAGCGCGCCGATCGTCATCGCGCCGCTGAACACATCGAGCGCGCCGAGGCCGATGATCGCGACGCTCATCAGCTTCTCCAGCAGTCCGGTCATCGCCTGGGCGATGGTCGAGATCTTGTCGACCCGGAAACGCACGGAGATCGCCTGGGCCGAATAATCGTCCCACACCTTGCGCTGGCGCGGCTCCAACGCCAGCGATTTGACGGTGCGCATGCCGTGCACGGTTTCCACCAGCAATGCCTGCCGGTCGCCTTCGGCCTGGTAGAGCGCCTGCAACCGGCGCTGGAACGGCCCGACGAGCATCATTACCACGAGCCCGACAAGGGCGGCGAAACCGAGTACGACAAGCGTCAGCTTGACGCTGTAGAGAAGCAGGATCGGCACGAAGACCAGGAGCGAAACGCCGTCCAGGAGCGTGAGAAACAGCCGGCCGGTCAGGAATTCGCGGATGCGCCCGGTCTGCTGCATGTGCTTGACGAGAACGCCGGCCGAGGCCTGCTCGAAGAGCGCGATCGGCAGGTTGAGCAGATGGCCGAAGGTGCGGGTCGCGACGCGGATGTCGATCCTGTTCGTCGCATAGAGCAGCAGATAGCGGCGCAGGAAGGTGAAGGTCGCGTCGAAGACGAGCGCGATCGCAATGCCCGCCGTCAGAACCGTCAGCGTCGCATAGCTCTGATGCACCAGCACCTTGTCGATGACGAGCTGAAAGAAGATCGGCGTCGTCAGCCCCAGCCCGTAGAGCACGAAGGCGGCGAGCGCGACGTCGCGGAAGAAGCTGCGCTGCTTGATGATCTCGGGGATGAACCAGCGGAAGCCGAAGGGCCGGTCCTCATCGGACATGCGATAGTTGCGCTTCAGCAGGATCACCGATCCGAGCCAGGCCTTGGCGAACTGCTCTTCGCTGAGCATCATCACCTCGGCGCGTGATGCCAGCGGGTCGAGAACGTGGATTCTCTCATCCTCCCCGCTCCCGACAGCGCCGGCGATAACCACCCAGTTGCCGTTCGTCAGCTCGGCGAGCACCGGGAAGGCCTCGCCGAGTTGGAACAGGGATCGCCAGTCGAGCGTCAGATGCCTTGCCCTGAGGCCGGCATCCTTGGCCATGCGCAGCAGCTGCCGCATGGCAACGGGATCGTTGCCGACGGCATAATCGTGCTGCAGTCGCTCAGGAGCAAGATCGACGCCGTGATGACGTGCGACGAGCGCAAGACAGTGCAGGTTGGTATGCAGAAAACCACTCATGGCCCACCCGAAACAATACGAGACCGAGGCAATATTTGTTTTATCAGTTGAAGTTCGGCGAGGCGTTCGAAGCGCCGGCCTGCACCGTCTGGAT
Source organism: Rhizobium acaciae (assembly GCF_025941625.1). Lineage (NCBI taxonomy): Bacteria > Pseudomonadati > Pseudomonadota > Alphaproteobacteria > Hyphomicrobiales > Rhizobiaceae > Rhizobium > Rhizobium acaciae. The sequence continues at coordinate 161,660 of NZ_JAPCZO010000018.1, forward strand.
ATCGGCAGCCGCCGCAGCTGGCATATCGCCGATGCGACGGACCGCACCCGCCTCGACCAACCCGCCAAGCGCCTTCTGCATGAGATCGACCGCATTGGCGAAGGCATCGACCGGCATGATGATGCGCTGGCGGAAAACCGGCTTCGGATTGTTGTTGGCGTCACGATCGGTGGCCGAGAGCGACATCAGGTCGATGCGTACGATCGTTCCCGTGATGGTGATCTCGCCGATGCCATCTGCATAGAGTTCGTTGCTCATTGTTCTCTCCTCTGGTTGATAATCAAAACCTGTTCACCTTTGAGTCGACACATCGGATTATCCGAAAACCGCTTCACACTTTTCGGTCCGCTGCGTGAGTATCGTGCCGCCATGCCGGAAACGGGTCGCGAAGGCCGATGGCGGTCTGCGGATCGAAACCCGTCTCCTCCCCGGCCAGGCAATCGTCGAGCGCGGCTCGGATCGCCGCCTCGTCGAAGCCGGAGCCGATGAAGACCAGTTCCTGACGACGGTCGCCCCAGACATCGTCCCAATGCCGGTCAAGCAACTGGCGGAATTGCGGATGGCGCGGCCAGTGCGCCCGCGGCACCGAAGCCCACCAGAACCCCCTGTTCTCGATGCGGCATTGCGTGCCGGCAATCGACAGCAGGCCGATCTCGTCCGGCCGGGTCGCCAGCCAGAAGTGCCCTTTCGCCCTGATGATGCCGGGCAATGGCTGTTCGATGACGCGGCTTAGCCGCGCGGGATCGAAAGGCCGGCGGCTGCGATAGACGAAGCTCGCAATGCCGTATTCCTCGGTCTCCGGCACATGGTCACCCCAGCCGTAAAGCTCCTTGTGCCAGAACGGATGACGGGCGGCATTCGCCTCGCTGAAGAGCCCGGTATCCATGATCGCGCCAAGCGGCACTTGACCGAAGGCCGCCTCGATGATGCGGGCATCCGGATTGAGCGCCGCGACGACCCGGCGAACCTCCGAGAGCATTGCGGGCGGCACATCGCCTGCCTTGTTGATGATGACGACGTCGGAAAATTCGATCTGCTCGACGAGGAGTTCGACGAGCTTGCGCTCATCGTCCCCGTCACGTCTTTCGCCGCGATCGGCAAGGAACTCGGCGCTCTGGTAATCGGCGAGAAGATTGACCGCATCGACGACGGAAACCATGGTGTCGAGCCGCGCGACATCGCAGAGTGCTGCCCCGCTCTCGTCGCGGAAGGAGAAGGTGGCTGCGACTGGCAGCGGCTCGGCAATGCCGGTGCCCTCGATCAGCAGATAGTCGAAACGGCCGGCGCTAGCGAGCCGGCGGACCTCGCTCAGGAGATCGTCGCGCAGGGTGCAGCAGATGCATCCATTGGTGAGCTCTACCAGCGTCTCGTCCGTGCGCAAGAGGTCTGCACCCCCCTCGCGCAGGAGATCCGCATCGATGTTGACCTCGCTCATATCGTTGACGATGACAGCTACCCGGCGACCCTCACGATTGCTCAGGACATGATTGAGGACAGTCGTCTTGCCGGCGCCGAGAAACCCGGCGAGAACCGTTACCGGCAATCTGTTGTCTGCACCCATCATCGATATCATTACCCTTTACAGATGCTTGGTCTTACATGCTCGCGGGCTTTACGCTGCGAGCTGCGGTCTGAATGCTACGTCCACATAGTAGTTTGTGCTGTTATAGCTGGCGCTCGGGAACAGCCCGCTCGACCCATAGGCATAGACGCCGTTGCTGCCGCTGAGCGCCCTGAGGTCGCCATTCGTCACATCGGCGCTGAAGTAGTTGCCGGTCGCCGAATAATTGCCGTTGGTGCTGTAGGAAACGACGTAGGTCGTGTCCGCGGTGACCTCTACCTGCTGGGTGAGTGTCGCGGTCTGCCAGCCGCTTGCCGTTTCATTGCTGAAGGCGACGCTGCCGAGAAGCGTGCCCGAGGCGGTCCAGAGATAGCCGTTATGCGGGCCTGTATTGTCGACACCCTTGTAGAATCGGATGCCGGTGATCCAGCCTGCCGTATCGGCCTGGAACTTCATGCCGAGATTGACCTGCTGATTGTCGTTGGTGGAGACGATTGCAGGCGTCGCATTGGTGGCAAAGAGGTTCTGCTCCGGGCCTGCAGCCGGGTTGTTGATGGTGAGAGCAACCTGAGCCGTGGCCGTGCCGCCCTTGCCGTCTGATATCGCGTAGCTGAAGCTCGCCGGTCCTGAATAGCCTGCGGTCGGCGTGAAGGTCACCGTCTGGGCCTGGGCACTGTAGGCGACCGAGCCGTTGACGGCGCCGCTGACGCCGGTGATCGTGAGCGGATCGCCATCGGCATCGCTGTCGTTTGAAAGCAGCGCCGAGGCCTGGATGGTGATCGGCGTACCCGTATTGGTCGAGTAGCCGCTGTCATTGGCGGCGACCGGAACCGCATTCTGCGCGCCCTGCTGATAGAGCACGTCCACCCAGTAGTTGCTGGCATTGTAGGAGGCGGTCGGGAACAGGCTGCCCGTGCCATAGGCATAGACGCCGTTGCCGCCGCTGACCGAACTTGCCGGCGCCGTCAGCGCGCCGCTCGTATAGTCTGTCGTGAAGTAGTTCGCGGTCGCCGAATAGAAACCGTTGGAATGGTAGCTCGCCACATAGGTCACGCCGGCCGTAACATTGATCGGCTGCGTGAAGGAAACCGTCTGCCAGCCGCTTGCCGTCTCGTTGATGAAGGTTGCCTGGCCAAGGAGCTGACCGCTCGTGGTCCAGAGCGAGCCGACATGCGTGCCGGTATCCTGTGCGCTCTTGTAATAGGTGAGCCCCGTGATCTGGCCGTTGGCGGAAGCGATGAACTTGACGCCAAGTTCGACCGAGTTTGCGTCATTGGCGGCGGTAACCCCCGACGTGTCGGCGCTGGTAAACAGGCTCGAGGTCGTGCCGCCGCCGGGCTGCGAATTGACCGTGAGGCTGACGGTGGCCGAAGCCGTGCCGCCATGCCCGTCCGAGATCGAATAAGAGAAGCTTGCGACGCCCGTATAGCCCGAGTTCGGCGTGAAGATCACCGTGTTGGTCTGGCTGTTGAAGGTCACCGTTCCGTTGACCGCGCCGTTCGCGCCGGTGATAACAAGCGGGTCGCCATCGCCATCGCTGTCGTTGGCAAGCAGGTTGGCCGCGGCAATCGACAGGGCCGTGTTGGAATAGGTCGTATAGCCGTTGTCGTTGGCGGCAACCGGCACCGTGTTGCCCGTCGACTGGTTGAAGACGACATCGACCCAGTAATTCGACGACTGGTAGCTCTGGGTCGGGAAGGTCGAGCCCGATCCGACCGCATAGACACCGTTCGCACCGGCGAGCGCCGTCAGCGAGCCGTTGGTATGGGCCGTGTTGAAATAGCCTGCGGTCGCCACATAGCTGCCGGTCGTGTGGTAGGAGGCGACATAGGTCGCACCCGCCGTGATCTGCAGCGGCGTGGAGAAGGTTGCCGTCTGCCAGCCGGAGAGCGATTCGTTGGTGAAGGTGACCGTGGCGACGAGCGTGCCGTCGGCCCTCCAGATGGAGCCGGTATGCACGCTGGTATCGCCGGCAGCCTTGTAATAGCGGATGCCCGAGATCGTGCCGTTTGAGGACGCGACGAACTTCATGCCGAGTTCCATCGCCGTATTGTCGTTGAAGCTGCCGCCGGTCGGCCCCTCGCTGCCGGTAAACAGCGTCTCGCCGGCCGGACCTGCCTGAACGCTAAGGCTGACATTGCCCTGATCCGTGCCGCCTCGGCCGTCCGACAGCGTATAGGTGAAACTTGCCGGGCCTGAATAATTGTTAGCCGGCGTGAAGGTGATGGTTCCGGTCTGCGTGTTGAGAGCGACCGTGCCGTTGAGCGCATTGCCGACGGCGGTGATGGTCAGCGCATCGCCATTGGCATCGACATCATTTGCCACGAGTGCGGCAATCGAGATAACAAGCGATCCGTTATGGCCGATGATCAGCCCGCTGTCGTCGGTTGCGACCGGCTGGCTGTTGGGGCCGGCATCGAAGACTACGTCCACCCAATAGTTCGAGCCGCCGGGGTTCTGACCGGGGAACGTGCTGGTGCCGCTATAGGCAAAGACGCCGCCGCCATCGACGGCCTTCAGCGCGCCGCTGGCATAGGGCTCGCTGAAATAGTTCTCGGTGACGGAGAAGAATCCGTTGCTGTGATAGGAGGCCACATAGGTCGTGCCGGCGGCGATCTGGATCGGCGAGGAGAATATCACCGTCTGCCAGCCGGAGAGCGATTCACCCACCGACACGCCGGTTGCGAGCAGCGTTCCGTCGCCGGACCAGAGGCTGACGACGTGGTCGCCGGTATTGTAGAAACCTTTGTAGAAGCGGATGCCCTGCACCGAGCCTGCCGCCGTCGCCTGGAAGCGCAGGCCGAGCTCGACCGGATCGCGATCGATCGCCGTTTCGACCGCGGGCTTTTCCGCCAGCGTCCATAGGCCCTGTGTGCCCGGCAGGGTAACAGTGACTTGCTTGCCGGCCGATGGTGCCTCCAGATTGACGCTGTCGTCGACGGCGCGCGACAGGATCGTATAGGTGCCGCTCGCCTGGACGACCCAGTTATAGCTCCAGCTCTCGCGGCCGGTGGCCTTGAACCAGTGCTGGCCGCCGTCCGTGGAAACTTCCACACCGGCAATGATGCCGCCGCCGAAATCCTGCGCCGTGCCGGTGATGGTGACGCGCTGCCCCTCAACGAAGCTCGCGCCAACGATCGGCGACGAGATCGACGAGGTCGGCTTCAACGCGTCGGTCGATTGGGTCGCCAGGATCAGGCTCGCATCCAGCGTGGTCGGCTGGATGCCCATGTCCGCGAACATGTTGACCATCGCCTGCTGCACGTTGGGATCGGTCGGCGTCTCCGCTCCCTGGTGGTTGGCGTTGAGACCCCAGGACCAGAAGACGGTGCCGGCACCGAACACGAGCGCGCCGCTTTCGGCCCGGTACATGGTGAGGCTGTGAGTTGCCACCGCATCGCCGACCGTCGTGCCGTAGTCGCGCAGATAGGTGCTGACTGCGATGGAGGAGAGCGACAGGTTGATAAGGCCATCCGGCCGGAAGCCGTTCTCGACGTCGGAATCCCACTCATAGCCGAGCAGGTTCTGCACCAGATTATAGGTCTCGCCCTCCTCAAGCTCGGCAACATCGGTGTTGCGCCAGAAGCGCAGGTTCGAATAGTCGTAGGGGATGGTGATCGTATCGGAACGGTAGCTGTCCACCTGGAACATCGTGCCGGTCAGCGAATTCTCCGGCTCCTGTCCCGGATCGGCATAGCGCGGATCGCGCCAGGTGCCGGTGCCGATAGCGCTCGGATCCGTGCTCGTGCCCCAGGTCTCTTTGTAACAGACCATGGTCCGATAGGCCTGGCCGCTGCCGTCGATGCTGCTTTCCCAGCGGACCTTCCAATAGCACTCGTTGCCGCTCCAGAAGGCGAGGTTCACACCCGCATCGCGGGCCGCCTCGACATTGGCGCGCTGCTCGGCCGACCAGTATTCGTCATGACCGACAGAGAGATAGGCATCATGGTTCAGCAGCAGGCTGCCGCTGCGCGTCGCATCGACGCCGGAGATATAGGAAACATCGTAGCCGTTCTGCTCCAGCCACTGGATCGCCGAAGACTCGACGCCGAAGATGAAATCATGCGAGCCGCCGATCGGGCTGGTATTGGTGATGATCGGGCGGTTGTAGCTGACGGCCGAGGCGCGGCCGATCGCAGTCAGGCCGCAGCTGCAGTTCGGCGGCAGGTAGCCGATCATGTCGGCCGGATCGACGGGGACTTCGCCATAATAGAGGCTTGCGCCGCCCCAGGCATTATAGGCCTGCCAGGTGGTATCGGATGTCTGGAAGACGATATCGCTGGTGGAGGCATCGTCGCGCACGACGAAGGGGATGATGCTTGCATCCTCGGTGCCATCCTCGCGCACCAGCTTGGCGAAGTAGACGCCCGAGACGGCATCGTCGGGAATCTGCCAGCTCGCCGAGACCGACCAGTTGCCGCAATCGATGAGGCCGAGCGACATGTCGACAATCGGGTGCGGCTGGATCTGCGCCGATGTCAGCGATTGCTCGATCGAGTCGACCTTACGCGCGCCAGCCCCGCCGTAATAGCCAATGCGGTAAATATCGATGCGGTAGTGAGTGGAATCGGTTGCGATCTTGAAATCGACGGTCTGACCGATATTTGTGCTGATTTCGGTGGCGAAGCCCTGGATGGTGCCACCGCCGTCGCCCTCCAGACCCCATTCGCTGATCGGGTTGCCCTGCTTCAGGTTTTCGAGCGCGATCTTGTTGGGCGTCGCCGCAGCCGAAACTGCCGCCATCGGTGCCGCCAGTGCCGTCGGCTCCGCGGTCGTCTCAGCAGAAACGTCCTGGCTCGGCTCCACAGAGACAGATGCTATCGAGGCCTGAAGGCGCAACGAAGCCGTGCCGAGACTGCTGGAAGAGCTGACCGGCTCCGCCGTCTTGGTGCTTCCAGTGTCGGCATCGGTGGTAACACCCGTAAGCGCGGGAGCGGCAGGCAGTGTCGCAGCCTCCTCGGACGGATCCGGGGCAAGCACGGTGCGTTGCAATGTCGAGGAAGGCGTCTGGAACACCGTCTCAGCCGACGCCGTCTTGGTGAAACCGTCTTGCGCGCCGCTATCTCCCGCAGGTGCCGGCATCGCCGTCGACGATGCAGGGGACGATTGCATGTCGCCTGATGATATCAGGGAAGATGTGACCGTGCCGGAGAAGGAGGATTGGACGGTTGCGCTGCCCTGATTGGCAAAACCGTAGGGACCATGAGTGCTTGAAGACACCACGGTCGCAGTTCCAAGCAGTACGGTCCAGACGGAGGGTGGGTGACAGACGCTCGGCGTGCCGCCGGCAGTACTTAGGTATTCGCGATTCCTCACATGAAATCTCAGCAAGAGCGGCGTCCCCGTTTCCCATCGACCACCATTGGAAGGCTTCATCCTGCCAGCTTTCGAAAGGGAATGTACGACAGCAATCTGGGGTATGTGGGTGATACTCCGTACTCCGTTATGATGACCCTCACCGCATGCCCGACCGACAAGGCAGCAAAGCTGCCTCCGGCTACTGCTCAGTGGCCGATTCTGGGTGAAGAGGAATTCTAGTTCGGTCTTGTCTCGCCGGTCCGGCCGGTCGAGCCGGTGCTCCCACGTCCCGTGCTACCAGGCCGGAAACGGATCTTCGAGAGCCGACCAGTCCCGCGGGTCCGAGCTGGCCAGGCAGTCGTCCAACGCGGTCCGGACGCCTGTCTCGTCCATATCAACACCGATGAACACGAGCTCCTGCCGACGGTCGCCCCAAGCGCTGTCCCATCGGCTCTCAAGATGCTGACGAAACTGTTGATGGCTGGGCCAGTCTTGTCGGGGAACGGCCGCCCACCAGAGCCCCATAGGTTCACAGCGCCGTTGCACCCCGGCAGCCGACATCAAACCAACGTGACGCGGGCGCGTGGCAAGCCAGAAGTGGCCTTTGGCGCGGATTACCCCCGGCCAAGGCTCGTCCAGGAATGCTCGAAACAGCTTGGGGTCGAAGGGACGTCTCGTGCGGTAGACAAAGCTCGTTACCCCGTATTCCTCTGTCTCCGGAACATGGTCGCCCGGATTGTACAGTTCCTTGTGCCACAACGGGTGAGCGGCGGCCTTCGCTTCATCGAAGAGGCCCGTACTGAGGATGGTAGCAAGAGAAACCTTGCCGAAGTCCGTCTCCACCTGGCGGGCATCCGGGTTGAGTGCAGCCACCGTCTTGCGGACTTCCGCGCGGACCTCTTCGCTCGCATCCGATATCTTGTTGATCACGACAATATCGGCAAACTCGATCTGGTCCACCAACAGGTCGATGAGCGTCCGCCGGTCGTCACCGTCCCGCTGCAGGCCGCGATCGCGAAGCAGATCAGCGCTGCTGTAATCGGCCAAGAGGCTTGCGGCGTCTACGACGGTCACCATCGTGTCGAGTTTCGCAAAATCGGAGAGCGAAACACCGTTCTCGTCGCGGAATGAAAAGGTTGCCGCGATAGGGCATGGCTCCGCAATGCCGGTCCCCTCTATCAACAGATAGTCGTATCGCCCCTCTTCGGCCAGTCGCCGCACTTCCGTCAGGAGATCGTTGCGCAAGGTGCAGCATATGCAGCCATTGCTGAGTTCAATCAACGTCTCCGTCGTATGCGACAGGTTACAGCCGCCGTCTCGAATAAGGCTGGCGTCTATGTTCACTTCGCTCATATCGTTGACGATGACGGCGACCCGCAGGCCGTCGCGATTGGTCAACACGTGGCTGAGAAGCGTCGTCTTGCCGGCGCCGAGAAAACCCGAGAGCACTGTCACCGGCAGCCGGTCGATGCTGTTCATCAGCATCCCTTCAATGAGGGCATTCGGAGCGACTGGCATTTGCGTTTCATGAGCCTCATTCGAAACCGTCTCTATTCTCGTTCGACGCGTCAGGCGGCGAGCTGCGGCCGGAAGACCACATCGGCATAATAGTTTGCTGAGTCATAGGTGCTGGTCGGGAAGAGGCCCGTGGTGGCAGATCCGCCATAGGCATAGACGCCGTTGCCGCCAGCCGCAGCGCTGGATAGCGCCGACAGCGGACCGTTGCTGACGCCGTTGGTGAAGAAGCCATCCGTCGCG
>NZ_JAPCZO010000019.1:0-148416 GCF_025941625.1 Rhizobium acaciae
AGCATCCAGGCAGCATGTCTTCCGATCACCTGCGAATGGGCAAAAGTGCTCTGGAAGTCGTCAGGCGTTCGTTGGCCGCAAATCCGCAAGTCCCCCGATACGCGATCGGAAGTGCAATTGACGCCACGCAGAAATATGCGTTTTGGGAATTCCGGCAAGCTCGGCGAACGTATCTATCACTCGTGACCATTGGGGTGATTTTCCGAAGCGACCCGTGTTTCGTGGTTCGGCTTGTGCTCGAGAAGGGTCTGCGCGGAATACAACACTGTCTTCGTCTCGGTACGACCACAGCAAACCGTGAAGACCAGCCGCGAATGAAGAGGTTGAAATTCGACGATCATATTGCTCCTTCGCGTCTCGAATGCCCCAATGAGACCCCGCGATTACGACGTCATCTGATGCGGCTGGCTGCGGTGGATGCCAAGCTGAATTCAGCCCTCGCTCCCCGAGCGAACGGCACCTGATGCGGACGGAGGAGGAATGGTAGAGGAATCGCGAGCCTTGGAAGCAGGCCCGCGACGCTTTCAATTTATTTGATGACTTCAATCACCGTGCGGGTCTTCGGATTGACGAGCACACGTTGTTTGTTGACGACTACATAACCGTAATCAGGTTGATCGGGGATCGTGTGGATCTCGACCGTGTCAGGAAAAGCCGTGCCGACTGCGACGTCACCTTCAAAGGTGACGGATGGCGTTTCCTGTTTTTCGACATAGGTCCTGACCTCGCCAGGAACGACGACTGTCGTCGTCTGCGCGACTGCCGCGCCTCCGAGTGACAGAAACAGCGCTGCCGCAGAGATGACCAGTGTTTTCATGATGTTATCCTCCCAGGATTTTGAGTGTCCCGGTAAACGCCACCGATAACATATAGTTCCTCCGCTACACGGAATGCCTGTGTCCCAGCTCAATAGCGCGTCATTCCGAGGGTAAAGGCACATTTCCGAATGGTGCCGCAGGCCCGCGACCATGGACGACGACTGCTACGGTATCTGCGAGAAATGTGTGTCTCTCTGATTCGCATCGTCACGGAACCGAATCAATGTTCACGCTTTGATTCCCTACACGTCAGGAGGGTCGCGCGTCATGAATAACTCCCAGATCCAAGTTCCCATCCGTCCGCTCCACGTCGAGATCGAAGGTCTTGCCCGGTACCGACAGGCGCACACCGTCGATGAGCTTGCAGGGCTTCTCCTCAGTGTAAGCTGGCCGTCCTACGGCAAGCAGTTGTCCGAATTTCACCGGGCGCTTGCTACGTCGCTGGACGCGATGGAACTCTACCTCGATCCAGAGATCGCCCGCGATGCGTTCGTGAGGGCGGCCCATGCCGCAGGGATGCACGTTCTTCCGGACGACATGTCAGAAATGAAGATGGCGAGCTGATAGAAGGAAAGGCTACGAGAAGTCGGCAGTAAGACGAATTAGACAGCCATCTGCTGCAGACGCAGCGTCCAGCCCAGAGGAGATTCGTGAGCTGCCGATCCGTCCTGATCGGCATCGATCCGCATGAACGAAACCACCCAGTCGGCCGGCATGGCACCGGGAACGTCCTCGGTCTCGATGATCGAAATGATTTCCTCGACCGTATCGAGGCCGCTGCGGGTCGATTGGCCTTCGCGTTCCAGCGTCCAGAGATAACGTGTCGTCATGTCCCGGACTTACGCCGACGGTAGGACCCGTTCAAGGCCGTCCCGACGGCTTCCACAAGCTGTTCGGGCGAGGCCGGCTTCATCAGAAGATGACCTTCTGCGAACGCGGGTTCCAGCTCTGAAACGGATTCCGTCTCGCCCGAATAGACAATGAACGGAATGTCGCAATCGACGAGATGCCTGCCACGGCCGTGCAGAAGCCGTCCGAGAGGCGAGGGTCCACGATTACGGCGGACGGCGAATTTTCCTTCAGCCAGGAAAGGGCGTCCGATCCGGTCGAGAGCGTTACGAAGCTGCGCTGGCCACATCCCTCCAGAACCGTTTCGATATCGATCGCGATGAAAGGTTCGTCTTCAAGGATGAGGATCGTGGGCCTATTTCTCCTTCTGGGGCAGCGCAAGAGTATCGAAAAGGACCGTGGCTGTCACTTCGGACTGAAGTCTCAATAACCGTGCGAAGAGTGCCGTCAGAGACGAGGGCGGGCGGCTTGTTAGCTTGCATGGCATGGCCATACTCCTCGGCCTCCGGACGTGGCCAACGACGTCCTATCACTCCGGTAATCCCGTTCCCAACAGGCCCTGTCTGAACTTCTCAGTCTGTTCGGCAGTTTCGACCACGATCCCTCGCGCCAAAAACTCCCTGATCGTCAGATCTGGGTGATTTTCGCGAACGCTTTTGGCAAGTGCGGCAGCTTCCTGGGAGCGGCCCGCCATCGACAAGCAGGCGATCATCCGGGTGCTGGTATACTTTCCGGGGTTCGGTAGCTGCTTTAGCGCCGCTAGGGCCTGCTCGTAGTCGCCCTTAAAATAGAGAAGATTACCCAAAACTGCGTGATACCAGTGAGGCGGGTAGGGGTTGAGCCGCATCCCTTCTTCGACCAAGGGAAGTGCTTCGTCTAAACGGTTTCGCCTTGCCAGAAGTCCGCCGAGCTGGACCAATGCATGGGCGTCACTGGAATTGAGCTTATATGCCAGGCGGAATTCTCTCTCGGAGTTGTCAAAATCCTTCAAGTAAAGGTGAGCGAGCCCGAGTACACGATGGGCGCCAGCCTCTCCCTCGTCTAGCTTTACGGCATGACGAGCAAGGGCGATCCCGTCGCGAAGTACAGCCTTAGGCGCGTTGGCATAGCCGCCGACCGCTATCCTCGCCAACGCAAGATGAGCGTGTGCCAGCGCAAAGCCCCCGTCGCCGGCAACCGCTGCTTCGAACATCTCCACTGCCTTGATGTTGTCATCCGGCTCGTAGCCTCTGAGATGCACGAGCCCTCGCAGATAATATTCGTAAGCGGCGAGGCTGGCCGGCGGCCGCCGGAGGGACTCTCGATAATCACAGCTTTCGATTTGACCCACGAGATTTGCGACGATCATTTTCACGATCTCGTCCTGGATGCCGAAAATATCTGCCGCTTGCCGCTGATATTTCTCAGACCAAACCAACCGCTCCGTGTCTGCTTGGATCATCCGCACCGTGATCCGAACCTCGTCTCCCGACCGACGCATGTTGCCTGTCACGAGATAGTTGGCAGCGAGCTTGCGCCCAACTTCCTTTAAACCCTCCGAGCGATCACGGAACGCAAACGCTGAGGACACCGCAATCACCGACAGGCTCCTGAATCTTGCCAGGCCGGAGATGATGTCCTCAGTAAAGCCGTCGACGAGGAACTCGTTCGCTGCTTCATCTGCGCTTTGAAAGGGAAGGACGGCGACGACAGTTCGAATTGACTGCTCTATTGTGGGAGTGCGAGGCCAATGCCATGCACGCACGGGTCTGGAAATATTTTTCAGATGTAGCAGTCCTCCATCTACAAACAGCCGCTGCAATTCCTCTGGGAGGGTGTCGTGCGTTGTTTCTGAGATGCAGATGCCATCCGGTAACGCGTGTTGTTCGAGGCGCGCCGCAACATTCACGCCGTCGCCGAACACATCGTCCTGAGTGATCATGACCTCGGCGTAGTTTATACCAATTCGAATTCGAAGAGGATCGGTGCCACTGGCAGCTACAGCCTCGCTGGCCAGCAGATACTGTACCTGTAACGCCGTCGAGATGGCGACGGCCGGGCTGTCGAATATCGAAAGTAGGCCGTCACCCATAACTTTGATTGTCCGACCGCCACTCTTGAGGATTCGAGGCTTGAGGATCTCTTCTTGCAAGCGACTAACGCTTGCCAGTGTTCCTTCTTCATCGGCTTCCATCATGCGCGAATAACCGACAACGTCCGTCGTCAGGATGGCCATCAGTCGTCGGGTGGTGGGCGAAGAGGACATCTGTGACAAATCCCGACTAAACGGCAAGTGCTTCGAATGGAATGTACAGTCTTACGGCACTGATGTCATTCACACGGAGAGATAACGCTCCGCAACCCTCCGTTGACAGAGCGCCGAGACCCGTGCCTGGATCCACCTCCGGGCTGCCTTGCAACGACATGATTCAGAGGCGCCTGCTTGAAAACCCATATGGGAGAGAGCATGCGGAAGTGTTTAGGCCTGCTAACGGCAGGAGTCTTTCTTAGCGCCAGTTCGTCAGTCAGATAAGCCAATGAATGCGAATTTCATGACGGGCTGATCGGGCGTCTTTGGTGCGATTGAGGGCGTGGGACCAGAACTCCCCGGGACCTCGTGACCCAGACTGACGATCCCGGTGGCGAGGTCGACGAACCATTCGAACGACCGACACGCTCAACGCCGGCGTGACTATCAACCGTGGACTTGAGCTCGATCGGCCCGGACGGAAGCGGACGAGGGCGCGCTCGCTTCAAGTGTGTCGGCTTGCGCTCGTTGATGTCTCTTGAGGATGCGAGATTGCTAATGCGACTTCCATGGCTATCGTTTGTCGAGCAGGGCGTCTGTCAGAAGCCGGCTGGGCGATCGGTTTCGATGATACCTGGAAACGGCTTCGATAATCGTTCGGGCTCACGCCGATCGTCTTGGTAAAGACCCGCCTCATCGCGTTAACGTCTGCGAAACCGCAGATGGTAGCGATCCTTTGTAGTGGATGGACAGTGTCCTCGAGCAGCCTTCGTGCGGCGTCCGTCCGAGCGGCCGCGACGAAATCGGCCGGCGTGATTCCAAGCTCCCTGCGAAAGACGCGTGCGAAATTCCGGATGCTCATTCCAATCTCTTGAGCCAAGCTCTCGACGTCGAGGTTGCCGTTCAGATTTGCGAGCACGAACTCCTGAGCCTTCTGTATCAACGTCGTCTCGGACATCTGCCCGACAAGGTGCGCGCTGAACTGCGATTGGCCGCCAGGTCTTTTCATGAACATGACCATGTAACGGGCGACGATCATTGCTACGTCCTTGCCGTGATCCTCTTCAACAAGCGAAAGAGCGAGATCGATGCCGGCGGTGACACCGGCGGCGGTGATAAGCGACCCGTCCCGTACGTAGATGGCATCGGCGTCGAGATCGATCGCCGGATACTCGCGGCTAAACTTCGCCGCGCATTCCCAGTGTGTCGTCACCCGCTTTCCATCGAGAAGCCCGGCTTCGGCAAGCAGGAAAACCCCGGTGCAGATCGAGCCGAACCGCCGAACGCCTGGAACGCGGCGCCGCAGCCATGCAGTGACTTCTGGATCGATCTCGAGAAAGGCAGGGTCTCCGGCAACCAGCAGCGTGTCGATCTCTTCATCCTCGTCGAAGATGGTGCGATCCGCCATGAACCTCAACTGACCGGTTCCGGCGATCGAGCCTGATCCGGTTGACATGACCTGTATATCGTAGGCGCTCATGTCGCCCAGCCTTCGCGCAGCCTCCCAGAAAACTTCAGCAGGGCCGACGATGTCCAGTGACTGCACGCCTGGCGGCGCGAGGATGACAATCCGCATGACTACGCTCCTAGTTGCCCGTCCAATGTCTGGTCATGCAAGATTTCTGCCAGTCCCGTCATGGCTAGCCGGCGCCTGATCTGCCTGCTGTTGAGGTGGAAATTCTGACCGTCGCCTATGCAATGTTCTTCGATCTTCTTCGTCGCAGCCGCTTGGAAGGTCGCCTGGTTCACCTCGTAGAAAGCGATACAGTCCGCCATGAGCGGAGACTTCCGGAGGACTGCGCGAAACGCCCTTCGATGAACGAGGCAGTTCCCGCCGTTACCGGCTGTGAACCGCAACGCGTCGAGGTCTGCGCTCCAAAGCGGGCTCGAGTTCACGCGGTACCTTCAAATCGATGGTAGAGCGCCCCGCTCACGGACCCAAGGAGAGCCCAGAAGACTAAGCTCGTCATCACCGCAGCAGCCACGAACTGATGCTCGAGGGACTCCGGGGCCAGCGGGTGCATTCCTTCCGATGCGACCGGAGCGCCGATCAGGTGAGGGGTCGCGATGACCGCAATGGCGACGGATGCCGCCCATGGGTTTCGTTGGAAAGCAATTAGACCGATACCGACTGCTGTAGCCAACGCGGTTCCAATCCACCAGAGCTGACGGTCGGCCAGGGGCGCGGAAGGCGTTCCGGGTAACTCAGGCGGCAGACCTATTAAAGGCGCGAGCATGACGCAGGCGAAACCGGCCAATCCCCACAGCAAGCCGTCGCGCCAGGTGACGGGCTTCCCACGCATTGCGATAAGTCCGCACAGGACCAGGGCGTAGCCGATGGCAGTCAGCATGTTGGCTGCCACCGTGAAGGTCATCCGCTCCAGCCCGTCTGACGGCTCCCAGCCTGCTTCGTCGTGATCGTGATCGGCTTCCTGGGGGTGGGGTGTCGTCATAGGTGAGACGGTTTTCGTGGCTCCGCCCGCCTTCTCATATGCCTCGGCCTTGGCGATCAGCTGGCTCGTTCCAGCGAATTGGGCGGCGCTGACGGCGCCGCCGACGATGACGCCCGTAAGGGCCGCCGTGAATACGATCGAGCGAAACAGCGACATGAGATTAAACCTCAGTGGCAGGGAAACGCGTTGGCGTGACGGGTGTCATGCGCTGCGTTGTGAACGATTTCGATGTGGGAGAACCCGACGAATCCCACGATCAAAAGACCGAAGAAGACCGCCGTCGCAGCCTGGAGGATTTTCGCGGCCGACGCCGTGAGGTTTGGCGCCGCGATGGCAGTGGAGGCTGAGATTGACATCCTGATACCTTTCAAGTGTTCGAGTAGAGAGCCAATTTTGGCAAGATTTGAGTGAGATCAGGCCGCCAGAGCGGCCACGATCTCTTCAGGGTCGACGACACCTGCCTTCACGACGGCCTTCTCAAGGGCTGTCAGGAACTGGTCGTAGTAATTCCAGCTCGAGCGATCGATGGGATGCGCATCTTCCCAATCCTTGATCGTCGCGATCAGTTCGTCTCGGAAATCGTCCCATTCGAAGGCGCCGCTCTTTGCGAGGGCAAGCGCCATCCCGAACGAGGATCGCTCCCATTGGGAACCGAAGCAGAGGGCACCATTGGCTCGGGGAGGGTTGTCGGTCTTGCCCATCATTTCCGTAACCGCGAAATGTTCGAACTGGGTTAACATCGCATCCGCCTCAAGCGGCCTTGGCGATGGCGACGCCCATCATGGCTTCGGGGGTTACGAGAGCCTCAAGCTCCGTCTCCGTCAGGCCCTCGGTGCCTGGCGGGCGTTCCGGGATAACGAACCAGCGGATCTGCGCGCTGGAATCCCAGACTTTGATCTCGATGGCCTCCGGCACGGGCAGACCGAACTCGTTTAAGACCGCGCGCGGCTCGCGAGCTGCACGGCTGCGGAATGTCGGATCCTTATACCAGTACGGCGGCAGCCCCAGGACTGGCCAAGGGTAGCAGGAGCAGAGCGTGCAAATGATGAGGTTGTGGACGTCTGCAGAATTGGCGACTGCGCGCATATGTTCGCCCTCCGCGCCCGCCATCCCTTCGGGAAGATCGAGCTCGGCAATCGCTGCGGGGGTATTTGTCACCAGGCGGTCCTTGAAGGCGGGGTCGAGCCATGCGCGGGCGACGATCTTGGCGCCGTTAAACGGTCCCATCTTCGTTTCGAAGAAGTCCAAGATGGTATCGACGGTCTTGTCCGTGATGATGCCTTTCTTGATCAGGAGGGCCTCGAGAGCTTTAACGCGCGCGGCACTGTAGGCTTCGCGATCTTCGCGGTATTTGAAGCGGTCGGTCATCTGAGTGTTCTCCTATTGCTTTGCGACGTCAGGCGGCTTGGGCGGCGACGGCGCGTGGGGATTCCACGTAGTGGGCGTAGAGATCCGCGTAGAGGCTGAAATTCGTCTCGGCGTTGGTGGGCCAGAGTTCCTCCGGCTCGAAACGGATGCAGTAGACCGGCATCGCAGCGCCGATCCCGTCCGTTCCCGTGTCACAGAGGTAGACGTAGGCGCCGTCGTAGACAGTCTCGACGGTTCCCGTCTTACCCCGAAGAAAGCCGGGCAGCCTGGTATGTTCGACCGATGGGACATTCCTGATCGAGACGAGGTCGCCAATGGTGAAATCGAAGGATACGTCTGCCTCGCGCTTGGGGCTGTCGCCTTCGACGAGATATTGAACGACCCGATCGTCGATCGCCTGGTCGCCGGCCGTCGGCACGGGCATCGAGGGATCAGCGTAGTATTCCTCCGTCAGGGCATCGAGTTCCTCGGCGGTGATGTAGCCGTTGTCGATGAAGTAGCCGGAAATGCCGCCAAGCCATTTCTCGTAGTATCGGTATTTGAAGTAGTCGAACGGGTTGAGAGATTCCGCACCCTTGCGCAGGTCCGCCCAGGTCCAGATGGTCGAGAATGCAGACGGCGTCGCCGGAAGCGGGAGTTGAGAGGACAGGGCCATCATTGCGGTGTGGATACCGAAGATGCGGGTCTCCCATGTTTCCACGAAGACACGCGTTTCCGTGCTGACCGGGCCCAGGCCTTCAAGGCCTCCGAGGTAGTGTTGGAGCTTCATCGAAATTTCCTCTTGAGCGATTGGTGTGGCTACGCGGTGGCGGGCTTCTTGGTGGAGAGCAGCGACGTGCCGATTTCCGACAGAAGACCGAAGGCGCCGCCGAGCAGCATTGCGGCCATGGCGACGAGGGTTGGATGGTTCATTCCTGACGTGACGACAGACGTATTGGTGGCGGCCGTCGTGCCGACCAAGGACGCGAAGCCGAATACGATGGCCGGCGGGAAGTTCAAAATCTTGATGGAGGACACCATCACCATGGCCGAGGTGCCGAGGCCCACGAGTAAGGCGACAAAGATCGGCTGCTGCGGTCCATATTGGATCACCAACAGTGTTAGCGACGCGATGATGATACCGGTCCAGTTGGACACGACGCTCTTGACCAGGCCCTGCTGCCCGCCGCCGCAGGCATAAAAAGACGCCCAGGCGATAAACGTCACCCATACCGGAACAGGAAAGACGGTGGCGGTGATGTAGGTGTCTATGGCGCCCAGGACGCCAAGGCTGATCATTGCTGCTACGAGAGGGGGCATGTCGTGTCTCCTTGTGTGAAAGCGTGGAATGGGTCAGGACGCCAGGGCTTGGCGTTGGACAATGCAGCGCTCGAAGCCCGCTCGCAGCATCTCCTCGTCAAGGTTGCGACCGATGAAGACGATGTCGCTTGAGCGAACCTCCGACGGTTGCCAGACCTTTCCCGGCCGGCCTTCCAAGGTCATGTGGATGCCATGCAAGACATATCGCCTGGCTTCCCCGGCGAAGCTGAGCACACCCTTCATCCGAAACAGGTCGGCTCCGATGTCCTGCACCAGGCGGGTCAGCCAGCTATTGAGCGCCACCGGATCGAGAGGCTCTTGCTCGCGGAAGGCTACGCATCCGATAGTTTGATCGTGCTCGTGGTTATGTTCTTCCAGGATCTGCGGATCGATCGCGAGCACGTTCTTCAAGTCGAACGCGCCGACGCCCACGACATCTTCAAATGCGACGCCGCAATCCTTGGTCGGGATGATCCGGGCCAGGGGATTTCGTCGCCTCAGATCCCGTTCGACTTGCAGAAGATGATCCTCGTCGACCAGATCGATCTTATTCAGCAGCAGGACGTCGGCAAAGCTGATCTGTTCGACTGCTTCTTCTTGCGCGAGTTGTCCTTCTATATGTCGGGCGTCGACGACGGTGACGATCGCGTCCAGTTCCAATCGGGCGGACAGGACGTCGTCGAGGATGAACGACTGGATGACGGGGGCCGGATCGGCTAGTCCCGACGTCTCGATGATGAAACGATCGATCTGGCGGCCCGACTGAAGCAGGGCTCTAATCGCCGCGATGAGGTCGTCGCGGACGGTGCAGCAAATGCATCCGTTGTTCAGTTCCACGATCTGATCGCTCGTCTGCACGACAAGTTGGCCGTCGATGCCCACTTCTCCATATTCGTTGACGATGACCGCAACACGCTCGGTGCTCTCGGACGAAAGAATCTTATTGAGTAGCGTCGTCTTTCCGGCTCCGAGGAAGCCCGTGAGTATAGTGGTTTTCAACTTCGACATGGCTGTCGTCTCCGTGTCAGGCACAGCTTCGCCACTCCCGTGAGTGCAGGTCGACAGAGGGATCGCTATGCAGTTTTCGGTGTTACGAAGGGCGAGTTGTCCCGATCGCTTGACCGGCATTACAGGTAAACTTGCGAAATTGCGCAATGCGGCGAGGGTTTCAATTTCGGCCAAAGGAATCGCAAAAGCTGCCAAAAAACGCCGCTTTTTGCGGTTTGCTGATGAAATAATCAGCGTGCCTAAATTAGATACAGGGCATGCCTTGGGGATGTTCGGCGGATCGAACTACGAGATGATCGATTGGAACCCGACGTCCCGCCAAGAGTTCGCTTCTGCATTACCGCCTTAGTGGGGGGACAGTTAACCGCCCTTGCGATCATGGGAATCCGGAGATGAAAACGGAATACAGCGAAACGACAGTTCCCGCTTTAACCGGGATCAAAGGACGTTGCCCACGTTGCCAGCGGGGACATCTGTTCAATGGCCTCCTATCCCTCGCTCCCGCCTGTGAAGTCTGCGGCTTGGACTACTCCTTCGCGGACCCGGCGGACGGGCCGGCATTCTTCGCCATGAGCATCGTCGCGGTTCCCGCGCTTGCCTTTGCTCTGTGGCTTCAGTTCACCTTCGACGTTCACCTTTGGGTCCATCTTGTCGTGACGGTCCCACTGACCGTGCTGGCATGCATATTGTTGTTGAGGCCTCTGAAAGGATGGCTGGTCTGCTCGCAGTACTTCCACAAAGCTGAAGAGGGTCGGATCGATCGAGAGTGGAGCAAATGAAGGCGAGCAGATCCCGAACCGAAGGGCTCCGTCGCAAGGTCGGAGTCGACGCTCGCCGTCGCCGCGATCCTCCTGATCGCCTTGGCGATTATCGGCGCCCGGCCTTAAGTTTTACCATGACCACTTTCGGATGATCGCCGACCCGCTCAACTTCGAGAATCCCGGATGCCTCTGCGAGATCGCTCAAGCGGGCGAAGCCATAGTTGCGCGCATCGAAGTCAGGCGCCTGTTTGGCGAGATGGGCACCGACACGTCCCAGGTGAGCGCGACCATCTTCATCGGCCGAGGCGGCCACTGCCTTCTCGAGCATCTGCAGGGCGGCGTCATCGAGCTTTCCTTTCGCGGATACTGATGGCGCTGGCGCGACCTTCTCTGGTTCCGTTTTTTCGGGAATCAAGGCCTTCATCCCGGTTCGACCACCGGCGACCTTGCGCTCTCGTGCGCCGCCAGCGGCGGTCTCGTTGCCCTGCTCACCCAGCACATCGAAATAGACGAACTTGTCACAGGCAGTTATGAACGGGCGAGGGGTCTTGCGCTCGCCAAAACCGTAGACTGTGACGCCCTGTTCACGGACCCGCGCGGCAAGCCGGGCGAAATCGCTGTCACTGGAGACGATGCAGAATCCGGAGAAGCGACCGGTATACAGCGGGTCCATGGCGTCGATGATCATCGCGCCGTCGGTGGCGTTCTTGCCCGTAGTATAGGCGAACTGCTGGACTGGCTGAATGGAGTGCTCCAGCAAGCATGCCTTCCAGCCGCTCAGACTTGGCTTGGTCCAGTCCCCATAGATGCGTCTGACACTGGCGGTACCATAAGTGGCAATCTCGGCCAGCAAGCCGGTGATGATTTTCGGGCTGGCGTTATCGCCATCGATCAGCAGGGCGAGAGTGTCTTGCGTCATATCCTGAAGCTCGCTTCCCTTGGGTGCTGGCTGCGATAAGCCAGTACGCGATTGCCAATGATATCCTGAAGCTCGATATAGCGAAGTTTCACCTTGGCGCGGATCATGCTCGCTGCCAGCGCGACGCAGGAGGGATCAGAACCGTGGCTGCAAAAACCGTCAGGCCAGGGTCATGAGGTTCATGCCTTGGATTCCTTCTTTCCAAATGCCGGTCAACGAATACCTGATGGTAGTTTCAGGAATCTATCCTGAACATCAGATGAAGGAGGCCGAAGAGTTTGAAAGGAGCGGTGCCGGTGTGGCTGTGGGAATTGATGACGGTGAAGGCGGGAGCGCGTGCCGAGGGGCCGCCGCAGCGGTCGCTTCAATTGCCGTTCTCGTTCCGCTCACGGGCCCTTCCAATGTTGATCGCGTTCCGGTGTAACATTCCCGCTTTTTCCGTTTGCAAGCTTGGCCACGATCAATCAATTGCCCCAGCCAATTTGAAACCGATCAAATCGAATCTCGCTCAACGGTTGGTTGGAACGGCCCAGCCTTACCGAACGTAGAACGAGACGAAGCTCGGGGGAATAGTATTGTTCAAAAATGATCGGAGGCAATCCCGTCAGTTCGAGACGGCTGTTGATGGCCCAAACCTTGTAGGAACAAGATGCAATAGTTTCCTCTCCCCAGCCGTCGAACCTAATAAAGGTAGCGCCCGAAACGGATCTTTGGCCATTGATGAAAAGTGTCGTCTCGGAATGCCAGCTCTTCTTCTGTGGTAGATCGTCTAACGCAACCGCCTTCGCGTATGTCAGCTCATGCGTCCCGCTGGCGCTAACCCTCTTTTCGACGAGCAAGGGGTGTAAATATACAGCCGACACCGGATGCAGTGAACGGTTACGCTCCATCAGCCGTTGTTCGGTGAGACCCGGACCGTCCGGCTTGTAGAACACGGAATAGAAAGGCGCTTCTCTGGTAAGCAGCACGCCGTATTTGGTTTCTTTAGCGCTTAAGCAGTTGCCAGAGGCAGGCGCTGCCAATGTTATTCCAACCAACAGCGACAAACTTCTCAGCAAGATCGACATTCCAGATATCCCTCATGCAAATCACCGCGGCGCTTGGGCGAATTCCACTATCTCGAGCATGCCGTCCCATCCACATCGCCGTCTTCATCCAGCTCGTGCACCGGTAAATAGGTATTCGTCTCCATCCACTCCCGCACGATGAACTGATGGTGTCATTGCGTGTCATGCCGAGCTCGCCGGCTAGTCGCGCAAAGCCGTCTTGATTGACCGCGGTGTGCAAGGAACTTCGGTCTGGATATGGAGTTGACGTTATCGATTGACAGCACTGATGGTGCGATCGAACGAGGCTTTTCAGATGTCGAACAAACCCAACTTCTTCTCGCACTTTGCCACAACGGTCGCGGAGCTTTCAGGAAGGCCGTTCACCTTTGTCGCGGCTTTGGCGCTCGTGCTTGCCTGGGCGGTGTCCGGACCCTTTTTCGGCTATTCCGAAACCTGGCAGCTTGTGATCAATACCACCACGACCATCATCACCTTCCTGATGGTGTTTGTTCTGCAGAACAGCCAGAACCGTGACGGAAAGGCTCTGCAGGCCAAGCTTGACGAACTTATCCTGACGAGCCAGGCCGCCAACAAGTTTGTCGGCATCGAAAAGCTGGAGGAGGGCGAACTCAGGGAAATGAGCAAGACCCTTGCCGAACAGGCCGAGTGCGTCGAGGAAAAAGCGGATGAGAAATCTGCTGCAGCGTCGGCGTCCGCCTAATTCGCCGAGATTTGGCCGTGATGCTGCTGGCGCATTCCCCCGATTGCGTCGGCATCTTTCTTCTCAGCCGCAATCCAGTGGTTTCCTGCCCTGCTTGAGCGGATCAACTCATCGAGCTTGGTTTGGAGCGCCATCATATCCCGGTTCTGGGAGTGCTGCAGCAACAGCAAAATAAACAATATAATGAGTGTCCCGAGCATGTTGGTCAGCAAAAACCACTGTCGCGGGAAGGAAAAGCTGAGACCCACTGCTGCCCATAGGGCTACGAACGCGATCAGCGCGACAGGGACCGCACGATGCCCGGCTGATGAGACGGCCAAGTCAGAGATCTGTCGAAAGCGCCAGCACATACGCCTCTCCAAAGCGCGTAAAGCGGAAGACGAAAAAGTTCCTATCCACCTACGCTCAATAAATAGGGCGTCGCGAATGAGATAAAACCCGCGTTTCTAAACTGACCCCCGAAAGTTGGACATCCAACCTCGGGGGTTTTGCATGTCCACACAGCCTGGCTTTTAAGCTTTTTGTTGTGGAGTTTTATGGGAGAAGGACGAGCGTGGCGCTCGGGGAGTCGGCGCGCACTTCGCATTAGACCATCGGTTCGCAAATGGGTAGCAAGCTATGGGGGCTACTGGGCTCGCGAAGAAGTTCAGCCACTACGATGCAGCATTCAAGCTGAGTGGCGGCGCGTTGTCGGTGACCTTCAGAGCGCCACCACCTGCGCAAATGATGACGAAAGGTGAATGCGTGGGGGCGCCGCGGGCGGAACTGTCCGAGCACAACCGGCTAAACGCCGAGAAAATAGTCCGGCCGCCAACGTGTCAAAGGCAATCTTTACGGCCCTACGTCGAGATCGAGGACTGGGGATAGTCTCTGATGGATTGACGGGTCGCCCGGCGTTAGACAAAACGCATCAGCAGGAGTTTATCGATGCGTGTTGCCGCCATTCTCTTCATAGCCGTATGCCTATTCCTGGCGGGAGCGACTGCTTCGCGCGCATATGTGAGCAACTCGAACCTTTGGGTGCTTGCTACCGCGCTTGTTCTCTACACATTAGGTAATCTTTCGATGATCGCGCTCATGCGGACAAGCGGACTTTCCCTTGCTATTTCGTTGTCCTCAGTGGCGCAGCTTATCGCCATCAACGCGATTGCCGTTTTGGTTTTTGACGAGCGGCTCGGCTGGCATCAGGCGGTTGGTGTCCTCCTCGGGATAGCATCGGTTACACTCATGGTGATCGGATAAATGGCTCTCAGCTACGTTTCCTTGACGACGGCGGATGGCAGTCGTGGGGCGGATTCTCATGGACGCAAAACGTCATGCGGCAATGCGACCGAGGTATTGGACGAAGTGCTCGGGCGAAATCAGGCTTGGGTGCCAAGGCGCGCTGAACATGTACGATAACATACTTCTTTTCCTTGCTGGCTTGTTGGCAGGCAGCATGAATGCGTTGGCGGGTGGCGGCTCGTTCGTATCCCTGCCTGCGCTGATATCGGTCGGAGTGCCGTCGGTAGCCGCAAACGCGACAAGCACCTTAGCCTTGTTTCCCGGCGGCATGGCGAGCTCGTGGGTCTATCGTGACGGCGTTAGGAGTGTGTGCGGCGTTAATGTCGTGCCCATTGCTATCGTGACGGTGATGGGTGGTGTGGCCGGAAGCATTCTCTTGCTGCTAACCCCATCGAGCATTTTCGATAGTATCCTGCCATGGCTTTTGCTGGTGGCGACATTGATGCTCGCTGCAGGTCCGAGGCTCAGCGTCCGGTTGCAAACGCAGGCACGTCCAAGTGTTATCGGGTTCGCAATGGTTCAGTTCTTTCTCGGTCTTTATGGCGGCTATTTTGGCGGCGCGGTGGGTCTCATGATGCTTGCGGCGTGGAGCGCGCTCGGGGGCGGGGACATCAAGAGCTTGAATCCGACGAGAATGGTGATGGTCACCGCCGCCAACGCGGTCGCCGTCGTCGTCTTCGTACTTGCCGGGGCAATCGTATGGCAGGAGTGCATTGCCATGACGATTGGAGCCGTTATCGGCGGGTGGATCGGAGCGCATATCGGACGAAGGCTACCATCATCGGTCGTCCGGGTGCTGACCCTCGCGGTCGCCATTTTGACGACCGCGGTGTTCTTTTCGCGAGCTTACCTTTGAGCGGAGGTCCCGTACCCCTCAGGCTCTCAGTCAAGTCCTCCAAAATGCTCAAGGGGCTCTACGAATCGGATCGCGGCAAAGCGTCGATCAAGCGGATGTGATTGAGAACACACATTGCCGTCGAATATTGGCGGTACCCCGACGAACTGGTGCCCAGTGTTCGCCTTTCCAAATGCGCGGATTTCCTGGTTCATGGGCGAGGGGCGCGATCCCGGCTCCTGGATCATTCAACTAGCCCTCAATGCGGCGGGCGCGTCCTCGAAGGCGTAGGGATTGAGGAACTGGCGTCGCCGAACAGTTTCTTGTCTACCGGTGAAAGCGGGGCTTCCGCTCGAAAGCGATCAGCGTCCACGTCCACAAGGAGCTGAAAGGGAGGCTTAAGATATCAAGCCGCAATACGGCAAGAGATACACATTGTTGTATGCGTTTGTATTGCCGTTGAAGGAAAAGGCCATGACCAGCAAAAATGCCACCGATACCCATACCCGCGCCGTTAATTTGAGGGTTCGTGAGGACGTTCGCGTCCTGATCGACCGTGCCGCCAAGGCCCTCGGGAAAACCCGTTCGGATTTTATGATCGACGCTTCGCGCCGTGCCGCTGAAGACGCGCTCCTCGATCAGACATTAGTGCGGGTCGATCCTGCCAGCTATAAACACGATCTCGCCGTCCTCGACCAGCCGCCAAGTGGCGAAGGCTTCGAATGGTTGATGAACGCGCCCAAACCCTGGCAGCCTTGATGTTGTCTGCACCTCGTTCACACAATCTCCGACGAAGCCAAAGCCTTCTAAGAGCATTTCGGATTTGTAGCGTCGCCCGCGAATCCTATGACCTTGGTGTTATCGTTGAATGCTCGAGAAGGCTTGAAGTGCTCGGTAAAATTCGCCTTCGGCCGCCCTCTGACAACCAACGACGGTCGGCGAAGACGGAGCTTTGAAAAACTTGTCCAAACGATTGCGGCATGATTCCGAGTATTCGGAGCGTGCCGGCATTCCAATCAGAAAACGTCACATGATCTCAGTCATCAGCATGCACTTGAACGCCGCGGCAGAGCAGTCCCCAAGTCGGGCTTCGCTGTGCGACCTGGGCGTGAGCTTGCGTCATCGGATCGTCGCCGTCATCTGGCTCGGGGCCGTCAGGAGGCGGTGTCTCCCCAGGATCTCGCTCAGGTTCGGGATTGCCGATCGGCGGCGCTGGCGGCGGAACGATAGGCTCGTTGGGTACGGACATGATTTCCTCCTTGCTAACCGGGAAACTCGCGTGTCCTTCGGTTTATTCAAGAGGAGGTGGCGTGAAGATATGCCTTTCTCGATCAGAGACCTGATCGCCGCCGACGGTCTCGGGCCATGGCCGACTCTTTGAACAGGAGCAGGGGTTTCGGCGCGTTCGACTTCCTCGCGAACATGTCGGCGGCCTATGGTGGCTTCAGCATGGCGGGTAAAGAGGCTGGCGAGCGTTTCCGTGCCATCAGGTGCCCATGCTGACGCTGGCGATGCTGCGGCGACTGAAGAGCCTTTAAGAAATTTTCTCCTTTCACTATGGCCCGCGAAACGAGCTTGGGCATGCCAGCGGATCACGGAACAGTTCTTGCACGGTTACTAATATGTTTACCGTGGGGAGACCTAATGTCATGAAATGGCACAGATCCGGAGAGTTTACGCCCTTGATGCTCGTTGTAAGTGGGCCGGAAAAGTACAAACTTGTCGCAACCCTTTGGGAGGCTGCCAAGATGCTGACGGCTTGCTGGCCCACCGACGATGGAGAAGAGTATCTCACAGCGATTAGAGCGTGCCGGGATGCACTTCATGGGGACGTTTCGGCCGAGGACGCGCGAGAAGCGCTGATCCGTGCCGCCGACGAAGCTGGCATTCCAGTGATCACCGTCGTTCACTGAGCTTCGCTGCCGAATGAAATGAGTTCACGGGCGCCTTCGTGAAACAACCCTCTCGTTCCGCTGCATGTGCGGGTCGATGCCGCTGAACATCACTTCCAGGCCGCGCTCGGCCAGCAGTTCTTCTGGCCTCTCATTGGTGACAAGTGCCGGCTTCCGTTCCTTCATCCACTTCGCGTACGTCTGCGCCGTGTCGATGCCAGGCGAGAGGGGAACACCTTCCCCAGCAACCGCATGTTCTGCCCGTCCCATTTTACCGTGTCGCCGTCGCCAACGGTCAAAGACGCGCAGATGATCCGCCCAGCAATCATTGAACGATATCACGACGCTCGGCCGCCTCCAGCTTTCGCCTGAATGCCTGTTCCTGTTCGTATGACTTGTCTGGGAAATGCTCGAACGTCGCCGCGGCCGGAGAAGGACTGTTGCCCCAGCCACCCCACTTCTCGCATCCCTTTTCTTCGCAATAGTGGACATACATTTGCGGCGCTTGCGTCAGAGGCCGTCTGTCGCTGTCGCTCATCTTTCCTCCTGGAGTTGCCAGCCGGCTTTCGGGACCGGCCACCCCTTCTGGGCCGCGCGGAAATCAGCCTCGGCTGCGGCTTTCTTCCTGGCTTCCATGATGCCCGTTGCCCAGACAGTGATGCGCATGCGACCGGCTTTGAATACGAAGCGCCGTTCGGTCGTTTGCTTGCCTGCCGTGTATCCCGCGCGAAAGCAAGCGCGCGCGGCCGACAGACCAACGCTCTCGCGGAAAGCCTGCGGCTGCGACGACCACCAGTCCCGCAGAGCGGTTTCGAACGACACGGACGTTGGTTGGGGGCGGTCAAGCATAGGCGTCAGCCCTGGTCTCGGCTTCGACGTCGCGGACCGGCCATCGCAGCCGCTTTCGCTCATGATTGATCCTGGGCATATCAGTCTCGGTGGTAGCTCGGTCGCCAGCCGCGGGCCATGCCTCGGCTCATGGCGCCTTCGGTCAATGCCAACTGCCGGCGAAGGTGACGGATATCTTCCAGAAGGGTGTCTATGGCTGCGTGCGTATCGCCTCTGTGGTAGGCAATCACCTTTGCACGCTCATCGTCTTCCACGGCTTCGCCGATCGGCTGCTCTCGCATATCCGTGCTCCGTACTTCGATTTTAAGAATGGCTGCCGCGGCGCCGATGTTCTTATTATGTTCTCATTTGTCTGCGAGTCAATAATCAATCTTGGGTCAATTGAGGTTTCGCAGCCATTTAGACGGCGGCGACCATCTCTCTCACGGTGCTGATAACCCGACTATGATCATATGGTTTGCTGAAGAACCGGCCCTCGACCGGCAGGACCTCGTCACTTAAGTCATGGTGCCCTGATGTCACGGTGATCTTGACAGGGGGCCATCGGTCCCGTACCGCCGCGGCAAGTTTAAGACCATCCATAGATCCTGGCATGTCTATATCGGTGAACATCAGCCGGATTTCTGTGTGGACATTCAGGATTTCTATCGCAGCGTCCGCGTCGGAGGCTTCGAAGACCGTGAACCCCTCGTCCTCGAGCGACATCACAATGGCCAAGCGGACGAGAACCTCATCCTCAACAACAAGAACCGCCGCGCCGATACCAGACATCTCAACGCTCTCCGTTCCAGCCGCGAGCATCTCTCGCATGGCCTCGAGCACGGTAACCCTTGGGCGGCAGGAAGGATCCATCCTCCGCTGAAAATCGCAAGATAACCCTCAAACGCTCTTCGAATACGCTATCAGCCGCGAAGCCGGACCCTTGGCGCTGCACTGAAAGCCTGATGCGGCGAACGTCATGGTCGGCGCCGTGCCTAATAACGAGCCCAGTGCTGAGCGCACATAGCGTGTTCCATATCCCTGACGCGTCGGTTGCCGCACCGGCGGGCCATCTGACTCAGTCCAGTCGAGGAAAAAAACCGGCTCGTTGCTGCCAGCGATGGTCCAGGAAACCTTCACCTTTCCGTCTGCAAGCGATAGCGCGCCATATTTGATCGCATTTGTCGTCAGCTCATGCAGACAAAGAGCGAGCATCGTGCCCGCCTCGCGGGTGACTGCCAGGTCGGGACCGTTGAAGTCGATACGGTTGAGGCCATCGCTGTTGTAAGGGGCCACCGTCAGGCTGACAATCGATAGGAGTGAAATCTCCTCGCCGTCGGCTTCAAATACTGCGGTATGAACGTTGGAAAGCGCCACCAGCCTGCCGGTGAATTCCCTTGCAAGATCATCGACCGTCGCCGCTCCCCGTCTGGTCATCTGGAAAATCGAGGTAACGCTCGCGAGAATATTCTTGACCCGGTGATTGAGTTCTAGCCGCAACTCCCGCTCGCGCTCAAAGGCGTCGCGAACCTGTCGTTGGCGGAGGCGTACCAGCAGATTTGACTGCAGGACATTCACAAGTTCCAATGGAGCGATCGGCCTCATGTGGAACAGAAGGCGTGACCCCGGCCATGACGACTGCAGCCGACTGCGAATTGCTGCCAGCGGCGCGGACCTCTCCAGAAGAATAATGATCGGCACCTCCGACCAGTCAGGCTGGGTCGAAAGGTGTTCGGCGATCTTTGCTACCGTGTTCGGATCAAGCGCCTCGTTCGTGACGACGATTATGGCGGGGTCCGATACAAGATGGTGGCTCAGATCATCATCGACTTTGGCCGCAACGACGCCGATTTTTTGCTCCCGCAAAAAAGCGGCAATATAGTCGGCGTCCCGGCGAAAAGGAGCCAGGACCAGCACCCAGTCCAGTTCGCTTTCGCTTTGACTTTCGTTCATTTGGGGTCCGGCAGGGGATTGTATGCGACGACGCTGACACTGCCGCTTTCGATAATCAATTCCCTCACGTTCAAGTCGTGCGGACCGTGGCGTTTCTTGACCACGGTGATGTTCCGCCGCAGTCGTCCTTCATGTTCGACGATCCTGAGCAACAAGACGGTGTCCCCCAGGAAACTGACATCGACATCGATACCAACATTCTGCCCAAGAAGGCCGTGTTGCGCCACAATAAGCATGGTCAACACGCCTGATCGGGACAGGTATTTCAGAAGGGACTGGATATCGCGGACGGCTTTGTCGCGGTGCGGCAGGGAATTGAGGTAACCGGTCAAACTGTCGATCACTACGACCTTCGACTTGCTCTGCGTCACGGCATCTTGAACGATCTGACCGAATTCCCCTGGGGAGATTTCGTTCGGATTGAAGTCGCGCAGGATCAGTTTGCCGTCTCTGTGGAACTGCCTAAGTTCCATGCCAAGGCCTTCCGATCGGCGGAAAAAGGTCTCGAGCCGTTCCTCGAAAAGGAAGAGTGCGACGTTTTCCCCGCGCTCGAGCGCTGCCGTTGCATAAAGAGACGACATCGTCGACTTTCCAGTTCCGGATTGTCCGATCACCAAGGTCGTCGTTCCGGCCTCCTGGCCGCCGCCGAACATTTCGTCGAGCTCGGCGACGCCTGATTTGATGAGCGGCGGCTTGCCGCTGTCCGACGCCGTGTTCGGCATGATGCGAGGGAAAACCACGACACCTTCCCCCTCACGAATCGCCATGTCGTGATATCCGTCGGCAACCGGCACACCGCGCATTTTGGAGATTTCAACGCGGCGGCGCACGCCGCCATATTCCTCCAATGATTTGTCGAGCCGGATGACACCGTGAGCAAGGCCCTCAACTTCCTCACCGCTGCGGTCGTATCCCGCCGTTTGTGTATCGAGCAGCAATGCCACCACATTCCGTTTGGCAAGAAATGCCTTGAAGGCAATAAGTTCGCGGCGGAAGCGGGGCGAATCTCCGGTGATGAGCCGAATTTCAAGCAAGGAGTCATAGACGAGACGGCGGGGCTTGTGTTCCTCGATGGCAGCCTCGATGGCTTTTCTGGTCTCATCCAGCCTGAGATCGGAAGTCATGAAGATGCTCTGCTCATCAGCCTCGTTGACCGAGCCGGACGTCGCGAGCTCTTCGACACGAATGCCGTCAAGCGTCCAACCATGGGATAAGGCGATGGCGTTGAGTTCGGCGGCCGTCTGCGACAGCGTCACGTAGACGCAGCTTTCGCCCACTTCGACACCGGCGCGCAAAAACTGCAGTGCAGCAGTCGTCTTGCCGGATCCCGGAGCGCCCTGAAGCATATATAGGTTGGACGCGGGAAGGCCGCCGCGGAGAATTTCATTCAATCCTGATATTCCGGTGCTGACAACAGAGGGAGTTTTCCGTTTGGGCATGGTCACTTTCCGTAGATATCCGGGCGGCGTCGACGGGACGGCGACGCCTCTGCTTTATATTTGTCTTCCCCCAAACATCAATAGAATGAGACATGGCTGCAGGTCCTTCAGCATTCAAGGCTGACGGGACTTGCACGCACCGGCCTCAGGCTTGAAGATCCAACTAACCGTTCCCAGATTGTCGGGATCAAAAAGCTTAGAAAGGAGACAGCGATGACAAGCACATTGTTTGACAGACCGCTCTTCGTTAAGCGGGGCCACCACATTCAGGAAGTGGCAAGCCTGGAAGACGTATTTGACCTGCTTGACGAATGGCCGGCCGAAAAACGAGGCATGCCCTACGAGGTTCTCGTGAAAGCCTGCCGCCTGGCAGCACAAGGGATTTTCCCGTTGAACTCCCTTCGTGAAAATGTTCGGCGGTATCTCATCAAGGAACGGGCTCTGGCAAACATCGACGAACTCCCCCTGGTCACAGGGAGGGTCGTCCCCCGCAGCTTAACCTCCTAGATAGCGCCAATGCACAAATGTCGGGCCGGAGAATCCAAAATCGGTCACCGTTTACCTGTTGACAGGCTGGGGCTGGCTATCGTTGGCCAGCACGAGACTTGCCGGTATGTCCGGCCCCTCGTTTCCCGATAGGATGGCCGAGATGTAATTCAACGCGCTTTTCATGCCGTTCATCGTGTAGGGCTTTTCGATCGCGCCAAGCGCACCCACGAAATCGGGCGGCAATCGCTTGATGTTGCCTGTAACGAAGACGTAGGCAATGCCTGCAGCGGCTAAAGAGCGGCCGACTTCGATTCCCGTCAGTCCGTCCATCAGCTGAACGTCGACGAAAGCGAAATCCGGTTTTTGCGAAGCCAGCAGATCGTGCGCTTGTCTGCTATTCATCGCGATGCCCGCGACCTCGTGTCCGGCCGCTTCCACCTCGCTTTCGAGCTCCATGGCGAGCAGCATCTCGTCCTCGACGATCATGCCTTTCAATTCTCGTTCTCCTGATGTTCGTCGACCAACAGCATGACCTCGACCACTGTCCTGTCGCCTTCGATCTTGCGTTCGACGCTGGCTGCGAGTTGACGGGCCGATGCTTCCAGGAGAAGCCGCCCGAACTCGGCGGCTTCCGCATCCGGCTCGACGGGAGTCGCCGTGTCCTCGACCCGGATCACAAAGTGGCCGTGCATGCGGTTTACGACGACGTGGATCGCACCGCCGCCGTCGCTGAGACCCCTGTTGACCGCGTCCCCTACGAGCTCGTTGACGATCAGCGACAGTGGTGTCGCCTTGACGGCCGGAACGAGGAGCGGTGCTAGGTCGAGCGTCAGCCGGATGTCATTGCGTCCGACGCCGCTGACAAGATCCGTGACCAGCTCGCGGATGAAATCCGCGACGTCGAACCGGGCAATGTCGTCGAGGGTGAAAAGTTTTCGCTGCACGGTACTCAACGCTTCCACCCTGTTGAGCACCGACATCAGCGTCTGCTTCTTGACCGCGTCCTTCGTGAACCGCGCCTGCAGTTTGACGATCGACGCCATGGTCAGGAGATTGTTTTTGACCCGATGGTCGACTTCGTGGATGAGAAGGGTCTTTGCCAAAAGGGCTGACTTCAGTTCCGCCGTATTCTTTGCAACTGCCTCTTCCGCCTGATGTCGGGCCAATGCAAGTTCCGCTTCACGGCTTTTGACGGTTGTGAAATCCAGCTGCGAGGCGAAAAAGTAGACGATCCTTCCCTCGTCATCGCGCACCGGACTGATGAAAAGCGCGTTCCAGAACGTGCTGCCGTCTTTTCGGTAGTTGAGGATGTCCACAGAGATGTCTTGGCCTCGTGTGACACTGTCGCGAATGTGACCTACGGTCCGCCTGTCTGTCTCCGGCCCCTGGAGCAGGCGGCAGTTGCGGCCGATGAGCTCATCATTCGAGTAGCCCGTCATTTTTTCGAAAGCCGCGTTGCAGAAGATGATGGGATTATCATGCTGAGCGGGATCAGTGACGATCATCGGCATGCGCGTCGCCTTGAATGCCGCCGCGAAGGGATCTTCCTTCACGTGCCCAGCAATCAGCCGGTCGCCGGCGCGACGAGCCTCTTTGTGATGTCGATCGGTATCCTGCATGCGATATTGATCTAGGTTTGGGAGACTTGACCTAGTGCTTTCCCCTACGGAGTCTAGTGGATCCGCCTCGGTTTTTTTAATTCGACCTCAATCCACGATCGCGTCAAGGGACATGTCTCCTGGCCGGTTTTGGTCCCTTTCCGCCGTTGACTTGCTGCCCGCGAACTTTCAAAAATGAGGAAAAGACCGAGGCGCGTTTCATGCACGAAATTAATCCCGCTGTGCCCGATCAGGGTGAATTGGCAGCGCTCATCCGCCGCTATGATTGGGCAAACACCAGCCTCGGGCCGGTTTCGTCCTGGCCGATCCAGCTCAGATGCGCGGTTGATATCGCGCTTCCCTCGCGCGCCCAGATCGTCATGTTCTGCGGCCCCGAGTTCATCGCCATATACAATGACGCCTATGCACCGACGATTGGAGCAAAGCATCCGGCGGCGCTGGGAAAGCCGGCAAAAGAAAACTGGGCCGAGCTGTGGGATGATCTGGAGCCGCTGCTGCGCAAGGTCTTGGAGACCGGCGAGACTGTCTCCGCCAAGGACAGGCCTTTCTATATCGAGCGGCATCACAAGCCGGAAACGGTTTATTTCGATATTTCCTATTCGCCGGTATTCGATGAAAACGGCAGGGTCCTGGCGGTCTTTTGCATCGTCAGCGAAACGACGGGTCGGGTCGGCTACGAGGCAAAGCTCAAACGCCTGGCATCAATCATTTCCTCCTCCGAAGACGCAATCCTCGGTATCGATCTCGCCATGATGGTGACCGACTGGAACGATGGAGCCGAAAAGCTCTACGGCTATTCATCCAGCGAAATTCTCGGCCGGTCGGTGACGGTTCTTATTCCAGATAATCGCGTGGATGAGGAGGCGCGCATCATCGCGCGCATCAAGGCCGGCGAGCGTATCGAGACCCACGAGACGGTCAGGCGCCATAGGAGCGGAAAACTCCTGGACGTCTCCCTTACGGTATCTCCGATCTATGACACAGAGGGACGCATCGTTGGCGCCTCGAAAATCGCGAGAGATATTACGGCGCGCAAGGAAGCGGAGCGGGTGCAGGAGGTTCTGATCGGCGAGTTGAACCATAGGGTCAAGAATATCTTGGCGACGGTTGCGGCAATCGCTCGTCAGACATTTGCGGGAGCGCCGGATGTCGAGGTGGCGAGGGCAGCTTTCGACGCCAGGCTCCAAAACCTGGCGAGAGCGCATGACTTGCTCACCCATGGCAATTGGGAGGCGGCAAGCCTTGGAAAGGTGGTCTCCGAGGCGATGTCGGCGTATCCGGCGGAGCGTCTCGACATCAGCGGGCCGGATATCAGTATCTCGCCCAAAGCAGTGGTCGCGCTGGCGCTCATTGTACATGAGCTGGCCACCAATGCCGCCAAATACGGTGCCTTGTCAGCCGAGTCCGGCAAAATCGCAGTGTCATGGAAATTGGAAGGTTCACCCGACCCGTCACTGATACTGCTGTGGAGTGAAAGCGGCGGGCCCCCGGTTAAGCCTCCCTTACGGCGGGGGTTCGGGTCGCGCTTGATCGAGGCGATGTCCTCGGGACAGCTCAAGGGCCGTGCAGAACTTGCTTACGACGACGGTGGCCTGCGTTGCCTGATCAGCGCGCCTCTGGATGTGGAATGGGCGGACACCGATCACGAGGTTGCGGCCTCTGCTTAAAACGATGCGTCCGGTGGCCAGGGGCTCCCGTGTTGCCGTTGACTCTGGGACTGGCGCTTATCGCGCCTCGGGCTTTACGCCTTGAAGTCCCGACCGGGCGCAATCGCACAGGGGAACCCGCGACTTCTGCAAGATCGACTATTACGATCGCGACAAGGAGCATGGCTTGCCCAGATCCGACCCTTTCTGCCGTTACCTGCCGGGTTCTGACCGTGACGTGCGCTGATGAATACTGACTCTCCTCAAGCAAAACGGCCGCGGCCGGCTTGTACCCGCTAAATCGAGCCGAGGCTCGCCTTCATTCCGGCTCGCGGCATTCGCTGAAATAGAGGCTCCGAGAGCGCGTGCGCGGTCTCTCGGCAGCGTGGGGGCGGCCATCTCTCGCATGAACTCTTCCGAGCCTTTTGCGTTGTGATACCTCCTGCCCGCAACTCGGATAGCCAAGAGGCAAGATGAAACTCCCCGTCCTTTTTCCCGCAGAACGCCTTCAACAAATCCTCAACAGCGCCATTGATACCGGGATCATTACGCTCGACGTCGATGGCAATATCACCAGTTGGAGCAAAGGCGCCGAGAGGCTGCTCGGGTGGTCGCAGGAGGAGATGCTTGGAAAGACGCTGATCGAAATCTTCGCAAGTGATGAGGGCGCCCTCGATATGCTGACAGCTGAGCTCGCCGATGCTCGCCTGAATGGCAAAGGAGGAGGCGAAGGCTGGCGGATGCGAAAAGATGGGGGACGGATCTGGGCCGTTGGAGAAACGACTCCGCTCTTCGGTGATGGACAAGAGCTGGTCGGGTTCGTGAAGATCCTGAGGGATCGCACCGAGCAGCGGCAAATCGAGATCGCCCTTCGAGAACGCACCCGGGCTCTGGAGATCCTCAATCGTGCCGGCGCCAACCTTGCACGCGAGAACGATCTGGAGAAGGTCGTTCAGCTGGTGACCGACGCAGGCGTCGAGCTGACTGGTGCGCAGTTCGGCGCGTTCTTTTACAACGTCATCAACAAGGCCGGCGAGAGCTATATGCTCTACACACTCTCAGGCGTCCCGCGCGAAGCGTTTTCGAAGTTCCCCATGCCTCGCAACACGGAAGTCTTTGCGCCGACGTTCCTGGGCCAAGGGATTTTGCGCTCTGACGACATCACGAAAGATCGCCGCTACGGAAAAAATGCTCCCCGCCACGGTATGCCCGAGGGCCATCTTCCGGTACGGAGCTACTTGGCGGTACCGGTTATTTCCCGAACAGGAGAGGTCATTGGGGGTCTCTTCTTCGGCCATGAGAACGTCGGGGTATTTGACGAAGAATCCGAGAAGGGGCTGGCGGGCTTGGCCGGAGAGGCAGCAGTCGCCATCGACAATGCTCGGCTGTTCGATGCCGCACAGCGCGAATTACTGGAGCGGGGGCGGGCCGAGGAGGCTCTAAGGGAGCTGAACGGCAATCTGGAACATCTTGTCAGGCAAAAAACGGATGAGCTTGGTCGCAACGCCGATGCTTTGCGCCAGGCCCAGAAGATGGAAGCGGTCGGCCAGCTGACGGGTGGCGTCGCCCACGACTTCAACAACCTCTTGCAGGTGATCGTTGGCAACTTGGACACGCTGATGCGAACTTTGCCGCCTGAAGCTGGCCGCCTGCGGCGAGCGGCCTCACAGGCGATGAACGGTGCGCGGCGCGCAGCCTCGCTGACCCAGAGACTTCTGGCTTTCGCTCGCCGGCAGGCGCTTGACCCGAAGCCCGTTGACGCGAATGCCCTCATACGTGGCATGTCGGAATTGCTTCACCGTACGATCGGAGAGATCTACCAAATCGAAGTGGTGCTAGCCGGTGGCCTTTGGAGGACAGAAGCGGACCCGAATGAGCTTGAAAGCGCCTTGCTCAACTTGGCGATCAACGCACGCGATGCGATGCCCGATGGCGGCAAACTGACGGTCGAGACCTTCAACGCTCACCTCGACGAAGCGTACGCCGCGATGCATGCCGAAGTCATTCCCGGCCAGTATACCGCGATCAGCGTTTCCGATACCGGTACGGGCATGGACGCCGAAACCCTTTCTCGCGTTTTTGAACCGTTCTTCACAACCAAGGATCAGGGCAAAGGCACAGGCCTCGGGCTTAGTCAGGTCTACGGCTTTGTCAAACAGTCAAAAGGTCATGTGAAGATTTACTCAGAGGTCGGAGAAGGCACGACGGTCAAAATCTATCTCCCCAGGTTGTCGGCCGAAGGCGCGGAGGAGGAGGTGGCCGAGAGCGCACCGATCCCGGAGGCGGCGGACGGCGAAGTCATCCTCGTCGTCGAGGATGATCCGGATGTGCGGGCATATTCGGTAGAATCGCTGCGCGAGCTGGGTTACCAAATATTGGAAGCGAAGGACGGCCCTACTGCCCTCCAACTGCTGGCGGCTCACGGACCGGTCAATCTGATCTTCACCGATGTTGTCCTTCCCGGGGGGATGAGCGGTGCGGACGTCGTGGCTAAAGCAAGAGAACTGTATCCAGACATGAAAGCGCTGTTCACCACCGGCTATTCTCGCAATGCCATCGTGCATCATGGCCGCCTGGATAAAGGCGTCCATCTTCTGACAAAGCCGTTCTCGTTCGAAGACCTGGCGGTACGGATAAGGGACGTTCTTGACCTCTGAAATAGAGCTTCGGTTGGCCGGCGCTCTCGCGCAGCAGAGAGCCGAACCTTCGTCCGACGCAACCGTCCAGTGGCTTGCCGCCGGCAGACAGCGGTCGGCCAAGCGGCAAATCCTGCTCCGCGCAGATTGGGAAACCGTTATCTGGCAAGCTCAGACGGCTGACCATCCGCAAACCGAAGGCCGAACGGGACGACGCCTGATGCGCGACGCCCGCAACAGGCCATCGCGGCCGTTCATGCAGAGCACGAGAGCGATTGTCCTTCGGGCAAGCAGTACCCAAAACACGTGCCGCCAATCGCGATGCCCTTCCCGCTCATCTTCCTCGTCATCGTGCCGGAAAGCCACACCTGCTGTGCGGTGATGGCTGATATGCCTTCGCGGGTCTTATGCTTTTTTCGTTTCCGGCCGGCTATTTCGCCAAATATTGATCCAGCGCTCGGTGTCCGCGCCCGGAAAGGACGTCAATGTGAGGCCGAAAGTCTGTCGATGAGCCATTCTCGTGCGTAGGCGTTGGTGATTTTGGCGATAGCCGTCGGAAGCCGATTGAAACCATGCGGCCCGGCCGGAACGATGCTTAACGATGCGTTTCCGTTTGCGTCTTGCCAAGTGCGGAACATCTGAATGCTGTCATCGACAATGGGATCGAGCTCGCCCGCGATGAACAGAGCCGGCGGGAGGCCTTCGAGCTGCGCATGTAATGGCCCATCCCGTTCATTCCAGGGCAAACTGGGACGCAACCTTTGAAGATTTCGAAGAGCAGCGGGAGCGTCCACTATGAGGGAGGCGCTATCGGCGCTCCTGAGGCTGCGCGATCCCTTGAAATCAAACGCGCCGCATGTCGAGATAAATCCCGAGAATGCTTCGACCAGCCCCCGGTCCCGCAGACGCAGCAAGGCCTGGGCAGCAAGGTGAGCCCCAGATGACTCACCGCCCAGAACAATCCGTCCGACACCGAGATCTGACAGGTTCCGGACCACCCAGTTCAGAGCGATCTCACAGTCGTCTATGGCAAGATCGACGCGATCATCGAGGGCGTTGTGAAAATCGACAGCGACAGCGATGAGTTGGCACTCTTTAGCGACACGTGACGTGATGCCATCATCGAGGCGGGCATTGCCGAGCACCCACGCGCCACCGTGAAAGTGTACATAAACACCTCTTGGCGCTCCATCGGGCAGGAGAAACCGCAAGCCGACGCGACGTTCGCCAGCCGCAATGCTTCTGCTGTAAACGCGGCAGTCGTGAAACAGGCGCGATGGAAAGACGGATTGCAGCCCCAAGACTATGGCGTTGGCGACTTTCGCATTCCACCTGCGATCGGTGTGGTATCGTGGAAGTAGCTCTAGAAGCGCGTTCAGCCGCTGAGCGCGGGTGAGGTGTTTTCCTTCAAGGCAGCCGATCAAGTCGCAGGGGCGCGAGCTCATCCCGCTACGCGTTCATCAGGCATAGGCGGTCCCACTTCGTCAATGTCTACCGGTTGGGGAGGTGGCGCGCCTGCATCACAGCCATGGAACTGTACAGCTACGCCATGATCGCCAAGGCGGTCCTGCATTATGCCGGCCATCACGTTGAGAGAAGCCTCGATGCCATACCTGGCCTCGAAACTGCGACACGCTGCCTTGAGTGCTCTGGCATCAGCGTTCATAATCTCATGCCGTCAGGACGACCTTGATGCAGTTGTCCTTCCTGTCCCTGAAAGTCTCGTAGAGAGCCGGGCCGTCTTCGAGCTTCGCCCGATGCGTGATGATAAAGCTCGGATCGATCTCGCCTTCCTCGATGCGGCGAAGCAACGAGTGAATAGCGGTTGACATGGGTCTGACCGGTGCGGATCGTCAGTGCCTTGTTCATTGCGGCGCCAAAAGCAATCTTTTCGAGGAAACCGCCATCGAAGAAGAATGAGCGTGGAAGCTCCGCGTTCCAGCCCGTTTGGGAACAGTGCGGAAGCGTACAGGCAATCTTCCGGACGGAAACGGCTAACGTTTCACCAGAGCCAGGTTCTCGCTTCGGAAGCCTCCAACGCCGATCTCGGACCTGCGGTATGAAAGTATCTATTGCTGAGCTGCTTCGAACATCATCCGAAAGATGGCGAAGACACATAGTAGACAGACCAGCCAGGGGAAGGCCGAGTTCAGAAACAGAAGTGCCAGCTTTCTCATGTGGCCGTGGACGTAGTCTTCGATGATCGTCCGCATCCCGATATCCATGTGGACGGCGCTGAAGAAAATGAAGGCGGGGAGGGCGGGGGCCAATCCAGAAGCTGCCGATCGAAGCAACGACAAAGTCGCGATCTCGTCCAAACAGATAGCTCCAGACGCGCTTTCCTCAGTCGGCGCAATATCGTCGGTCTCAAGTGACAGCTGGACAACCATCAGGACCTCCTTCGTGAGCGCAACGAACTCCCCGACGAGGGCGAATTCCCTGCTCATTCTTCGAAAGATGCAAACAGGAGGGAACCTGATCGGCTGTCGCTTGTTCGCGGGCTTCACAACGAAGGAGAGTCCCATGTTCTACACTGACGGTAAGCTGCAATATCCTGTCCGGGTTGAGAACCCCGATCCCCTGTTCGCGCGCGCCTTGCAGCAGGCGATCGGCGGCGTGGAGGGCGAGATCCGCGTGGCGATGCAATATTTCTTTCAGGCATGCGGCGCTCGCGGCAATCCAAAGTTCCGCGACCTGTTGATGAACACCGCTGCGGAAGAGCTCGGGCATATCGAAATGCTCGCGACCGCGGTTGCCATGAACCTCGAGGGCGCGCCGCTCAAACTCAAAGAGGAAATCGCCGCCGATCCGATCGGGGGAGCCGTCCTTGGCGGCATCAACCTCAAGAACCTGCTTTCTGCCGGACTTTCGGCGATGCCCGTCGATTCCGACGGCGTGCCGTTCGACATGTCGCATATCTATGCCAGCGGTAACATTGCCGCGGATATGACCGCCAACGTAACTGCCGAATCGACCGGGCGGGTGCTGGCCGTCCGCCTTTTCAACATGACGAACGATCCTGGCATGAAGGATATGTTATCCTTTCTGATCGCCCGCGATACCATGCACCAGAACCAGTGGCTAGCCGCTCTCGAGGAATTGGGCGGGACATCGAGTGTATTCCCGATCCCAAACAGCTTTCCGCAAGAGCAGGAAAAGCCGGAATTCAGCTATACCTTCCTCGGCTTTCAAGCCGACGGCAGCGATCCGGTCGCCGGCCGGTGGTCACAGGGTTCCTCTATTGATGGAAAGGGTGAATTCAATTCCATGCCTATGACGGCAGCGCTTGGACAGAAACCGGTCCTGGGTCCGGCAAAACCGAACAGCGGTGCTCAGACGGAGCAGCTTTGAGCAATAACAGACGCCGGCAGATTGCCGGCGTCTGTCGATTGCAGAGCGATGAGCAACGCGGCACCCCTGCGCGCGTTTGGTTGGGCACTAAGCGTGAAGCGCGGGAACTCGCAAGCCCGACAGAGGTTCGTGGGGAAAATATAAATGAGGTCTCCCATGAATGAGGTTATCGACGTCGATTTCTGCGTCACCTGGCAATCGCCTGTCTTCGTCCGGATCGGTAACGGCATGCGGGAACGTCTCGACGGCCCCGATGCGGCATTGGCGGCGCTTCTCCATCGCTGGCCATCAAGCTATGACCCGGAATACGACGTTGCTAAGCGCCGATGTGTCGATGCGATCGCAAGTCACGGCAGCCCGGAGCTTGCCCGCAGTGCGTTCGTAGAAGCGGCGGTCGCTGCCAAGGTGCTCGCATGACAGGCTTGGAGAGGCGACCCATACGAAGCTTCCCGCTTTCCGCCGGGCTGCTTCTGGGCTTGGGACTAGGAGGTTTCTTTGATGGAATCGTCCTCCACCAGCTTCTGCAATGGCATCACATGCTCAGCTCATGGTATCCAATCACCACGATCGAGAACCTCGAACTGAACACCTTCTGGGACGGCGTCTTCCATTCCGGTACATACGTCTTTGTGCTCGCCGGGCTCTTCATCCTGCGGCGGTGCGGCCGCCTCAGCCATTTCCGCTGGTCGACGGGCGATCTCGTCGCCACCATGCTTATCGGCTTCGGAGCGTTCAACCTCATCGAAGGCGTCATCGACCACCATGTCCTCGGCCTGCATCACGTCAATGAAATGGTTCCCCGCGGGCAGTGGCTCTCTTGGGACCTCGGCTTCCTTGCCTGGGGAGCGGCGATGGCAGGCGTCGGGTTGCTGATCATGAGGCGGCTCCATGGCTGAGATGCTGCGCGAACTCCGTACGGCGGCGATCTGGGCGGCCTTCGGCCTTGGCCTCCTTTTCGCGACGCGACCAGTGTGGTCGTTTCTCCTGTTCGGCCCCAGCATTACGCTCGAAGACCTGCTTTCATTGCGCTGCCTCGGGCTCCCGACATGACCGGTCGGTTGAATAAGCGATATCCCGCGAAGAAGTCGAAAGAGTTTGCGCTGAACGTAAATGAAGATCGACCTAGCATCGGTGCGGCATGCCGCTCCTCCCGGCATGTCGTCATCATCGGCGGCGGGTTTCGGCGGTCTCGCGTGCGCAATCGAGCTCGGTAACGCTCAAGGATATCGACGTCACGCTCATTGACCGACGCAACCGTAATCTGTTTCAGCCTCTCCTTTATCAGGTCGCCACTGCAGCCCCGTCGCCGGCCGACATCTCGGAGCCCAATCGTAAGACGCTTGCACGTTTCAAAAACTTCAACATGATCATGGCTGAGGTGGTCGGCGTCGACCCATCCTCGCGCAGCGTATTGCTGTCTGATGGCGGCTCGCTGTCCTACGACCAGCTCGTCATCGCGACAGGTTCTGACTACAACTATTTTGGACACGATGTTTTGGCGGACGTTCGCGCTGGCCTCAAGAGCACTCATGAGGCTTCTAGTAGGTCAGTGACGCCAAGCGGCGGAACTTCCATACCTCGTCTATGTTTTATGGACATGAGCAACACAGAGCAAAGAGCCACGAAAGGCATGGTGAAACTCGGTCTGACTATCTTCGTCGTCGCGGTAATCATTGCGGTGGCGAATTTGGCATTCTTCACGCCGGGAAAATTCTAGTCCGACGCTGCGACAGCGGCCCACAACAGCAGCACTCACCCGGCGCGGGCGGAAACGGCTTTGCCTCCTACTGGAGCAGGCGAGATGAGCGATAACTTCAGCGCGAAAGAGACCTTGGCTATATATGGCGAGTGCGCGACCACGATCACATTCGTTCGAGGTGGCTTTTTCACTTTTCACCGAGGAAAAGACGTTTCCGACAATGCAGGATGCAATCGATTACCTTAAGGCATTGGACGCTGCCCCACTTGGCGTCGTTCTCCACATCCGCGTCCACGGGCGCAACATTCCATTCGGCCGGGATAACGTTTCGAAGCTGATGCGGGAGCTTTGAGTAGATGCCGGTCCTGTTTCCGGTAGGACATGATCCGGGGGGCTGCCTTGCGTAACTCGTTCGCTGCTTAGCTGTTGCAAGCGGGGTTCGGCTTCACGTGCTCTTTCTCTTGCGGCCACTCCGAAGACAAGGAATGCAAGCTCGCTACCAGCCAATATAGCTGAAATCGCGAGGCCCAAATCTATGGCCGATCGCATTCTGCGAGATCTACGTTGCATTGCTAATCCGCCCTAGCTCGACTTCCGCGAGTGGAACGACGGACGTCCGACAGTTCGCCCTGCTAGCGACAGCTATTCCACCTGGAGCGATCCCGCGAGAGCTCGGTCATTGCTAATTTCGGTACGGTTTTGGACCGTGCGGTTGGGTTTTGGAACCCAGTCACCATTCGGTTGTTGAGTTCAGCGCTACATGGAGATCCTCATGTCTCAATCTGATCACCCGCGCAGCCCAATGAACTTCCAGTATCCTGGTGAGCAGACCCGCGGCGACCCTACAATGGGCATGATCAATGCCGAATTGGCTGACAAAGGCTTTCTCGTCACTAATACGGATGAGTTGATCACCTGGGCCAGAACCGGCTCGTTAATGTGGATGACGTTCGGCCTTGCATGCTGCGCCATCGAGATGATGCAAATGTCGATGCCGCGCTACGACGTCGAGAGGTTTGGTGTTGCTCCGCGCGGCAGCCCAAGGCAGTCGGATTTGATGATCGTTTCGGGGACGCTCTGCAACAAGATGGCACCAGCGCTTCGCAAGGTTTACGACCAGATGCCCGAGCCGCGATACGTAATCTCGATGGGCTCTTGTGCCAATGGCGGCGGATACTATCACTACTCCTATTCCGTCGTGCGTGGCTGCGACCGGATCGTTCCCGTGGATATCTACGTTCCAGGCTGCCCACCAACGGCTGAAGCATTGCTCTATGGCATCTTGCTCCTGCAGAGAAAAATCAGGCGTAACGGCACGATCGAGCGATAGATACGACCATTCCTATTGCCGCACCTCGGTTTGCCGCGGCGGCTGAGCCCGACCCGAAACTACTCCAATTTGAAGTCATTGGCTTCTCAGCTGTGGGCGACTTTCAACGAGTTCGCGCTCGAGGATCTGAAAGAAATTTTGGGGGACGAATGCAGGACTCGCCGCCCGCCGTCAATGACAACGTTGCGTGATCGCGCTGCCGTCGGTGTTAGGCACGGGCCGGGCTTTCTTACGAATTGCCGCAGCGGTAGCGCCGACGAGACGCTCGACGGGACCGCGTGCGAGCGTGTAAGCCACCTGTCCGGCACGGGCCGGCCAACCCACGGCGACCTCGTCGCGCGGTATAAGAGCAAGGCCGACGATGGTTTCGGCCTCATCTTCAGGATCGTACAGGAAGGGGGCGGCTCGACAGCATGGCCAGTGTAGTTCGCGCCGCGCTCGATAATCAGCGTGTCGATGACGGCGGGAAAGACGCCGCAGACGTGAATGTCGGGCATGCCAACCAGCTCCTGTCTCAGGCTGGCGGCAAAACCTCTCAGCCCGAATTTGCTGGCCGTGTAGGATGCGGCAAAGGGGTTCGGAACCCACGCTGCCATGGAGACGACATTGATCAGGGTTCCTCGGTTCTGTCGCATGAAGATCGGCAACACGGCGTAAGCACCGGACATCGCGCCAAGCAGATTTACCTCGATCGTCTTGCGATGCAGTTCGAGTGGCGCGTCGTGGTATGAGCCTGCGACGCCAGTGCCAGCATTGTTGATCCACACGTCAATCCCGCCGAACGCGACTTCGGCGGCATCGGCCAGCGCTGCCACTGCATCAGCATCCGTGACATCCATCGGCACCGCGATTGCTTGAACACCCAGCGACTGACATTCACGAGCCACTTGCTGCAAGACATCTGCACGGCGCGCCGCAAGGCAGACAGGAGCGCCACGTCTGGCGAAGGCGAGCGCTGTCGCACGCCCAATCCCGCTCGATGCGCCGGTGATGACGACAGATGATCCGCCAAGGTTCTGCACGCTTTTGACTCCCACCTATTTTACAGTATCCGACCGTTTCCAAGAACCCTGTCGCCGGCCTGTGGTTCCGATCTTCGACTACGCGCTGCCGAAGGTCTTCCATTGGCCGATCATCCGGAGGAACAATGTGTAGTGCCACTCCGCGAATCCCTCGGAATGGCGACTACCTTGTCCTTCACTGTTCTCGTTCCCGTTCGATGGCGAGACGGCGCCGGAGCCGATCAAAGCTACAACGTCGCGAGCTAAAGACCGTGGCTGCGTGCGTTATCGTACTGGAACGGCTGTTACCTGGCTTGGTTCGGCTGCCATTGGAGGATGCATGCAATACCAAGAGGCAATTCCATCGCTGACCGATGCGGTGGCGAGACGGCAGGCGATCCTATTCGTTGGAGCCGGGGTTTCCATGAGCGTTGGTCTTCCGTCATGGGCAAGCCTGATTGCTCATATGCAGTCAGACCTTGGAATCGACTGTTCGACCAACGATTGTCATCGAAGCTCGTACCAGGAGATTGCCGAGTTCTATCGTCTCAAGC
This sequence comes from Rhizobium acaciae, assembly GCF_025941625.1. Lineage (NCBI taxonomy): Bacteria > Pseudomonadati > Pseudomonadota > Alphaproteobacteria > Hyphomicrobiales > Rhizobiaceae > Rhizobium > Rhizobium acaciae. The sequence goes on from NZ_JAPCZO010000019.1 coordinate 36,029, forward strand.
ATGGCTCGATTTGTCCGCTCGTCGAGTGGATGAGCCAAGAGTGGCGAGTCGATCCTGATCGTCTGCGAAAATCGCATCTGCACCGCCTGATCGTGGATGCCGATTTCCCGTTGATCTACACCACCAACTACGATGCTAACCTCGAAGCGGCCTATGAGGCGTTCGGCAAACCATACGTTAAGATAACAGGTGCCGCGGATCTGGCCGCAGCTTTGCCGGGCCTCACCCAGATCATCAAGTTCCACGGTGACTTTTCCAATCCTGACAGTCTCGTCATCACTGAATCTGACTATTTCGACCGGCTGTCGTTTGACGCTCCGATGGACATAAAGTTCAGGGGTGACGCATTTGCCTCGACGCTTCTTTTTGTCGGCTACAGCATGACGGATCTGAACATCCGCTTCCTGCTCCACCGGTTATGGAAGACGTGGCGCGATACCGGCCAGGAGCGGGCGCGGCCCCCACTCTACATCGTGATGCACGACGCCGACGATGTGCAGAAGCATGTTCTGGACCGATGGGGCGTTACGGTAATCGAAGGAAAGGGTGAAAACGCTGAAGAGTCTCTTTTGCTGTTTCTACAGGAGTTGAAAAACTCTTTTGCGGATCAGAGGGCGTCGTGTCGATCAGCGGAAGCTTTGCCTTTCAGCCGAGCTTCGAGACGAGTGAAACCCGACAAACGGGTCTCCGATGAGCCTCCTACCTATTCGACAGCCTCTTCGCTGCAAGGAGCATCTGTCGCGGCTTTCGATGAGGCCCCGAAAACATGACTGGCGAGCCAGAAATCGACCTCGACGCGATAGCCTTCCCCATCGCATGGGTTCTTCATGAGGTCAGCACTTGAGGGCGAGCCGGATCTGGAGGATTGCGGTGCGCCTGATCGGGTGCGGCCTGATGGGTCTGGTTATCGTCGTGATCATGTCGCCCGAATTGGCCGCGCCTCTGTTCGCGACGAGCAGTTCATCCGATGCCAGTGCCACATACGCGCCATTGCAGTTCGCGATATCGCAATCGGCTTGGCTAGTGATGGGGCCTTCCCTTTCGGTTGCCGGGGCAACCGTTTCTATTGCCACGATCAGCCTTATTCGATGCGGGGATCTTGTTCTTGTCTGGCTTGCGGAAGGTGGGCTGCATTCGCTTCTCCCTCAGGACACGTTCGGTGCAATTACAGCTGAGATTCGAGAGGTAGCCACTTGATCAGCCAGGCTGTCACGCGCCGAGCGATCCCGGCATCCGGCTCGGTCTGGAGGAGCTTATCTTCCCCGTCGACGACTTTCAGCCACCGCACGGATCCCTTTTCGAGCCTGACGGGATAGCTTAGATCCGTCTTGGTCTCCTCGGCGAAAATCGCGTCCATTCGCTCGACAAGCTGCGGTGAATCGAACAGGACGCCCATCTCGGTGTTTAAGGATTCCGACCTCGGATCGAGATTGAGAGATCCGATGAAGCCATACTTGCCATCCCTGGCGAAGGCCTTCGTGTGAAGGCTGGCCTGCTTGGAACCACGTAAGGAAAAGGATCCCATGTCGGCAATCGATTTCAGCTCGTAGAGCGCGATGCCGGCTTTCAGTAGGGCGGGGCGGTAGCGCGAATAGCCCGCGTGAACTGCTGCGACGTCAGTGGCTGCAAGCGAGTTTGTCAGGACGGAAACCTCGATGCCTTTGTCGCGAAGCTTCGTGAGCGCCCTAACGCCGCGTTCGCCGGGGATGAAGTAAGGCGAGGTGATGTGGATGAACTCGGTCGTGCCGGTGATGACCGGGAGCAGCGTTTCCATCAACATGTTCTGCCCGCTGCGGATCTTCCCACCGGCTTTTTCGGGGGGATCGGCCAGGACGTCGAGTTTGTCGAGCCAAATGTATCCGTCTTCAGCGATAACGTCCTTTAAGGATGTCTGATCGCGAACTCGATCCAGATATGGCTGGGCACGCTGCTCGAAAGTGAGGGAGTCCATATTGTGTCGGAGCTTCGTCAGCTTGTTAGGTCGACGTGCAAGCAGGGAGCGCACAGGCACGGCAACCGAACTGTTCCAGTACTCGTCGAACAGACGCTCTGTCTTCGCAACGGCTTGACCGACCATCACGAGATCGAAGTCCCTGAAGTTCGCGTCCTCGCCGGCATCGAAATAGGGATCGCCGATATTGCGTCCCCCGACAATCGCGATCCGGCCGTCGGCAACCCAAGCCTTGTTGTGCATGCGACGGTTGACGCTTCGAAAGCGCAAGGCCATCTCGATGCCGCGGCGCAGGATATTCTCGCGTGCCTTCGTGGGATTGAAAAGCCGCAGCTCGACATTGGGATGGCAGTCGATCGCATAGAAGATCTTGTCGGACATGGAGACGCCGATATCGTCGAGAAGGATCCTCACACGCACGCCACGGTCAGCGGCCGCGATGACTTCCCGCATGATCAGCATCCCGGTCAGGTCCGCGTTCCACATATAATACATGAGGTCGAGGCTGCGCCCGGCTGAACGGGCAGCGAGAAGCCGGGCCGCGAACGCTTCTTGATTGGAGGTGACAAGAGCGAGACCGCTTGCCGCCTTCCGCTCGTGGCAAAGCCTTACGCCATATCGGTCAAGCTCGGTGTCTGCAGCGGCAGTCTCTAGGACGTGGGAAGCTATCCGGGCACGCTTCAGGAACCCGGCATAGCGTGATGCTGCCAGAGCCCACAAGGTTAGAAGCGCGATGATGGAGATGCCGAACCAAATCACACGATAACCCTGAGCCCTCGCGACCAGGAAGCAATATGCTGACTTGATCCGCCAGGGTAAAATAGGGTCTAGCGACCAGCGAGCAAGATGCCGCCTTAGAGACGCGAAGAAGGAGGCAAGACCGAAGGTCGCGCGACCGCGACAGCCTCTCATTCCACCGCAAATCGTCACTAACGAGGGCCACTCACTACCTAGCGTCGCATTCCATTCTTTTACCCTATCAGTCACGCTCCCATTTTACTTTGGGGCTCCACGACCGCGAAGCCTGCCACGAGTAGTTTCTTCCGATCTCTTCTCCATCGTCCGACAGATATTAACGAGCGGCCGGTGCGTTGATGTCTTCACCTATCAGTTGAACACGACGCGCAATCACTCATCAGCCAAAAGCTGTTTTTGCCGACCCTTAGCTCAGGTGAAGCGCCTACAACTTTCCTGAAGTCGGCAAGGAGTTGTTCAAGTTTCGGGAGAATTCAGTTGAGCCGGCAGGTTGTCATCCTTATGCGCCTCACCTACCGTATTGTTTCGTAAACGATTCCGGGGACGATCATGGCCAATGCATTGCGAGCCAGCAAACCGCCCCTCATTCTGCGCGGACTGTTGGCCAGCGTCTCTGGCGCGGCTTTGATGGCGATGTCCGCAGGGGCGGCCCAAGCGGCTGACTGGCGCGGTTTGACAAGCAGCGACTGGACGGATGCGAGCAACTGGTCGGGAGGCGTGGTTCCCGGTGTCGGTACAGCCGTCAACATCAGCACATTTGGCGCACCGGGAAATACTCCGATCGTGCTCGGCGTTACAGCGCCCGCCAGCGCTTCGGTAGGGATAATCACGGTCGGACAAGGGAGTGCCGTCCCCGGCATTCTAACGATCCAGAATGGCAGCTCCTTGACCAGCTCTAGCAACTCCCGGCTGGGCGGAGCAGCCAATACTATCGGTATCGCCACCGTCACCGGACCGGGATCGCAGTGGACCACATCCGGCAATTTTCATATCGGCTTTCTCGGTACGGGCATCCTCAACATTGAGAATGGCGGACAATTCAACGCGGGCACCGCTATCCTTGGTAACTTCGCCAGCGCTTCCGGCACGCTCAACATCAGGAGCGGCGGCACGCTACAGGCTCAAACCTTGCGGGCCGGCGCCGGCGCGAGCCTAGGCAATTTCGACAATGGCATTCTGCGCGCGACAGCCGCTAACGCGACCTTCATCAACGGATTTACCGGCACCGAACTCAACCTGCTCGCCGGCGGGCTGACGATCGATACCGCAGGCTTTGCCGTGGGAACCGACGCGGGGTCGGGTTTTTCAGGTGTCGGCGGCCTGACCGTCACCGGCAGCGGGGTCTTCAGCCTGCTGGCAAACAGCATCTATACCGGAGAGACCCAGATCGACTTCGGCAGCAGCCTGGCCCTTACCGGCGCCGGCGCCATTGCCAGTTCCGGCCGGGTTGTCGCGGATGGCATCTTCGATGTTTCGGCCGCCACGACCCCAACCATCCAGAGCCTGGCGGGCAGCGGCAGCGTCCTACTCGGAGCCCAAACTCTGACGATCGCCAATGCCAACGACACTTTCGCGGGCGTCATCGGCGGCACGGGCGGACTGACCGTTACTGGCGGCAATCAGACGCTTTCGGGCATCAACACCTATACCGGCGCAACGACGGTGACCGGTGGCCGGCTCGCCGTCAACGGCTCGATCACCAGCCCGGTCACGACTTCGGGGGCCGGCATTCTCGGCGGCATCGGCACCATCTTCGGCGATGTGACCAATGCCGGCGTGCTGGCACCCGGCAATTCGATCGGCACGCTGACGATCGCAGGCAATTATACCGGGGCCGGCGGGACACTCGAGATCGAAACAGTCCTCGGCGGCGATGCCTCGCCATCCAACCGTCTGGTGGTGACGGGCAATACCGCGGGCACGACTGATGTCACGGTCGTCAATCTCGGTGGCGGCGGGGCGCAGACGGTCGAGGGCATCAAGATCATCGATGTCGGCGGCATATCAGCCGGCAACTTCTCGCTGCTCGGCGACTATGTATTCGAAGGTGATCAGGCCGTGGTCGGCGGGGCGTATGCCTACCGCCTCTACCAGGGCGGCGTCAGCACACCTGCCGATGGCGACTGGTATCTGCGTTCGACCGAGCTCGATGCCGCGGGCGTCGCGATCGGACCGATCTATGCGCCCGGTGTGCCGGTCTACGAGACCTATGCCGGCGTGCTGCAGAGCCTTAACCAGTTCGGCACGCTACGCCAGCGCACCGGTGGGTGGGTGCTCGACGGTGATCGATCCGCAGACCAGGACGGCAACACCGCCGCCACCGGGATCCAGACCCGCATCGGCGGTAACCGTTCGCACTTCGAGCCGGGAAGCTCGACCACCGGCACCGACTATGAGGTCAGCAGTTGGACGCTGCAGGCGGGCGTCGACGGAGTGCTGCGCGAAAGCGAGGCCGGTGCCCTGATCGGCGGGATCAACTTTCATACGAACACCGCTTCGGCCGACATCTCCTCGCGCTTCGGCAAGGGCGACATCGACACCACGGGCTATGGCTTCGACGGCACCTTGACCTGGTACGGCAAGAACGGCTTCTACGTCGATACGCAGGCTGCCGTCACCTGGTACGACAGCGACCTCAAATCCTCGACACTTCAAACTTCGCTCACCGACGGCAATGACGGCTTCGGTTATGGGCTCAGCATCGAAGCCGGACAGAAGATCGGCCTGACAGGCCAATGGTCGCTGACGCCGCAGGTGCAGCTCGCCTATTCGTCGGTCCGCTTCGACAGTTTCACCGATGCCTTTGGCGCCGATATCTCTCTTGACGACGGCGACAGCCTGACCGGCCGCCTCGGAGTCTCGGCCGATTTCGACAGCGAGTGGAAGGATGTCTCCGGAAAGACCAGCCGCTCGACCGTCTACGGCATCGCCAATCTCTATTATGACTTCCTCGACGGCTCAAATGTCGACGTCTCCGGGACCAGCGTCGTCAGCCAGAACCAGGCGCTCTGGGGCGGCCTTGGCATGGGCGGCTCGCTCAGTTGGGCGGATGAGCGTTATGCAGCCCACGGTGAAGCCTTTGCCCGCACCAGCCTCAAGGACTTCGGCGACAGTAGCGCCATCGGCGCCAAGATCGGGTTCAGCGTGAAGTGGTAGTGCCCTCATGCGCTTCCATCAACATCGCCATCTTCGTCGAGCTCATGCACCGGCAGATAGGTGTTCTTCTCCATCCACTCCCGGACGATGAACCTGATCGTGTCGTTGCGCGTCATGCCGGATTCGCCGGCCAAGTCGCGAAGAGCTTCTTCCACATCATCCTCCATCGACACGGCGCCGGAATTACGCAGCCGCAGCGCCGCGCGGCGAAGCATGATCTGCAGATCGGCGCGCGAGATATCTGCGATCCGATCGGCGGCGTCTTCGAGGAGAGTTGCGGTGTCGAGGGATGTCATGGTTTCACCTGCGCGCGGTCATTGGGGGTGGCGCAGCGAAATTGATGCCCCACCACGATTTGCCGGTCGAACGGACAGTCCATCCAAGCTGCCGGCCGTCCAAAGGCGCAGCCGCCGAGGAGAGAGGCGCCGGAAAATGCAAATGAAGCGGGTCATCAGATGCTACTCGTCAATCTCATTCCCATCATCGTCGTACTCCGCCCCGCGGTCAGAGTCCTCGACATAAGTCCGGCATCCCTCTTCAAAAGACGGTGAATTGCCCGAACAATCGTCCTCGCTTTGAATGCCGTTCTCCTCCGCCCATTGACAGCCGGCCCTGTGACCCTCGCAGTTTTCGACGCAGGAATTCCCGCCGAAGCTCTGCGCAAAGACCGGGGCTGCCAGGGTTGACACCAGCAGAGCGCTCGCAAACAGCGTCGCCATCACTCTGCGCACTACCAACCTCCCGGACGAGACATTGCGCTTCGCCCCCCGCACCTGTTGCCCGCGGCGTCATACTGCCAATCGAACTGGCAGTTGCCTGGATAGCGTCTCGTTGGAGTATATGCACCGCCGCCGCAGTTGCCGTTGGCGCATACAGCAGCAGCGGTTCCGACCAATGCAAGCCCCACGAGAACCGCGGCGGCCTGCCGTTGCTGGGCAACCATCCGCTCACATTCCAACATGCTCATCCCGCGTCGGTTTACTTCCGCCACGAGCTGGAATTGAAATGCTGGATCTTGCGTTTCCAGGGCCGTCTTGCAAAGGGCGGCTTTGCTCACAGCTGATGGCTTGTTGTTGAATTCAACCGGCGTCGTCGTGCAGCTCGCCAAGGCGAGCGACATCGCCACGACGCCGAAACGTCGAGCTAACAGATACATTTTCAAGGATAACCCCTCAGTTGCCCGCCGCCAGCATCGCAGAATTCGGTTCCACGTCAAAATGCATATTAATCTATCGTTAACGCAGCTTTAGGATGTAAGGCGAAGGCAGCCATTGGTTTACTGCCCATCCTGTCTTACTGTTTGCGCAAGGGCGGCGCCGTCCGACGAAGCAAATCTGGAGATCTGCTCGCGAGATCTACGATCGGGTCGGCGTCGTCCTCTCGGAAGGGCGCAATGCCGATCATGAGCTGGTTCGATGGTCCACATTTCGGAACGCGCGATCTTGATCTGCTTTGGCTTTGGCGATCCGGGCGCCGAGCCGGCCAAGGCGCGGGGCGAATATTTTCCGTCGGCACTGTCGATTTTCGCCTCAGCCGATCGTCCTTGTCATGATGTGCTGGCACCGCGGTCGTGGCTTCAGCACGTTCTCAGGCAACAGAAGGAGCTATTGTCATGGATAATCAGCATCTGGTCCCCGCCGCCGTGCTCGCGGCCAAGAACGGCGTCCGGTTTCCCAATGAGAGTAAGGAGTATCGCATTGCCCGCGACGCGCTGCTGGCCGAAGAGATCGAATTGCGCCGGCACATCGAGCGCGTGGCAAGACAGCGCCGGGCGTTGCCGCCAGGCGGCGAGGTCACGAAAGACTACCGCTTCGAAGGCAGCGACGGGCCGATCTCCTTCAGCGAGCTCTTCGCCGACAAGGAGACGCTGATCGTCTACAGCTACATGTTCGGCCCGCAACGCGAGCGTCCATGCCCGATGTGCACCTCTTTGCTGTCGGCCTGGGACGGCGAGGTGCCCGACATCCAGCAGCGCGCGGCCTTGGCCGTCGTCGCCCTTTCGCCGATCGGCAGGCTGCTCGCCTTCAAGAAGGAACGCGGCTGGCACCACCTGCCGCTCTATTCCGACACGACGGGCGACTATAGCCGCGACTATCACGCGATCGGCAGGGGTGGCGGCGATGACGCGGCCTTCAACGTCTTCACGCGCCGCGACGGCAGCATCCGCCATTTCTGGAGCCAGGAAATGGGCGAGGTGACGGCCGACCCGGGCGAGGATCCGCGCGGCGCACCAGACCTGATGCCGCTCTGGACCGTCATCGATTCGACGCCAGAAGGCCGGCCGGCGGACTGGTATCCGAAGCTGTCCTATTAAGAAGGCGGCGCCGACCGCCGTCAGCCGGTGGAGCGGTTTCTTGAGGGCTCGGCCCATTCGATGCTGGTGACCGCGTCATCCGGCAGCGGTGGCGGATCGATATCGTAGACATAGCCGGAGATCATGTCGGCGGCGCGTTCCGTCGCCTTGATCTTCGCCTCGGTTTCCGAGACCGCCTTGGAGATCGCCTCGATGCGGGCGCGGAACATATGGGCGAGCACGTCGCGGCCGGATTGTTTTTCGAGCCGCTCCAGATGCAGGCCGATTCGCGAGGCGTGGCGCTCCAGCTCGCTCTTGCTGAAACGTGCCTTGCGCAGTTCCTCGGAGAGGCTGTCCTGCATGACGGCGACGGGATCGAAACTTCCGGGTGCGCGTTCGTCGAGGACTGCGTCGGTGACGAGTTTCTCGATCATCACGAGCGCCTGCAATTCGGCCGCATCGGCGAATTCGACGTCATAGCCGGTATCGTCGTAGACCTTGCGCCGAACCGGATCGAGAAGCAGCCCATAGGCTTTCTGCAGATTGGCAAAGGCGTCCGAATCACCACCTGAATCGGGGTGGGCAACCTTTGCCAGGCGCCGATAGGCGGCCTTCAGTTGCGCCTCGTCGGCATCGCGTTCAACGCCTAAAATATCGTATGGATCCGTCACGCCTGCTCCCTTGCTCCCCGGCACGTTGCGGGCAGTCTAGGTTTTCTTCTGCATCAGAAGGGCAAAGTTTAGACCGAAACGAGGAATGACGTCCATGGCCCGAGATGGCGATGGTTTATGCACATTCTTCGCCAAACCCTCGATTGCTTAATGTTTTCAATTCGTTGTTCGAAGATCAGCCTGTGGTGATCGAAGCGAGATAACATCTGGCTTCGCCATCGATTTCCAGCGCGGTAGCAGTCGTGGCCTCGACCAGCAGCGCATCGCCGGCCGCAAGCGCGCCGGTCTCGCCGTCCCGCCGGAATGAGAGTGTGCCGCGATGGCAAAGCAACAGGCATGTCGAGGGCGAAAGCCGCACGGTCTTGCCGCCATCGACGTCGATGCGGATCAGCCTATGGGCGAGCCCGCCACGGCGCGTCATGACGTTGAGATCGGTGATCGCTCCGTCAGGGAGCCTGGCCGCGACGGCGATATCCGCCGGGAAGGCCAGCGGTTCGCTTGCCGTTGTCAGCAGCACCGGCGTGCTGCCTTCCACATCGAGCACCATGCCGTTGCCATCAAGGATCGCCAGCGTGCGGTCGATGCCGGGGAAGATCGAAAACGGGCCGTCCTCTGCGACCGTCGCCATGCTGATGCGCCAGTCGAAGTGGTTGATCGAAGCGCCGGGTGGAAAGACGGCGATCTCCACCGTCTCTCCCTTGCCGTTTTTCCAGGACATGCGTTTGTGATCGCCGGCGCGCAGGATCCTCACCGGGTTCAGTTCCCGAGAATGCCGGGCAGGCGCAGGCCCTTTTCCTTGGCGCAGTCGATGGCGATCTCGTAGCCGGCATCGGCGTGGCGCATGACGCCGGTCGCCGGGTCGTTCCAGAGCACGCGCTCGAGGCGTCTTGCGGCATCGTCCGTGCCATCGGCGCAGATGACCATGCCGGAGTGCTGCGAGAAGCCCATGCCGACGCCGCCGCCGTGATGCAGCGACACCCAGGTCGCACCCGACGCCGTGTTGAGCAGGGCGTTGAGCAGCGGCCAGTCGGAAACGGCGTCGGAGCCGTCCTTCATTGCTTCGGTCTCGCGGTTCGGCGAGGCGACGGAGCCGGAGTCCAGATGGTCGCGGCCGATGACGATCGGGGCGGAGAGTTCGCCTGTTCTCACCATTTCGTTGAAGGCAAGACCGAGCTTGTGGCGGTCGCCGAGACCTACCCAGCAGATGCGTGCCGGCAGGCCCTGGAAGGCGATGCGCTCCCTGGCCATGTCTAGCCAATGATGCAGGTGCTTGTTGTCAGGCAGCAATTCCTTCACCTTGGCATCGGTCTTGTAGATATCCTCCGGATCGCCGGAAAGGGCCGCCCAGCGGAAGGGGCCGATGCCGCGGCAAAACAGCGGGCGGATATAGGCCGGCACGAAGCCCGGGAAGGCGAAGGCGTTTTCGAGGCCTTCGTCCTTGGCGACCTGGCGGATATTGTTGCCGTAATCGAGTGTCGGAATACCGGCATTCCAGAAGGCGATCATCGCCTCGACATGCTCGCGCATCGAGGCGCGCGCTGCCTTTTCCACAGCCTTCGGATCGCTTTCGCGCTTCGCCTTCCATTCACCCATCGTCCAGCCCTTCGGCAGGTAGCCGTTGATCGGGTCGTGCGCCGAAGTCTGGTCGGTGACGATATCGGGGCGGATGCCGCGGCGGACCATCTCCGGCAGGATTTCGGCAGCATTGCCGAGCAGGCCGACGGACTTCGCCTCGCCGGCCTTGGTCCAGCGGTCGATCATCTCGAGCGCTTCATCGAGCGTCTCGGCCTTGGCGTCGACATAGCGGGTGCGCAGGCGGAAATCGATCGAGTCGGGATTGCATTCGACGGCAAGGCAGCAGGCGCCGGCCATGACGGCGGCGAGCGGCTGGGCGCCGCCCATGCCGCCGAGCCCGCCGGTCAGGATCCATTTGCCCTTGAGATTGCCGCCGTAATGCTGGCGGCCGGCCTCGACGAAGGTCTCGTAGGTGCCCTGCACGATGCCCTGGGTGCCGATATAGATCCACGAGCCGGCCGTCATCTGGCCGTACATCGCAAGGCCCTTCTTATCCAGCTCGTTGAAATGATCCCAGGTCGCCCAATGCGGCACGAGGTTGGAATTGGCGATCAGCACCCGCGGCGCATCCTTGTGAGTGCGGAACACGCCGACCGGCTTGCCGGATTGCACCACCAGCGTTTCTTCTTCCGTCAGCGTCTTCAGCGTCGCGACGATGCGGTCGAAATCCTCCCAGGTGCGGGCGGCGCGGCCGATGCCGCCATAGACGACGAGCTCGTTCGGATTTTCGGCGACATCGGGGTCGAGATTGTTCATCAGCATGCGCAGCGGCGCTTCGGTCATCCAGCTCTTGGCATTGAGGTCGTTGCCGCGGGGCGCGCGGACTTCGCGGATATTGTGGCGTGGATTGTTCATGGCGGTTCCCCTGTCGAGAGATCGTTATCGTTTCAGGCCTGGCGCAATCTGTTCGATGCGCACCAGAATGTTCTTGAGATGAACGCGAAGTCTGTCCGCCTTGGCGGCGTCGTAGGCAAAGGGTGGTGCCTCGGTCTTAAGATGCGTCGATTGCGCGAGCTCCATCTGGATCGCGTGCACGCCGGTTTCGGGGCGACCATAGTGGCGTGTCGTCCAGCCGCCCTTGAAGCGGCCGTTGAGCACGCCGTCGTAACCCTTGGCGGCTTCGACGACGGTGCGCGTCGCCTGTTCGATGGCGCTGTCGCAGGTCTTGCCCATGTCTGTGCCGATATTGAAATCCGGCAGTTTGCCTTCGAACAGGAAGGGAATGTGGGAGCGGATCGAGTGGCAGTCGTAGAGGATCGCGACTCCGTGGATTGCTCTCACGCGCTCGATCTCGGCGGCAAGTGCGGCATGATAGGGAGCATGAAAGTCGCGCAGCCGCGCCGCGATGTCGGCGTCATCGGGTGCGGCGTCTTCCTTCCAGATCGCCTTGCCGTCAAAATCCGTCTGGGGAACGAGGCCGGTGGTGTTCTGGCCGGGGTAGAGGCTGACGCCGGCCGGATCGCGGTTGGCGTCGATCACGTAGCGGTGGAAGGTGGCGCGCACGGTGGTGACATTGTCGAGCAGGCCATCATAGAGCCGGTCGATGTGCCAGTCGGTGTCGGCCAGCATCCTGCCATTGTCGTTGAGCCGGTCGGCGATCTCAGGCGGCACCTCGGTGCCGGTATGAGGAAAGCCGAGGATGACGGGGGAGGTGCCCTGGCGAATTTCGCATGGGACGGAGACTTTTTCCTTGATCGTCATCTCAGCTCTCCAATACCGGCAATATGCCAGATGAAACCGAGGCGTTCAGGGCGCCCGTCGCCACCAGTTCCGCGGCGGCGGCGAGGTCGTTTGCCATGTAGCGGTCGACGTCGAGGCTCGGGACCTTGGTGCGGATAGTGGCGATCGCCTTGCCAAGCTCCGGGCTCGTCGACAGCGGCGCGCGCAGTTCGACGCCTTGGGCGGCGGTCAGCGCCTCGATGCCGATGATGCCGAACAGGTTCTCGGTCATGCCGAGCAGGCGGCGGGCACCATGGCAGGCCATGGAGACATGGTCTTCCTGGTTGGCCGATGTCGGCGTCGAATCGACCGAGGCGGGGTGCGCCATCTGCTTGTTCTCGGACATCAGCGCCGCAGACGTGACCTCGGCGATCATCAGGCCGGAATTCAAGCCCGGCTTCTTGGCGAGAAAGGCCGGCAGGCCGTAGGAGAGGGTCGGATCGACGAGCAGGGCGATGCGGCGCTGCGAAATCGCGCCGATCTCGCAGACGGCAAGCGCGATCTGGTCGGCGGCAAACGCGACGGGTTCGGCGTGGAAATTGCCGCCGGAGACGACGGAATTGTCGGAGAGCACCAGCGGATTGTCGGTGACCGCATTGGCTTCGATTTCGAGGGTGCGGGCAACCGAGCGCAGCAGATCGAGGCAGGCGCCGTCGACCTGCGGCTGGCAGCGGATGCAATAGGGATCCTGCACGCGCTCGTCGCCCTCGATGTGGCTCTGGCGAATGATGGAGTTTTCGAGCAGGGCGCGAAGTGCCGCCGCCGTGTCGATCTGGCCCTTATGGCCGCGCAATGTATGAATATCCGGATGAAAGGGCGCCGAAGAGCCCATGGCGGCATCGGTGGACATGGCGCCGGTAATCAGCGCCGCCTGCGCGGCGCGATGGGCGCGGAAGAGGCCGGCGAGCGCCAGCGCCGTCGAGGTCTGGGTGCCGTTGATGAGAGCGAGGCCCTCCTTGGCGGCGAGCACCACTGGTTTCAGCCCGGCCCTTTCGAGGGCTTGCGCGCCCGGGAGGCGTTCGCCGGCGAAAAAGGCTTCGGCCTCGCCCATCATCACCGCCGCCATATGGGCAAGCGGGGCCAGATCGCCGGAGGCGCCGACCGAGCCCTTTTCCGGGATCAGCGGAATGACGCCCTTTTCCAGCATGGCTTCGATCAGCCGCACCAGCTCCAGCCGCACGCCCGAGGCGCCGCGTCCGAGCGAGACCAGTTTCAGCGCCATGATCAGCCGCACGATATTGTCGGGCAGCGGCGCGCCGACGCCGCAGCAATGCGACAGAATGAGATTGCGCTGCAAAGTGGTCACGTCGGCGCTGTCGATCTTGATCGAGGCGAGTTTGCCGAAGCCGGTATTGATGCCGTAGACCGGCGCATTGCCGGCGGCGATCTCGGCGATACGGGCAGCGGCCTTGGCGATCCCGGCATCGAAGGCGGGATCGAGCCTTGCCGGCACGCCGGTCCAGTAGATGATTTCCAAATCCTTGAGCGAGACGGAGCCCGGGTGGAGCGTGATGGTCATCGACCGTTCCTTTCGCCCTTGAAGACGCGTGCGTGAAGCGGGTTGAAGCCGATGCGATAGACGAGCTCGGCGAGGCTTTCGATATTCCAGACGGCGAGATCGGCGGATTTGCCGGGTTCGAGCGTTCCCGTCTTGTCGAGCAGGCCGAGCGCGCGGGCGCCTTCGCGGGTGGCGCCGGCGATGCATTCCTCGACGGTGAGGCCGAAAAGTGTTGCCGACATGTTCATGGTGAGCAACATCGAGGTGAGCGGCGAGGTGCCGGGATTGCAATCGGTGGCGATCGCGATCGGCACGCCTGCCCGCCGCAGCGCCTCCACCGGCGGCTTCTGCTTTTCATGGATGGCGTAGAAGGCGCCGGGCAGCAGCACGGCGACGGTGCCGGCTGCGGCCATTGCCGCGACGCCATCTTCGTGGAGATATTCGAGGTGATCGGCTGACAGTGCGCCATAGGACGCGGCGAGCTTGGCGCCGCCAAGATTGGAGAGCTGCTCGGCATGCAGCTTGACCGGCAGGCCGAGCGCCTTGGCCTTGTCGAAGACGCGGGCGATTTCGGTCGTGGAAAAGGCGATGCCCTCGCAGAAGCCGTCGACGGCATCGGCAAGGCCGAGGCCATGCATGTCGTCGAGACCGGGCAGGACGACATCATCGAGATAGTCGCCGTTGCGCCCCTTATATTCCACGGGCGTCGCATGGGCGCCGAGATAGCTGGTGGTGACGCGGACCGGACGCACATGGCCGAGCAGGCGGGCGCTCTGCAGCATCTTCACTTCACCGGTCCGGTTCAGCCCGTAGCCGGATTTGATCTCGATCGTGGTGACACCTTCGGCAAGCAGCGTGTCGAGCCGCGGCAGCGCCTGGGCGACAAGCTCCTCGACCGACAGCGCATTGGTTGCCTTCACCGAGGAGACGATGCCGCCGCCGGCCCGGGCGACTTCCTCATAGGTCGCGCCTGCCAGGCGCATTTCGAACTCGCGGGCGCGGTTGCCGCCGTGAACGATATGGGTGTGGCAGTCGACGAGACCGGGCGTTACCCATCGGCCTTCGAGATCGACGATGTCGGAATGTTCGATGGCCGATGCCGGCAGCTCGCTTTCGGCGCCGGCAAAGGCGATGCGGCCGTTTTCGATCAGCACGGCGCCTTTTTCGACGATGCCGAGCCCTTCCTTGCCAGGCGCCAGCGTGGCGAGCCGCGCATTGCGCCAAAGCACTGGGCGGGCTTCTGCGGGCGAGACTTCCTCTGAAAAAATGTTCCCGGTCATCAGCTTTGCGCCTTTCCTTATGCCAAAACATGTATATACATAATCGACAGGTGACAAGAGAAATTTTGTGCGCTTTTCTGGAAAAGAAAGATCGGCGGCACGGCAAGAGGAGAGGGAAGGTCATGACCACGCTTCACGCAGGCACGGCGCTGACGCCGCAGGGCTGGCAGAAGGACGTGCGGCTGACGCTTAAGGCCGGGCGCATCGAGCGGGTCGAAATCGGCACTGCTCCCGAGCCCGGCGATGAACGCCACGCTCTCCTCGTTCCCGCCATGGCGAACCTGCACAGCCATGCCTTCCAGCGGGCGATGGCCGGCCTTGCGGAAGTGCGCGGCCCGGCCAATGACAGCTTCTGGAGCTGGCGCACTGTCATGTACAAATTTGCCCTGGCGATGACGCCGGAGCATGTCGAAGCGGTCGCCGCCAAGCTCTATACAGAGATGCTGGAGGCCGGTTTTTCCCGCGTCGGCGAGTTCCACTATCTCCACCACGACAGGGATGGCGGCGCTTACGCCAATATCGCCGAGCTTGCCGAACGCATCGGCGCGGCAAGCGAAGAGGCCGGTATCGGCCTGACGCTGCTGCCGGTCTTCTATGCCCATTCCGGCTTCGGCGGAGCTGCCCCGATCGACGGCCAGCGGCGCTTCATCAATTCGCTCGAAAGCTTCGAAAGGCTGATGGAGGGGTGCCGGGCAGTGACCGGCCGGCTCGACGGCGCCGAGCTCGGGCTTGCGCCGCACAGCCTGCGCGCCGTAACACCCGACGAGCTCGCAAGGCTCGTGCCGATGGCGGGCGACGGTCCCATCCATATCCATGTCGCCGAGCAGGTGAAGGAGGTCGAGGACTGCATCGCCTGGTCCGGCGCGCGGCCGGTGGAGTGGCTGCTCGATCATGCGCCGGTCGATGAGCGCTGGTGCCTGATCCATGCGACGCACATGACCGAGGACGAAACACGGCGGATGGCGAAAAGCGGCGCGATCGCCGGCCTCTGCCCGATCACCGAAGCCAATCTCGGCGACGGCGCCTTTGCCGCACCGCTCTTCCTCGAAGAGGGTGGGCGTTACGGCATCGGTTCGGATTCCAACGTGCTGATCTCCGTGCCGGAGGAATTGCGCCAGCTCGAATATTCGCAGCGCCTGGCGCTTCGCGCCCGCAACGTCGTCGCAGCAACCGGCGGTTCGACGGCGCTTTCGCTATTCAGCCAAGCGCTTGCCGGCGGCGGTGCCGCGCTCAAAGCGCCGGCGGGTCTCGTCGAGGGCCATCACGCCGATATCGTTTCGCTCGATGCCACGGTCGTTCCTTATCTCGCAGGCGACCAGATCCTCGATCACTGGTTGTTTGCAGGCGGCATTTCCGTCGATTGCGTCTGGGCGCGCGGCCGCAAGCAGGTGGAGGGCGGACGCCATCTCAGGCGCGACGCGATCGACCGGCGATTCCTCGCTGTCATGGGTGAATTGCTGGCCGCCTGAAAAAGAGCTTTTCCTGTCCGGACATTCGAATGAGAGCAGTTCCAGCAAGAACGTGTAGTGGTTTTTCGTCCGGAATTGCGTAAAAACAAAGAGATAGCGGGAGACCAATCGGAACGTGGCGATGAACCAAAGCAGGGATCCCACCTTGCATCAGCGCATCCTCGGCGACATCGAGGGCCGTATCGTCTCGGGCGATTGGCCGCCGGGGCACCGCATTCCCTTCGAGGTCGATCTCGCCACGCAGTATGACTGCTCGCGCATGACGGTGAACAAGGTGCTGACCCAGCTTGCCAAGGCCGGCCTGATCGAGCGCCGCAAGAAGTCCGGCAGCTTCGTCACCCAGCCGCAGGCCCAATCGGCCATTCTCGAAATCCACGACATCAAGGCCGAGGTGCAGTCGCTGAACCTGCCCTATTCCTATGCGGTTTCGAAGAAGGTGAGCCGCAAGGCCAAGGCTGACGACAGCCGCCGTCTGGAACTGCCGGTGGCCTCCTCGGTCGTCGAGGTCGTCTGCATCCACAATGCCGGCGCGCGGCCCTTTTGCCTGGAGGAGCGGCTGATCAGTCTTGCGACGGTTCCTGAAGCCGCCAATGCCGATTTCCTGACGATGGCGCCGGGTCCCTGGCTGCTGAACCAAGTGCCGTGGAGCACGGCCGAACACCGGATCCATGCCGTCTCAGCTAGTGCCGAGGTGGCCGCCGTCCTCGACATAGCGCGCAACACCGCCTGCCTCGTG
This sequence comes from Rhizobium acaciae, assembly GCF_025941625.1. Classification (NCBI taxonomy): domain Bacteria; kingdom Pseudomonadati; phylum Pseudomonadota; class Alphaproteobacteria; order Hyphomicrobiales; family Rhizobiaceae; genus Rhizobium; species Rhizobium acaciae. The sequence goes on from NZ_JAPCZO010000019.1 coordinate 53,133, forward strand.
GTCGAACGCCGTACCTGGAGCGGCGCCGGCCCGGTGACGCATGTGCGCTTCACCTATCCGGGCGACCGTCACGCGCTCGTGGCGCGATTCACGCCGGCATCGTAATAAAGCGCCCGGTGCCCCGCGTCGTGGAGGCGGCCACTGGCGAAATGGGGGCGCTATGCCGCCTGCGATGCTCGGTTTCGATTTTGGACGATGATGGCGACCTCGGAAGAGTGACGCGTTCCCCATTCGCACAACGGGGCCAGAACATTGGCCAAGCTACGGCCGAAGTCGGTCAGTTCGTATTCCACGTGAGGCGGGACTGTCTGAAAGTCGATACGATGAATGACGCCGTCATCGACCATTTCCTTGAGATGCTGGATCAACATCTTCTCGCTCACATTGGTCACAAGCCTGCGAAGTTGACCGGTGCGCTTGGCCCCGCTGGCCAGGTGAAAGAGGATCAGCGGCTTCCATTTGCCCCCGAGGATCTCAAGAGCAGCTTCCAGACCGCATCTGTAGTTCGTCTCGGTCATTGTGATCTCCAAATTCGGACACTTACGAAATAGTTAGTACTGGTTTGCAGGTATGCTTGGTCTTACTTGAACCGAGCGACAGTGTCGACGGGCATCGTCCTTATCCATCCAAGCGCAAACCCGCGGATAGCGCTGCCAACACAGGTGAACAGACATGAAAAGTCTAAACCCTCCCTTGCTGGATCCAATCCGGCTGGGCGACGTCGACCTGCCCAACCGCATTGTCATGGCATCCATGACCCGCGCCAGAACGGACAACCCCGGCTTCGTCCCCAACGAGCTGCAGGCACGATATTACGCACAGCGCGCATCGGCCGGCCTTATCCTCACCGAAGGGACTTGGCCGAGCCGCGAAGGCGTCGGCTTCATAAATGTGCCGGGCCTCTACACTCAGGAGCAGGCCGACGGGTGGCGCTTAGTCACAGACGCCGTCCACGAGGCTGGGGGTCATATCTTCGTCCAACTCGGGCACATCGGATCATCATCGCATCCTGACCTGCTCGACGGCGCCTTGCCGCTGGCACCGTCGGCCGTGAACCCAGGTCTGAAAGCATACACACCGTCCGGGTTTCAAGACACCGTGACGCCCCAGGCTATGGACCTGAGCGATATCGCCCGGACTGTGGAAGACTATGCCAAAGCCTCCCGCCTGGCGCAGGCTGCGGGTTTCGATGGAGTCGAGCTACATGGCATCAGCACCTACCTGATCCCCACCTTCCTTTATGTCGGCCTCAACCAGAGAACGGATGACTATGGCGGCACGGCCGAAAATCGCGCCCGGTTTCCCCTTGAGATACTCGACGCCCTCGTCGACTCCTGGGCGCCAGGACGCGTTGGGATCAAGCTCAGTCCGGCTTTGACCGGCGTCGGCAATTTCATCGCTGACGCCGAGACATTGGAGACCTTCGAATATCTGGTCGGTCAATTGTCGAAGCGTCATCTTGCTTATCTGCACCTGATGAACCCCATAAGCGATCTGACTGGGACACAAGTGGAAATTCTCGGCCCCGGCGTCGCCAAGCATTTCAGGCCGCTTTATTCTGGCAGCCTGATTGCCAATGGCGGTTATACCTTTGAGACTGGCAATGCTCTGGTGCGCGATGGCTTCGCCGATGCTGTTGCATTTGGAGCGCCGTTTATCTCGAATCCGGACTTGGTCGAGCGCTTCTCCAATGATCTCAAACTCACCCCGAGCAATCCTGACACGTATTACAGCGGCGGAGCAGCAGGCTATGTCGACTATCCGACAGCGGCCGAGCAAGTCGGCGCGAGATAGGCCGTAAACTACTTTTCTTCATCGGGGAGCGGTGAGTTTTCGAGCCCGCCGCTGCCCGATGGGACTGGCTCAAAGCGTTAGGGTGGGGCGAGGCACCCGGGTCGATTTCGAACAGCTTCGTCGGGACGCTGCAACTCTAGCCTTCGGTCAAGATAACGGGACAGGCGCGATGCGAGGTCTTCCGAATGCCGTACCTGCCATCTGTAGTCTCTCGGCGACGTGCCGACTTTCCAGATCGTCGCGACGACGGCCGGCACAAGTCCTTCATCGAGCGCGCGGAGTCCCACGCCTGTACCATCTAGCATTCGATCCGACGGAGTGCACCGGACCCACTCCGCGGGAGGCAATTATCGCCTCGCAGAGATCTCCCGGCGACCATCACCGCCTGCCTCGTGGTCGAACGCCGTACCTGGAGCGGCGCCGGCGCGGTAACGCATGTGCGCTTCACCTATCCTTGCGATCGTCATGCGCTCGTGGCGCGTTTCACGCCGGCATCGTAACAAAGAGCCCCGGTCCAACCGGCTGGTACCCCGGTGACGAACCTGCTGGAGCTGTCGAAATCCCGCCCATGGCTGTCGGAACTGCTGGGCGTGAGGGGCGCAGGCAGCGTCATCGTCCGCCATGCGATCGCAGCAGGCGAGGCATAGCCGCCGATCCGGCAGATACGTGACCTCGCCTTTCAATACTTGCTGGCCGACCTATTAGGCGACTTCCGACGGCTTGCCGCTGGCAAGGTCCGAGGTCATATGGGCTGTTTTCTACGGCCATCTTTCCGATTACCTTTTCACCAGGTCTTCCACCGCCTCGGGGCCGAGAACCTTTTCGAGGGCTTTCACCCCGTTCTTGGGCAGTCTCGACAGGCCGCTGACGATGCCTTCTTTCCAGGCATCCCCGCGATCCCATGCTTCCTCCCAAGCATCCGCCAGTTCGCTGTCGTGGCGCGTCTCCACGAGGGCTTGGAAGAGCAAGGAGGCCTGCGTCAAGTCTTTGTCCGCCTTTACGCGCCCTAGAGTGTCTGTGCGCCTTCTTGAGGACACGATGAGCTTGTGGACAGCATATCTCTCGGGAGCGGGAACGAGGACGTTTATGCCTTCGCGGAAGAGAAGCACCGTGCGGACAGGTTCATAGATCAGGTAATCCAGGAACCGCAGGCTTTCCGCCGACGCGCCACCAAGGGCGGGCATAGGAGACGGCTTGCCCGTGTATTCGTCCGATCCCCGGTTTCCCGTTAGGAACTCCACCCGGTAGCCCTTGGCATTTTGGAATGCCACCACCTTCGCTTTGTCCGCCGGGTGCGGAACCGGCCGAAACTCGGGATCGACTGACTGGAGGACCTCTAGCACGGGCGGCAGACTGTCTTCGACCCCGGTTGAGATCGCGAAGTCCTGCGCGAAATCCGCATCGCCAGTCTGCATTGCCGACGATGGCAGTCGGACCCCTAGCATCCCCGCATAGGTGCTGAAAGCCACCGAGCCGATCAGGACTGCACGGAGACGGAACAATCCGGCGTCAGCAAGCGCCTTCGTCACGTCGCCCGCGAAGGGATCGGGACCCGGAAGGCCGGCACGGCGCAGAGTGCTAACCATCCGCCTTCGCTCACGCATGTTGTCCTTGATCTCCTTGTGAGCCTTCACCCGCGCCGTGATTGCCTCGTCGGTATGGGGACCGACATAGCTTCGCTTGTCCTTTCCCTCGGGAGTAGGGAGGTCGAAATACCAGTAATCGCGGTCCTTGACGGTGACGGTTACGAACCAGCCCTCCATGGGGAAGTCTGCCGCAGGTTGCGCATCGAGCGACCGCTGCGTTAGCTCCGCGAACATCGTCCTATAGCTGATGTCGATCTCTTTCAGCATTGGCGTCTCTTCCTTCTGGCGTGCGGCGGTTCTCTCGGCGACAGGTTCGGCCACGCCTTGTCAATGCGTTCTTGACTCCTTTTAAAAGTCGCCCGCGCTCACTTTCACAGGCCGTTATAAGTCTCTGCCAAAACCTTATAACCGGGGCCGCCTGATGCTATGGCGCAACAAAAACTCCGGTTTCCTCAGCCGATCCAACCGCTGGTGCCCCGGTGACGAACCTGCTGGATCTGTCGAAATCTGCTGGGCACGAGGGCCGCCGGCAGCGTCATCGTCCGCCATGCGATCGGCAAGACCCCTAAAAACCGGTGGTACGTCGCGGAGGCGGCAAGGGGCATGCGTTTCTTCTGCTGGAAGCGCGATCGGCCGCTGTTGGGTGGCTTGCACTCAAGCTCTGGCTGGCTGGGTGAATAAGGATTGGCCGAGGATCAGCTGACCGCGGCGGTGGTATTGGCCCGAAAGGTCGAGCAGAGAGCGATCACGGGCGACTGCTCGAAGCATATTGTGAAAGTGATTTATCGTTCAGGTGGACGGGAGGAAGCGACGGCCGCGCCGAGCTCTCGATCAGCCGCTCGTACTCCTGCTCCGGCACCCCGTAGCAGCCGCCGGCGATCTCGATCAGCATGTTGCGATCAAGGATGCGCACGTTGCCGCGCGTCGACTTGATGGCGTGCATGCCTTCCAGAATGTGCAGCTCATTGGTGACGCCCGCCCGCCTGACGCCCAGCATCAACGCCAGCAATTCATGCGTCAGTGGCAGATCATTGCCGCCGATGCGGTCGTGACACATGAGCAACCAGCGCGCCAGCCGCTGGTGCGTGGTGAACTTGGCGGCGGCCAGCGCGCTGTGTGCAAGCTGAATCTCGCAGGTGTGAACATAACGCAGCAGCAATCGCCGCGCCTCGGCGTGCTCAAGGATTGGGACAAACTCGGGGGTGGCGACCTGAAGCCCGTGGCCCGACACCTGCATGAAGATATAATTCGGCGTCCGGTCAACGCCGAGAACGACGGGGTACCCGGCAATCCCCTCGCGCCCGATGTGGCGGATTTCGGCGCTTTTGCCGTCAGCGCTCTCAGCGACCATCGAGGCAAGACCGCTTTCAAGAAAATAGACATGTTCGATCGGCTTGCGCGCTCGCACAAGCAGATGTTTCACAGGAAGATCGACAGGTTCAAGCAGCGGCGCGAGAAGCTCGAATGCATCATCGGGAAATCGCCGCAACAGTCTGTTCTTGATCTGGCTCCGTGTGATCATTGCCCTGATCCTCCAAGCTTGGAGGATCAACGTGACATGTAGTGTTGCGTTTCATCCCCGTCGTGCTCTGTCCGTTTCTGACAATAGCAACGACCAGGCGCCCGCCCGCAGGCGCTAGTTTAACTGAACCGTCGACCGGAAAGGAACCGTCGCGACCGCCGTGCCGTCTTCCGTCGTGATCTCGAATACGCCTCCGTCCGCGGGTTCACCCATGCGGATTCGCTCCGCCACGATTTCGCGGGCGGCGGCGGTTGCTTCCTCGCATGCCTGTTCCGGTGAGGCCAGGTCTATGCCCTCCAAGTCTTCCTCGAAGACATCGTTCCTGCGGACGTGGAAAAAATACTTCGGCATGGTTTGCTCCATCAACAGAGACCCTACCTCTGGTGAGGCAAGATGTTCCGACCGCCTTCGCCCAGGCGACCGCCGCGTCATTTCGACGTCAGGCCGCGTATGCGCGTCAAATGCATACGAAGGTCCGGCAGGATCTTTGCAGCCGTTCGCTTAAGTTGCCCGTCCGGCCCCTGCTTTGAATAGCTGTCGAAGAGATTGACCGCTTCCTCGTGTGAGGTCACCTGAGTGGAAAGGTAGGCTTGGTCGAGATTGGCTGCGTCGCTTTGCCGAAGGGCGGTCAGCTTGGCAGTATGCTCCGCGTCGAGAGCGGCGGGCAGTTCGATGCCGTCCCGTTCTGCGGCATCGCCCAGCAAGGGTCCCGCCTTGCCGTGATCCCTGATCATGTCCTGGGCGAACTGTTTGGCGTCATCGGCCTTTCCTCCGGCAATCTCGATCTTCGCAGCCTCGATCTCGAACATGTTGGAGTTCGCGGCCTTCGCCGCGAAGTCGGTTGCGTGCTGCTTGGCAGCGTCGTCTGCCGCCGATGCGCAAAGTGCAGTCAAGCAGACGAAAACGGAGGTGAGAACGATGTTCATAGCGGGCTCCATACAGGCATTGCCGGCTCGAACCTCCGCGCGTGGCAAATGTTCCAGATTTTTTGCCGAACCGCAATCGGCTCTACAAGTGGGCGAAGGGAACTTCTGGATCCGGCCGCGGTTGTTGCGGTTCACCCCAAAGGGAGTTTCCATGATGACGAATTCCAACCACCAGCCCCAACACCAGCCCGAGCAAGTGACCGAGAACGCAACGGACGCGAGACAGGGGCGATACGGCACGCCCGTGCTTGCGGTGCTCGCCAGTGCTCTCGTGCTGGCGATGATTGCCTGGGGCGCGGCAGAGATCTGGGGGGAAAGCATCGACACCGATCCTAAACCCACGGCATCGACAGCCCCAGATCCAATCAATGCCCAGCCGCATGGCGCCGGAACCTTCGACAACAACCCGGCTGGCGGCGGTAGCCGGCCGCCTGAAGCTACCGATCGTGATCCTACGCCTGAAGGCAATGGCGGCGGGCCGACGATGGTTACGACGCCCAGCGGCACCGAGAAAATCCGCTAATGCAAAGGACAAAGCCGCCGCATCGCCGGCGGCTTGATAGGCATATCCCGACGCCCTGACGCAACTAGGGAGAAGAAAATCCGGATCGAAGTTCGGTAAGGCAGGAAGGCCGCCCAATTGATGGAGCGATCATGTGGAAAACCGCGTTCGTTGGCGGCCTTCTTCCTATGTGCCACTAGGATTATATCATGATTTCCCCGCCGGTTACCGGGATGATGGCTCCGGTCATGTAGCTGCCGAGATCTGAAGCGAGCAGGACGTAGGCTCCCGCAAGCTCCGCAGGCTGCCCAGCCCGCCCGATCAGTGCATTTCTTCCAAAGTTAGCAGCTTTTTCGGCCGGCATTGTCGAGGGTATGAGCGGCGTCCAGATCGGGCCGGGCGCGACCGCATTGACGCGGATGCCTCGCTCGCCGAGCATCTCCGCAAGTCCCGCCGTAAAGTTGGAAATGGCTCCTTTCGTTGATGCATAGGCTAGCAGCTGGGGCGACGGTTGGCGCGACTGGATGGAGGTGGTGTTGATGATGGCACTGCCTGGCGCCATGTGCGGGATCGCCGCCTTCGCGAGAAAGAAAGGTGCATAGATGTTTGTGCGAAAGGTCTCGTCCCACTCTTCGGCATCGATATCGGAAATGTCCTCACAAGTGCGCTGAAAAGCGGCGTTGTTTACCAAAATGTCGATACCGCCCAACTCATCGACGGTCCGCTGCACGAGTACTTTGCAGTGATCTTCCGACTTGATGTCGCCGGAGACGATGACAGCTTTGCGACCTGCTTCCCTGACCCATTTCGCGGTGTCGTTGGCGTCCTCGTCCTCGCTCAAATATGAGATCACCACATCCGCGCCCTCTCGAGCAAAGGCGATCGCCACGGCTTTGCCAATGCCCGAATCCGCACCAGTAATAAGCGCAGCTTTACCATCGAGCTTTCCGCTTCCCCTGTAGGATTTCTCACCATGGTCCGGGACAGGCTGCATGGCCGCGGTCTGGCCAGGCGGCTTCTGCTGCTGCGCAGGATAGGGCGGCGTCGGACGGCGCGTTTCGTCGGTCATCGTTACGGTCTCCTTGATGGTTGCAAAACGGCAAACATCCCCAAGCGGTAACGCTTCCCCGAGGGAACCGTTCTTTTATCCCACTCGAGCAGTCCGATTGTTGGCTGTCTCTCAACTTCTCGCTATCGGTGTAGGAGGCACCGCCAATGAGCTTGGCGCATGAATCACGATTAGATAATTGGACAGCAAGCTGCCACCGATCAATTATCCGGGTGCGGCTTGATCCCCAGTGTCGCAGCAGCGATCGACTGCCGCTCAGCTCAACGGTTCAGCTCACGCTCCATCTCAGCACAGCTTCCAAGAATCTCGTCAAAAGATGGCGCGCCTTCCCCAACGATCTGGCTGTCCTGCATTATTACCTAGTCGTCCCGAAGCTTTTTGAGAGCTGAAGTCCCATATACAACGTCGCGGTGTTTTCATTCATCGAACATCTTGCCGCTGCGCGCTTCCAGCCGGTAGCGGTGGCCGGGATAGACGAGGCGGGCGGTTGAGACCACCTGCTTCGCCGACCATGTGCGCCGGCGGATCGTCAGGCAAGGTTCGGTCTTCATGATGGTCAAGAGCTTGCATTCCCAGGCCTGCGGCATCGCCGCCTCGACGACATGCTCGGAGCCGCTGAGCGGGGCCGCGGCCGTCAGATAGGCGTTCGGTGTCAGCGTCGAAAAATCCTGAGCGAGATATTCCGGGGCGGCTTCTGGATGGACGAAGCGGTCCTCGATCTGCACCGGAACGCCATTTTCGCTGTGGACGATCAGCGAGTGGAAAACCGCAGCACCAATCGGCAGTTCGAGCGCGTCGGCAACCTCGGGAGAGGCGGTTTCCTGGGCGAGAACGACGACGGCGGCCTCATGGACATGGCCGCGTTCGGCGATTTCCTCGGCAATGTTGCGGACTTCGAACAGTGCCGAATAGCCCTTGCGCTCGGCGACGAAGGAGCCGACGCCCTGGATGCGGATGAGTTCGCCCTCGTTGGCAAGTTCGCGCAGCGCCCGGTTGGCAGTCATCTTGCTGACGCCCAACTCGACGACCAGCTCGTTTTCCGACGGCACCCGATATTTCGGCGGCCACTCGCCGCTCTGGATCCGGTCAAGGATCACCTGCTTGACGCCGGCATAGAGCGGGGTGCTGTCATTTTCCGCCAGTTCGCGCTTCATCTCGCCGGGACGTTTCATTGCCTATTCCTTTTGCACGAATGGAATTCGCCACATAAATCGACTTTCCCTCTTGCATATCACAAAATATCTCATATGGTACCATATACAAGTCCCCAATCGGTTCTTTGAGAAAAATAGGACAGGAAAGGGCAAGCCGGCGAAGATCGGCCGTGGTGCCGCAAGGTCTGTTTCAACTCCAGAGGAGAATTCACAAATGAAATTCAGCGCAATCCTGCTTTGTGGCGTGGCGGCTTTTTCCGCCTTCGCCGCGCCTGCCTTTTCCAAGGACTGGACGAAGGCGACGATTACTCTCGAAGGCGCCTATGCGCCCTGGAACCTCACCAATGCCGACGGCACGCTCGGCGGCTTCGAGCCGGAACTCGCCAAGGTGCTGTGCGAACGCGCCAAGATCGAGTGCACGCTGGTCGCCTCCGATTGGGACGGCATGATCCCGGCGCTCAACGCCGGCAAGTTCGACGTTATCATGGATGCGCTGTCGATTACCGAAGAGCGCAAGAAGATCATCGACTTCACCATTCCCTATGCCGCCACGCCCGCCGCCTTCGCCGCCGCCAAGGATAGCCCGCTGGCGAACGCCGCCGGCACCGGCGCCACGATCAAGATGACGCCCGGCCAGACCGGCGTGAAGGAGATCGACGCGCTGAAGGAAGTCTTCAAGGGCAAGACGATCGGCATCCAGGCGGCCACCGTCTACGCCAAGTTCGTCTATGACAATTTCGGCGACATCGCCGAGATCCGCGAATACAAGACCGGCGCCGATCGCGATCTCGACCTGCAGAACGGCCGTATCGACCTCGGCTTCGATGACGCCGTCTATTTCGCCAACGCATTCAAGGCCGCCAACGACACGCTCGCCTTCACCGGCCCGGAGATCGCCGGCTCGATCTGGGGCGAGGGTGAAGGTCTCGGCCTGCGCAAGGCCGATACCGACCTGCGCGACAAGTTCAACGAGGCGATCAAGTCGACGCTTGCCGACGGCACGGTCAAGACCCTGTCGATGAAGTGGTTCAAGATGGACGTCAGCCCGCAGCAGTAAGCGTTTCGGCCTTTCGGCCGCATACACCTGTCTCCGGCTTTATCGCCGGAGACAGCATGCTCGAACAGGATGATTTTAGGCCGGGTCGGCCCAAAATCTGAATCCTGTTCTAAATGAGAGAGCTAGAGCATGATGTCGTCCGAAAACCGCTGACACTTTTCGGCATCATGCTCTGGTGTCAATCCGCAAAACACTGCCACGGACGGGGAACGGACGATATGGCAAGCTTGGAACTGCTCGGCTTCGGGTCGACGGGATGGGGCGCGCTGCTCATTGCCGCCACCTTGATGACGCTGGCCGTCACGGCAACGGCGCTGGCGATCGGCGCGGTGCTCGGCGCGATCGTCGCGGCGGCGAAACTCTCCGGAAATCTTATCCTCGTCACGCTCGGCAACGTCTATACGACCGTGTTTCGCGGCGTGCCCGAACTGCTGATCATCTATCTCATCTATTTCGGCGGCTCCTCGGCCGTCACCGCGATCGGCAAGGCAATGGGTTACGAGGGTTTCCTCGGCTTGCCCTCCTTTATCGCAGGCGCGCTTGCCGTCGGCATCATTTCCGGCTCCTATCAGGCGGAGGTGTTCCGCGGCGCCTTCCTTGCCATCTCCAAGGGCGAGCTCGAAGCCGCCTCGGCGATCGGCATGCATCGCGGCATGCGCCTTCGCCGCATCATCATGCCGCAGGTGTTTCGCCTCGCCATTCCCGGCCTCGGTAACGTGTGGCAGCTCAGTCTCAAGGATTCTGCGCTGATCTCCGTCACCGGGCTTGCCGAGCTGATGCGAACCAGCCAGGTGGCGGCAGGCTCGACCCGGCAATATTTCTTGTTCTTCATCGCCGGCGGCTGCCTCTATCTACTCCTGACCAGTCTTTCGGACCGCGTCTTCAACGGGGCGGAGCGCCGCGCCAACCGCAGCATGCCGGCATCGGCCATGGGCCAGGCGTAAGGAGGCGACAATGGATTTCACCTTCATCGCCTCGACCCTGGTCACCCTGCTCAAGGCCGTACCGACGACGCTCATCCTGTTTTCGCTGTCGATCATCACAGGTGGCCTGCTGGCGCTCGTCATCGTCTGGATGCGGACCAGCGGCAATCCGGTGCTTTCTAGATTCGCCAAGGGTTACATCTTCATCTTCCGCGGCTCGCCGCTTTTGATCCAGATGTTCCTGGTGTTCTACGGCCTCGGCCAGTTCGGCTTCATCCGCTATTCCTTCCTCTGGCCGTTCCTGCGCGAGCCGATGGTCTGCGCCGTGCTGTCGCTGGCGCTCTGCACCGCCGGCTACACGGCGGAGATCTTCCGTGGCGGCATTCGCGCCGTCTCGCCGAAGGAGATCGAAGCGGCGCGCTCGATCGGCATGTCCGGCTTCCTGCTGGTCCGCCGTATCCTGGCGCCGATCGCCTTCCGCCACGCGCTGCCGGCCTATTCCACCGAGATCGTGCTGATGATGAAGTCGACGGCGCTCGCAAGCCTCGTCACCGTCTGGGAAGTGACCGGCGTCGCCCAGCGGCTGATCTCGCAGACCTACCGTACGATGGAAGTCTTTCTCTGCGCGGCGATCATCTATCTCGTCCTCAACTTCATCATCCTGCAGGGCATGGCTCTGCTCGAATATTCGCTGTCCCGACACCGCCGCGCCGCCCCGCAGGCGCTGAAGGCGTAAGCGGCTTTTTGACCCGATTGGAGCACCCATGCCAGGCGTAACCCGACTATCGGTCCGCAATATCCGCAAGAGCTTCGGTACGCACGAGGTCTTGCGCGGCATTTCCCTCGATGCGGAAGACGGCGACGTGATTTCGCTGCTCGGCGCCTCCGGCTCCGGCAAGTCGACCTTTCTGCGCTGCATCAATATGCTCGAGACCGCCAGTGGCGGCGAGATCTGGGTCGACGGCGAGGAGGTCCGCATGGTGCACAAGGGCGGGCGGAGCAAGCCGGCCAGCCAGAAGCAGGTGGACCATATCCGCTCCGAGCTCGGCATGGTGTTCCAGTCCTTCAATCTCTGGTCCCACATGACGATCCTGCAGAACGTCATCGAGGGCCCGATCCATGTGTTGAAGCGGCCGCGCGCCGACTGCATCGCCGAGGCCGAAGCGCTGCTGGAAAAGGTCGGCATCGCCGATAAACGTCATGCCTATCCGGCCCATCTTTCCGGCGGCCAGCAGCAGCGTGCGGCGATTGCCCGGGCGCTGGCGATGAAACCGAAGGTGATGCTGTTCGACGAGCCGACTTCGGCGCTCGATCCGGAGCTTGTCGGCGAGGTGCTGCGCGTCATGCGCGCGCTTGCCGAGGAAGGCATGACCATGCTCGTCGTCACCCATGAGATGAGCTTTGCCCGCAACGTCTCGAACCGCGTCGTCTTCATGCGCGAAGGCTTGATCGAAAGCAGCGGCAAGCCGGACGAGATGTTCACCGGCGGCGCGACACCTGCCTTCCGCCAGTTCATCGGCCATTTCGGAAGCGGTCAATGACGATCACCATCGATGCGGGGCTCACCTGGCGCGATGTCGCGCGCGTCGGGGCAGGGGAAGCGCTTGCGCTGTCGCTCGCCGCCTGGGGGCGGGTCGAGCAGGCAAGCCGCATCGTTGCGCGCATCGTCGAGACGGGCGTGCGCGCCTACGGCGTCAATACCGGCGTCGGGGCATTGGCGGATACGGTGGTCGATCGGGCCTCGCAGAGCCTGTTGTCGCGCAGCATCGTGCTCAGCCATGCCTGCGGCGTCGGGCCATTGCTGGCCGCCCGGGAAGTGCGCGCCATCATCGCCGCCGAGATTGCCAATTTCGCCCATGGCCATTCCGGCGTGCGGCGCGAGATCGTCCAGCATCTTGCGGCCCTGCTGGAACATGATTGCATTCCCGACGTGCCATCCAAGGGCTCTGCCGGTTATCTCGTCCACAATGCCCATATTGCCCTTGTTCTGATCGGCGAAGGCAGCGCTCACCTGGGCGGCCGGCGCATGAGCGGCCGCGAGGCGCTTGCTGCGATCGGGCTCGAACCGCTGGTGCTCGGCGCCAAGGAGGGCTTGAGCCTTGTCAACGGCACGGCCTGCGCCACCGGCTTGACCACTGTCGCGCTATCACGCGCCGAACGGCTGCTCGACTGGGCCGATGCGATCGCAGCCCTGACGCTGGAAGCGGCAGGCTGCCAGATCGCCGCCTTCGACGCCGCCGTGCTGGCACTGCGCCCATCGGCGGGAATAGAGAAGGTCGGAGCGAGCCTGCGCGCGCGGCTTGCCGGCAGCGGCCTTGTCGCCGCCGCCTTCGGCCGGCGCACGCAGGATGCGCTCAGCCTTCGTTCGGTGCCGCATGCCCATGGCGCCGCCCGCGACGTCTTCGACAATTCCGCCCGCGTCGTCGATCAGGAGCTTGCCTCGGTGACGGACAATCCGGCGGTCTCAGGCACGCCGGAACAGCCGATCGTCTCCTCCGAGGCGCATGCGGTCGCCCCGGCGCTCGGGCAGGCGGCCGATAGCCTGGCGATTGCGCTCGCACAGCTCGGCGCGATCAGCGAGCGGCGCATGGACCGGCTGGTCAATCCACTGGTGAGCGGCCTGCCGCCCTTTCTGGCCAGCGATGCCGGCAGCCATTCGGGCTTGATGATCGCCCAATATACCGCTGCCGCACTCAGCAACGAAAACCGCCGCCTTGCCGCACCCGCTTCCATGGACGGCGGGCTGACCTCCGGCCTGCAGGAAGATTTTCTCGCGCATCCGACGGCCGCCGCCGGCAAGCTGCTCACCGTCATCGACAATGCCGAATATATCCTGGCGATCGAGCTGATGGCCGCTGCCCAGGCGCATGATTTCCTGGCGGCCACCGCGCCGCGGGCGCCAGGCACCGACCTTGTCTACAAGGCGGTGCGGGAACATGTTTCCCATTATGGCGACGAACGGCCGCTCAACGGCGATATCGAGGCTGTCCGCAGCCTGATCGGCGAGACTGCGCCGCCGTTCTGATCGGCCTCAGAACGGCTGGGTTTCGGAATTCTGCTTTGGCTTTTCGCCGACCTCGAGACGTTTGAGGCACTGGACGAAGGTCGGATAGAGCTGATCCACCCGCGAGAGCGGCAGCGTCCAGTCGCCTTCGTCGCCGGCAAAGGTGATCTGCACGTCAGGCATTCCGGAAAAGGAATTCTTGATGATCTTCTTCAGCCCGGCGCTCCCCTTGCTGGCCGGGCCCCAGAGGCGAAGCGTGTTCTTGTCGAAGAAATCGGCAGCGATCACTTTCGTCACCTTACGATCGGTCAGCGTCACCTCGGTCTTGGTGTCGGCCGGAATGTCCCATGTGGTCTTTGCGACCAGCCAGAACGTCTCGGTCGCGCTCTGCCGGAATTCCATCGTCTTGCCGATCTCGCTGTCCCACAGCAGGCGGCAATAGGGATGCGGGCTTTCGTTGGCAAAGCCGACCGACCATTGTCTCGCGCCGCCTATCCATTCGGTCTCGCCGAAGGCTGAGACCGGCTGCAGAAGTGCCGCCATCAGAACCATCACTGTCGGAATTTTCATCGCCGAAATCGTCTCCAACGCAATCGTCTCCAGCGATACCAAAAGAAGGTTGAGCTTTTGCTACTACTGCGCCGCGCTTTTTTTTCAGACCTGAAGCTGTCGCACTATGACTGAGGAGTTTCACGATGGCACGATATACCGCAATCGTGGATCGGCGAGATAGGGCAGCCAATGTCGCGCTAAGACTCGGACCTTTGAATTTTGCGTTCAGGGGTCGCCAGCAGCGGACCCGGCCATCCTTCACGCACTGGGCCACTCACCGCAACGTGGCGCCAATGCAGGACGAATTGCCGCATCGGACGGATCTTGGCCTCCGTCACGTGGAGCAATCGAGCGGGCTGAATATCTGCGCCGTCACCGCTCGGTAAGGTCGCGGAGGGACTGGCGTCGAACCTGCCGAGCCTGTCACGAAATGAATGAAGTGCGCGTTGACTCTCGGTGTCAATGCCGGCCTTGAGGCAAGCGGCAGGAGCAGCCGGACCTGCCTCTGCTCTAGTTGCCTTTCCGGCCACCGGTGGATTGCGTGGATGGTGCCGGCGCTTTAACCAGCTCGGAGACAAAGTTTGTGAGGGAGACGATGTTTTCGTGCTGGCTCGCCTCTTCCAAGGCGTTCATGTACTCGTCACGGCGCGCGACAGGTATGACGGTCCATGGCGCTCCGCTCTCAGCAAGAAGCGCATTCATAATAAAGCGCGCCGCGCGTCCGTTCCCGTCCGGGAATGGGTGGATATAGGTGAATAGGAACGGCGCGAGGATCGCCTTCACGCGCGCGTCGGACTCCTCCGAAATGCTTTCGAAGAGCGCGTCCATCGCGTCGGCGATCGCATGTGGCGGCAACGGGACATGCGAAGATCCTCGCAGATAAACATTGTGCGACCGATAGCCAGCCAGCTGATGCGCCTTGATGATGCCTGCGTTCACCGAGGGACTGAACATGGCACGGAACCAATCTTGGTGCCGTGCCTCGAGCAGTTCGCCGGTAGGCGCTCCATCAAGGATCTTCTTGATGTCCTCCCGCACCTCCTCAAAAGCCAGTCTGTATCCCTTGGCGGCAAGCGCGTTCTTGGTCTCGTAGTCCCTGGCGTCCTCGTCCGGTTTCCATTGACCGTCCTGTACCCTCCGGATCAGCTCTTCCGACACCTCGTAACCCTCGATCGAAAGCGAGTTCAAGGCGTCGGCCACATAGCGCTCATCAATGTCCGCGATATATCCGTCCCGGTCGTTGATACGCACTTGCTGGAATCCGACGTGATCGAGGACGTCTTTCGCCATTTTCGCCCAGAGGTTCTTGATCCGGGTAGCGGACGGCGCTTGAGTACGTCGCGCGTCCAGCGTGACCACGTTGACTGCCGTGTCGAACGGGTTGTTCTCGTGTGGGTTGTAGCCGGCCGATTCCAGGGTCTTGATGATCGTGTCCGCGTCTCTTGTCCTGCCGAGATGGCGCAGGGCTCCAGCGATACGACCGCCGACGTGGCTCCGGCCGCCGTCCAACAGGTATTGCAGCAACGTACTTGTTCCGCGGATGGAGCCAATGACCGCGATGACATCGGTCGCTGCCGTTTTCCACGACTCCGGCGACAGATTGCAGATCGCCTCCTCCACCGACATCAATCTCAATCGTTCTCTCGTCTCGGCGACCTCGTTTTCCTTTGAGCGCAGCAGATAGAGCGATGTATTGCTCGGTAGTTTCACAAGTTGATTGTTCGCCTTCGGGCTTCTGACGATAACCTGCCCAGGAATGGAGTGGTTTTCTGACCATAGCGCCACGGACGCCTCCGCGGAGAGCCGCCATCCATCGGCGAAGCGGTCGTCGAGATACTTGGCAACGAACTCCCAGTAGACGGTGCTCCATGCCGCATCAATTCTGTTGCTGGCCGACGGTCGCGAGTTCACAGCAAGCCAGCCCTTCATGATTTCTTCGAGGAACCCATTGTCCTGTAGTCGTTCCCGGTGGACACGGCTGAGCTCTTCGGATTTTACCACCGATCGGGTTCCGTTCTGCGTCACTCCCCTCAGTTCAGCCAGGGACGTCGCGAGCAGTTCGTTAGGTTTCGCCATGTTGGCCTCCGGCGGCGAGGGGTAGGCAGGGGGTTCACTACTTTTGTGCATTGTTATTGCACTAATTTTACGCCTTTTTCAAACACTAATAACTTGCATATCAGCCGCGCTAGTTTCATGTTTTTGAATCGCACTAGTTTTAAGCGTCTCTGCGTCCGTTATTCCAGCTCCAGGAGGACGCCAGGCTTTCAAAAGACGAGCAGGCTGGAAGGATGATCGCCTAGCGGGACGAAGTCACCAGTCCGATAAGCTGTGTTCGGAAGTTGGCAAATACGAACGGGGTGCTCGAGGTGAAGACCTGCTTGATGCCTCCGGGCTTCTCGCCGTTCCAGTCGGGTCCGACAACGAGATAGGAGCCCGGCTCGCTTCCCGTGGCGCGCGAGCCGATATAGCCGAAATTGTAGGTGTTGCCGTCGATGAGCTGGACCGAGTAATAGCGTTCCTTCTCGACCGTCGGCACCGAGATGACCATCGGTTCGGCCCGCAAGTCCAGCCATAGGATCGAGTAGGGCGTGTCGCTGTTCGGCGTGATGACCGCCGTATCGTCCGGAGTGGCGACATGTTGCATGTTGTTGATGTGGTTGAACGGTGCCTTGAACTGTCCCGAGTTCTTGTCCACGGCGAACTCCTGCATCACCGCGTAGTTCATCACCAGCGGCAGGCCGTAGACGAAGCCTTCTTCAGCGATGTCCTTGGCCTCCAGCAGGCTCGGCCATTCGGCCTTGTTCGGACTTCGCCGTTGCGGCGACGAATGCGGCCACCACCGGCAGAGCGGAGCAGATCGCGTTTCGTGAGCATTTTTGGACGTCCTTTCGGTTCGCGTCGTGCGATCGGCACGGTGGCGGGGGAAGGGTCATGCTGTCGCGGACGTCGATCGAAAGAGCCGACCTGGTCCTGACCATGAGGCGCTGTTTTGCGACTACTTCGGGAACAGGAAGGTCAGCCCGACCCGCACGCCGACGCCCAGTAGCGAAGTCCGGCCGTCAGGCTGATCGGCTGCTCGTTCACCTTGACCAACTTCGAGACGGTCACATTGATCGGCACCGACCAATCATGCGTCTTCCAGTCGTATGTGGATTCCGTATTCAGCGCGAACGTCCATGCCGTCGGCGTCGTGTAGGAGAGGAAGGGCTGCATGTACGTGTTGCTGATGTCGTTGCGGTCCTCGTTGCCGGCGAACGACCAGATGTGGTTGGCCAGCACGCTATAAGTCCAGGGGCCGTCCTGCTTCAGCGCGACAATGGCCGGTCCTGCGCACCATTTCTCGCCGCCGAGCAGATCGTCGGTCGCGGTCGGGATGAGGAAGACGGGTCCCGCGCCCCAGATGACGCCGCCATCGGTCGGCTCGGCAGGCGACAGGAAGAAGCTCTGAAGGACGTCGCCCAGACCGAACTGCGAGCCGGATGGCCCGGCGATGTAGTTCTGGTAGGTCACGGGAAGGATCGTGCGGGAGATCAGGTTCCAGTCGGCGTTCAGCGAGAAGGGGATCACGGGCTGGATGTTCAGGGTCGCCTTGTCGCCATCGAGTGGACCATAGCCATGGTCATAGTTCTGCTGGAAGGGAACGCTGATGAGCGAGGCGATCGGGTTCGAAAGTTTCTTGGCGAGATCAGAGCTGGAATCCTGACCGTAGGCCAGCGCCCCCATGCCGAGGGTCGCGGCGACGGCGAGCGTCAGTGACCTCTTCAGCGGGAGAGTGCGGTTCGATGTGGTCCTGCCATTTGCTCTGTCTCCATCCGATGCCGAGGCTGGCGGTGAGCGAGCCTCGGATCATGCGCTGGAAGAATGACGGAACGGGCAGGAAGAAGAAACGTATGTTACTGTAGCGTACGGCCTTCACGGGCCGTATGAGGCGTCGGAGACGCTGAACTCGGCTTCGATATCCGTCGCGCTGGGTACTGGCAGTCCAGCCCGCCGAAGCGCTGCGATCATGCGCATGCTGTCCTTCGACGACAGGTTTCTCTTCCGGTTCTCGGTCACGATGTTGGGCAGATAGTCAGGGCGCATTTTCATGAACACCTCGCCCTCGCGCTTTGCTTCCGCCAGCAGGCCCGCCTCGGAATAGATGACCGCCGCAACGCCATGGAAGAGTGGGAATTTCTGCAGGTCGGCCTTACGGATCAGCTGCACCGCCATCTCATGCTCGTCGAGCATGCAGGCGATCAGGGCGCGTGTCCCGAAGTAATATCCCGCACCGCCCGGATTGAGCTCGATCGCACGATCCAGCAGTTCCGCGCCGCGCTTCCATTGCCCCGAGAACGCGACGCGCGTTCCGAGTTCCCCGAGGAACTCCGTGTCGTTCGGGTTGGCGGCGAGCGCCGCTTCGCCGACCTCGAAGGCTTCTTTCGTCTCGTTGTTGAAGAATAGGGCCGTCATGAGCGCCTGCAGGGCGCGAGTGTTGTCGGGTTCGAGCGAGACCGCCCGCCGCGCCGAACCCAGCGATCGCTCCATCGCGGTAGCCTTGTCACTTTGTGGATTGAAACCGAAGCGCCCCTCGTCGAGATGGATGAACGAGAGCATCGACCAAGCGGTCGCGTAGCCTGGGAAACGCGCCACGGCGTTCTGCAGACAGTCGCGCGCGATCAGATGCGCTTCCGGGTTCAGCTCCTCGCGGTAGGCGTAGAAGCGCAACGTGCAGTCATGGACGCCGACATCGTCCGGCGGCGGGTTGGCCGCCAACGACTTCGCGATGATGCCGTAAGGCTGGGCGATCGCCGTCGCCACCTTGCTCGCGACATCCGTCTGAATAACGAAGAGCTCGTGCGTGTCCAGATCCTCGTCGTAGTGCTGCGACCACAGGATGGATCCTTCGGAGGTGTCGACGAGACGCACGGTCACGCGTATCTTGTCGCCCGCGACGCGGACCCCGCCCGCGAGAAGGTAGTGCGCGCCAAGTCCCTCGCGCACCTGCGACGCCTCGACGCCTGGAGGCAGTGCCTTCGATGTCTCGCGGCCGAAGACGGTGATCTCCTTGAAGCGGGGAAGGGCGGTTAGAAGCTCCTCGGTCAGGCCGGCGGCATATCGTGCAGCCTGGGGGCCGTCGCCAAGGTCCGCGAAAGGTGCGATTACAAGGGTCGGCTCGCCCGGAACCTGCCCGGCGGAACGACCGGTGGCCGGCCCCGTCAGAACTCCCGCGTAGTAGCCAAGCCCCGCGCAGACGAATGCCACGAGCGCGGCCAGCATGGGCCAGGCGCGTCGCCGCCACGCGAAAACCCGGGGTTCGACGACGTCTCCGTTCGGCGCATCCCCGGCCGCTTTCGTCGGCGCGTAGTTCCACGTAAAGGTCGGAACGTAGCCGCCCTTGGGGATATCGATGCGGATCTGATCGCGTTGGCCTGCAACGAGATAGTAGCGTTCGATGACCCGGCGAAGACGTCCGGCCTCGATGCGGACGACTGGATCCTCCTGCGAGAAGCCTGCGCTTCGGTTGAACACTTCGATGGCGATCGAATACGCCTTGAGACGCTGTGACCGGCCTGCAAGCGTTTCCTCGGTGACATATTTCAGGAAGGCAGCGCCACGTCCGGCGCGGGGAAACTCGCGGCTGGACAGAATCCGCTCAAGCTGCGCCCTGACCTCCTCATGGTTCGGACAGGGGCGCTCGGCCTGATCGTCAGGCAAAGGCACCGAGGTCTGCATTGCATCCTCCCCCTCGTCACACAGGTGCGCGACAGTTAAAGCTTGTATTAAAGTCCCCTTATGCAACCTAACCCCCGGAGAGCTCTTCGTCTACCTGAAAGAAGTTTCAAGGCGGATCACCTATGGGCCGGGCAACCGGTTGGGGACGATGAGGGCGATGAACGGGCATGACGAAGAGCGTGCCAGGCGTGGCGGCCGAACTTCAAGCGGGCGCCTCCTGCTATCGTTGCTTCCGGCAGGCCGGGTCGGCCGGCGTCGCAGCGCAGTTCTTGACCGCGATCTTCTGCGTGCCGCCGTCTTGTCCGGTCAGACCGCCGACATGATGGGCGTAGTTGCTGCGACTATCGGCGTCGAGCACGGCGACGGGGGCGGTCAGTACGAGGCCCGCGGCGCTTCCGGCCGCCGCAGCCACATGCGTCGTCCCTGCAAGGATCGTGTCGCCGAGGCCGACCCGGCTGTCGGTCAGCGTCTGCCCTTCGGACAGCCGCGCGCCGATGAGCTGGACGACTTGCGGCGATTCCGCGAACTTGCTGTGATTGAGGTCGTCGCTGACCTTGATCCTGGTCAGATCGATCACCGAGATCTTGTAGTCGGCGAGTTCGGCCTTGTACGGCGCGGTTTCCGGATCGATCGAACCGAGCCGCGGGATGTTGCCCCAGACCCGCCGCGAGAAGGCAAGCGCCTTGTCGTCTTGCGACACGAAGAGCGTGAACTGCGGATGAGGGTCGCCCATGTCCTCGATCTGCGACCGGAAGACGTCGACGTCGACGTCCGGAGCGGCCAGCATGACGTTCTTGAACTTCACCGGAAGACCGCCGTTGCGGATCGCCATCTGCCGGAGCGCTTCCAACGCCAGCCAGTTGCCCATCGAGTGGGCCAGCACGTTGACTTCCTTCACGGTCGCGTCTTTGGCGAGATACTGGAATAGCGTCTCGAGCGCGTTGCGCGTGTAGTTGGTGCTCTCGCGGTCATAACCGTAGGCGAGCAGGCTGCCGCGCGATGGCCAGGTCACAAGGACCGGCGTGCTGTGGACATTGGAATCGTGGACGATCTGAGCGAAGCGGTAGACGCTATCCTCGAAGCGGTTGTTGAAGCCATGGATGAAGACCAGCACGCTTTGGTCGCGGTTCCTTTTGACCGAGGCGTTCAGCCAGATTTTCGCCCCCTCGAGACTGAGCTCGTCGGCCTTCAGCGTGGCGAAGTCGGTCTTCGGATTGGAAGGCAGCTTCCTCGGCCAGGCGACGTCGCCTTCCTTGCGGACCTTGGGCAGTGAAACTCTCATCTGCGCGAAGGACGGCGTCCGGGCACGCTCGCCCGTAAACATCTCGCCCGGAACAGACGATCGGGCGCGCGTGGTCGCGACGAGCATGTCGACGCGACTGGTATCCGGCGCGGTGTCTGCAACGGGTGACAGTACGCCCTTCGGATGTCCGCCGCAGCCAGCGAGCACGACCAGCACGAGGCATGGAAGAAGTCGCCGGATACGACCAGCAGTCAACGAAGCAAACAAGCTCAAGTCCCCTGTTGAAATCGATTCGCCGCGCTCGATGCTCACGGCGGTCGCTATTGTGGGCAGACGTCCCGGAAATCCGTCTTTTTGGTGCTGTCGGTATAATACCAGCACATGCCGGACTTCGGCGGCGTTCCGGCGACCGAGGCCGCCGCGGCGCCCGCGATGAATCCGATGGCGGCTCCAGCCGCGATCGCACCCCCGGCGGGCCAATAGCGGCGAGGATTGACGACGACGACCCCGCGCCTGACGGACGCGCGAGGGACCACGACGGCGCCGCGATTGCCGACGGCCGCACATCCTCTGGCTCCGCAGCCGACCACCGCACGGCGGGCTTCGGCCGAGGTCGGAGCGAGCATTGGCGCGGCCACCATCATCAGGATGGCCGCAGCCGCCGCGAGGTTTTGAATGTGCTTGATGAGGTTCATAAGTTCGGTCCTGGATAAGGGCATAGGCGAAACTTCGCCCCTGGAATTCCTGACAGGGCGGACCATGCCTCAATCATCGCGATTCCCTTCGTATGTTACTGTACGTTACGGCCTGGCGACGACGACGGGGAGGGGCACGCCGAGACGGATCGCCTTCGAGAAGTTGGGCGACAATCCATCCGCCCGCGCCCGCACGTCGATCTTGGCAATCTCCCGCAGGCGGTCGAGCGGCATCGACGTGTCGACGGCTCCCCGGTCATAGGCGTAGTCGGGAAGATAACCATTGACGATCAGCCGCCAGTCGAACGGCACCTTGTCTCCAGCGACCCGCATCAGCTTGGCCACGGTCGTCGTGCAGTTCGTCGTGATCGAGTTGTAGAACTGCGGCGTCCGGGCGAGCGCGTTGGCCTCGGCGACATACTCGAGCAGCAGGTTCCGCGCCTGCTCGGGAGTGGCTCTCAGCCGGTAGATCTGGACGTCCTCGCCACGCACGTTGGAGCGGACGCCGACGACGTCGCGTTCGTCCGCGGCAACAACCACCAGCGGGTCGTTCTTGAAGAGGTCGGCAAGGGGAGAAAACCCGCCGCCGACCTTGTGGCGTACCTCGATCGACCAAGCAAGCTGCTCGTCGCCTTCGAAGCCGAAGCTGAAGATGACATGGGCGATCTTCGGCCCCGCCCAGTATGACATGAACAGGTCGACCGTCCTCACCTTGCTCACATCGTAGGTTCGCGTCGTCCACCGCTCGGTAAAGTCGGAATTGCTTCGCCACTCGAAGTCCCGGACGTCGGTCAAGGTCAGCGAATTTCCCTCGACCCGACCCGTGACCTGGCGGGCGACATCCGGCGCCCATGCGGCGTTCGCGTCCGGCTTGATCGAGTTCCACCAGAAGAGAACGAGCGCGAAGACGACCACGAAGGAAAGGAGTGCTTTGATGCGTAGCCGGCTGGCAAGCGCCGCCACAGAGAAGAGACCAAAGAGGAGGAAGACGCCAGCGCCGATCGCCCGGCCGGCATCGGGCAGGGACAGGCGATACCATAGGGCGAGGGAACCCCAGGCTGCCAAGGCCGCCATGATCAGAGCGACCGCGAAGATCAGGATGATCGCCATCAGTCGATGCATGTCGTACCTTTTCCGTTGCTGCCGAAGTGCCGGTGATTCGGAGCGCGCGTTCATCTGGCGACCGGTAATGGAACGACCTTGGCAAAGTCCAGCATGGTGTGGATTTCCGCGGCGAGGCCGTCCATGAGTTCCAGCGCCTCGGCATAACGGGCGTCTCGTTCCGGAGCCGTAGACGAGTCCCAGTCCCGCACGAGCTGGTCGGCGATGGAAAAGTCATTGCACAGTTCCCGGAAGCTTTCACTGCGGGAGGCAAGCGCTTCGATCTCCAGAGTCTGCTCGGGAAATCTGCGCTTGGCGAACTCCGTGTCGTATTCCATTGCATCGGCTCCCGGCCAGGCGACGCGGGGGGCGCATATCGCGTCGTCGTCGTGAGGATGGCACAGAACCCGGCCGGCTCCATGTAGGTTACAGTAACACACCGCGAGTTTCTTGCGGTCGGCAGCGCATGTGTGGTCCATTCGGTCACCGGCCCGGCGGCGGGCCAGCCATGCGAGGACCCCTACCATGAAACCCATCCTGATCTCCGTCACAGCACTGCTGATGTCGGCCGGACTGGCGAGCGCAGCAGAGCCGATCGTCGGGAACTGGAAGACGACGCTCGGCGACACCGCCGCGATCGAGCCGTGCGGCGGCGGTTTCTGCATCACGCTGAAGAGCGGCAAGCATACCGGCGAGAAGATCGGCGCGTTCGAAGGCAGCGGCGGCAGCTATTCCGGCAAGATCACCGATCCTGGCGCGAAGAAGACCTACGACGGCACCATCAGCGTCTCCGGCGACACCGTCACCCTCAAAGGCTGCGTGATGAAGGTCGTCTGCGAGTCGCAGAAATGGTCACGCCAATAGTCCGCGGGACAATCCGATAAGGTAACATACGGGTGTTTCTGGCGTGATCGGCTATCCCTTGCGCCGGCGCCCGCGGCAGACATGTCGAAGCCTCGACAACAGCAAATGGTTCGTGGATGTCAATGGCCGACGTCGGCGGCTACGGCGTCGCGTCCGACATCACTCTGCAGGGAACCGCGACGGTCGGCTACAATTGGACGGACACGCTCGCTTCGTCTGTCGGCTACAAGGCGCTCTACACCGGCTATCAGGAAGGTGGCTTCCAGTATGACGCCACCCAGCACGGCGTCTTCACGCGACTGGCGGTAAAGTTCTAGCCGGCGTCCGGCCGCGGCCCGCCGCAAGCTACGGTCGTGTAACCGTAACATACTTCCCTTCGCGCCGCCGAATGCACACAGATTGGCGACCTCATGAAAAACGACCGACGGGGCGGTCGACAAGGAGAGAGCAATGAAAAGCGCGACGAGACGGGTTTACGCTACTGCCGCGGTGCTGCTGATGGGCTGGGGGGCCGCTTCCGCCGAAGCACCGAAGACGAAGATGGCGACGCCGATACCGGATTCGATCGTCACGCCGGAGAGCGTCGACACCAGGATTGGCAAGCTGAACTTTTTCGACGGCTTTCCGGACGACGCAACTTCGGAAAAGATCTATGACAATCTCGATTTCATGCGAGGCGTGGACGCTTTTCTCAATGCGATGCCCGGCGCTTCGGTCGAAGCCCTTCGGGTTGGACTGGCCGGCCAGGGCGCCGACAACAACCAAACCATTCTGATATTCGAAAATCTCATGGATTCGCATTCGCTGTTCCTGACCGGCAACACCGAAAGCATCTACAATCTCATGTGGCTCGACACCAAGGCGGGTCCGCTGGTCATCGAAACGCCGCCCAACATACTGGGCATGATCGACAACCACTGGTTCCAATATGTCGGGGACGTCGGCAATGCCGGCCCGGACAAGGGCAAGGGTGGAAAGTACCTGCTCTTGCCACCGGGCTACGACGGCGTAGTCCCCGAGGGTTACCACGTATTGCGGTCCTCGACCTACGGGAACCTGTTCTTCTGGCGCGGCTTCCTCGAAAGCGGCACCACGACGACGGCCGTCGAAAACACCAGGAAATTCGCCAAGGTCTATCCGCTTTCGGAGGCTGGGAGTCCGCCGCCCATGAAGATCGTCAACGTCTCAGGCAAGGAGTTCAACACGATCCATGCCAATAATTTCCATTTCTACGAGGAAGTGAACGCCATCGTCCAGTACGAGCCGAACGAAGCCTATCATCCGGAAGTGCTGGGACAGCTCGCAGCGATCGGCATCGTCAAGGGCAAAGCCTTCGCACCCGACGAACGAATGAAGAAGATCCTCACCGAAGCCGTGGCCGTCGGCAATGCAACGGCGCGCACCATCACCTTCAAGACGCGCATGAAGGACGCCTATTATTATCCGAACAGTGCCTGGTTCACCGGCTTTGTCGGCGGCAGCTACGAGTTTCTTCTGCAGCCCGGCGTTCGCTATCTGGATGCCCGCGTCCTGTTCCACTACTACGCGACGGGCATCACGCCGGCGATGGCGATAAAGCGCGTCGGCGTCGGCTCGCAATATGCCGGCGCCACGACCGACAAGGACGGCAAGCCGTTCGACGGCGGCAAGACCTATAAAATTCACCTGCCGCCAAACATTCCTGCAAAGGAATTCTGGTCGTTCGTGGCCTATGACAACCAGACGCGTTCGATGCTGCAGACGGACCGGCAATTCCCCAGTATCGGAAGCGACAAGAAAGATATCTTGATCAACGCGGACTCGTCCGTCGATGTCTGGTTCGGTCCGACGGCGCCAAAAGGCCATGAGGCCAACTGGGTCCAGACAGTGCCGGGCAAGGGCTGGAACGTCCTTCTTCGCCTCTACGGGCCCCTGGAGCCATGGTTCGACAAGACCTGGAAGCCAGGAGAGTTCGAACCGGTCGAGTGACGCTCGAATATGCGATGAACTCCAATGCTGATCCGACTGGTATGTCGGATCGGCCTCGGCCGGAAACATGCGTGCGCCGCCGGCATCACCCACGGCGCCTTGAGACTTCTGGCTCATGCGCCATAGCAACGATCAGCAGGACTGCGGGGAGGCGGAGCTTGAAATCAAGATCAGGGCCGTCGGCACCATGGATCTATCTGGGTCTCCTCGCAGCTCAGACCGCCGCGGCCCTGACCCTGTTCTGGATCGTGTTCCCCATCTTTCACGGCTTGATCACCCACCTCGGGAGCGCCATGCTCGCTCTCTCTGACCAGGGCGGGATTGTTGCCAGCGCCGCGCTGCTTCATTGCTGTTACTGGACACGGTTGAAATGGGTGCCGGTCACCCGGCCGTTTCACAGCGTATTCGTGGCGCATCTGCTCTTCTTCGCCAGCAGGGTGAGCTTCTTCTTCGGCGGTGCGCTCTTCTCGGCCATCTTCTTCAGGCACCTGCCGGAACTCGACGCCTTTCCGCCGCTCGCTCAGACCTTCGTGAAGAGCCTGTATGTCACGGCGACGCTCTTCGGACTATTCTGCTCCTTGCTCGAGCTGGATAGGGTCGGGAAGGCGATGGAGGATCGGCCGCCAGAGCACGGCGAGTAGCTTCCACATCCATCGGCGCGGCGACGCGTTGAACGCCGTCTCCTACGGTCCATGTAACTGTAACATACTTCCCTTCTCATCCCCGAAAGCGCACCAGATGCGTGCGGAGAGTTTCTCCGACGATCAATCGTTCACGATGGGGGTAGCATGTCGACGAGAACCAGACTGTTAGGAGGGGCGCTGGTCGCGTTCCTGGTACTCAGCGGTGCGGCCCGTGCCGACACCATCAGCTTTGCCGACGCGGTGAGCACGCTCGCCAACGATTGCGGATCCGACATCAAGAAGTTTTGCAAGGGCCTGAACCTCGGGAGCGGCCGCATCCAGAACTGCCTCGAGACCCATGCCGCAAAAGTCTCGCCGACCTGCACCTCGACACTGGCGAGCGTCACCACCTCGATCGAGCAGCGCCTTGCCGCCCAGTCGTCGTTCACCGCGATGTGCAAGCACTATGTTGCACAGTTCTGCAGCGGCGTGGTGGGCGAGGGAAACATTCTTTCCTGCCTGAACAAGGCGACGCGCGTGAACGAAGGCCAGTGCGGCCAGGCGATCATCGACGCCGGCTGGCGGTGAACGATGTTGAAGGGAAAAAGGATCATGAAGAGCTTTCGACTTGCGACGATATTTGCCGCCGGACTGCTGCTCGCACCCGGCTACTCGTTCACCCAGGAACTGAGCGGTCCGCAGGTGGTGCGCACGCTCGGCAGATTGCAGGGTGGAGCGCCGGCCATCGACCTCGCCTTGCTTATGGAAGAAGCGGCGGCGAGTGCAGGCAAAGGCGTCGCCGCGCTTCCCGACTGGCAGAAACTTTCGAAGCTGTCGCAGCTCATCGTCGAGATCGACTTCGAGAACGACTCCGTCGCCATCGAACCGAAATCCTATCGCACTGTCGGCATGATCGCCGACGCCCTGCATCATCCGAACCTGCGGCGCTACAAGTTCCTTGTCGTCGGACACACGAGCTCGACGGGCGACGCCAAGCACAATCTGGACCTCAGCCAGAAGCGGGCGAAGGCGATTACGGAGGCGCTGTCGACGACCTTCGCCATCGCTCCGGACCGTCTGTTCGCGATCGGCGTCGGCGAGGAGTGGCTCGTGGATCCGTCGAACCCGCAGGCCGCCGACAATCGGCGCGTCCAGCTCGTGAACCTCGGTCTCGTGAAGTAGCAAACAGGAGAATTCTCCATGAAACGCGATATACGGATCGGCACTCTCGCCGTAGCCTGCCTCGTGTCGTTCGCGGGAGCGGCGGCCGAAGACGCGATCACGGCACCCGCCGCCAAGACCATTGGAGCGACCACGGCCACGAAGATGGTGCCGTCGCTCGCCGTCCTCAACTCCAGCGGGGCGACGCTGGTCGACGGCAAGCTGACGATGACGGGCGTCACCCCGAACTCCATCGTGTTCGCCGATCGTCCCGTACGATCGGCCGGACATGTTCTTACGACCGAGTTCATCAAGGAATGGGACGAGGGCAAGGACAGCTTCGCGATCGACCCGCCTAACGCGACGATCTCCGTCATGAGCAGCGATGGCGCCGCTATCGACGACGCGGTGGTGGTCCTGACCAAGCCAAAGCTGGACGGCGGCACTCTGATCTTTGACGTCAAGGTTCTCGAGGGCGAACTCACAAAGGCCAATGGCCCGGCTTCGCTTTTCATCGACATGTTCGTGGCGCGCGCCGGAATGGGGCGCGTCGGCGTGGTCGGCGTGGGTGCTGTCGGCTTCCATGGCGGATGGTACGCGCACCCGGCGGCGCGCTACGGCGCCGCAGTCGCGACGGGTGCGGCCATCGGTGCCGCGGCTGCTTCCGCGCCATACTACTATCACCCCCCTTGCGGCTACTATCCGTATCCGCCCTGCTACTGAAGTCGGGAGCGGCACATTGCAATGGAACAGGGGAGAAGCAGTCGAGGCAGATGGAAGTCGGCTGCGGGCGTTCTTGTCGCCGTCCTCGTGGCCTATCTGCTCGTCTGCTACCTGGTCATGCCGGAGCTTTGGATCTTCCGCGACCGGAGCACCGTTGCCGATCTCAGCCGGATGGTCACTACAACCGACGACGACATTCCGGGCGACCCGATCAACGTCGGGCTCGTCGGCCCGCAGCAGCAGGTGATCAAGGCCTTCGCCGCCTCGGGCTGGGATCCGGCCGACAGGATCACATTGCTCTCCTCGGTCGAAATCGGCCTGAGCGTGGCGCTCGATCGGCCGGATCTCGATGCGCCCGTCAGCCCGCTGTTCTTCGACGGCCGGAAGCAGGATCTGGCTTTTGAAAAGCCCGTCGGGCGCAGCGCGGACGAGCGCCACCATATACGCCTCTGGCGCACGGCGACGGCCGGCGCCGACGGCCAGCCGCTGTGGCTGGGCTCCGCCAGCTTCGACCGCGGCGTCGGAGTCAGCCACGACACCGGGCAGATCACCCACCATATCGGACCCGATCTCGACGCCGAGCGCGAACTGGTGATCGGCGACCTCAAGGCCGCCGGACAGATCTCCATGACCTACGAGCGCGCAGGCGTCGGTGCGACAAAAGATGGTCGCAACGGCGGCGGCGACCCGTACTTCACCGACGGTCGAATCCTTGTTGGGGTCCTTGTCCTGAAATCGGCTGCCAAGCAATAGGACGGCGACAGCTGGACCAGGGCGAGGCGATCGTGAACGGGAAACCCAATCGGAGCCCCGCGGCTCAACGAAAGCTTCCCACTCCTTCTCGAGGCGACGGCACTGCTCGCCGAAGTTTTCATCATGATCCGGACCAGAAGCAACCGGAACGGTTCCTGACCTCCGGAAGCGAAGGTCGCGACATCTACCTCCTTCGCAACAAGGTAGAATGGATGTCGTCATCTTGAAGAAATCGAAGGTCGGGTGCTGACGCCCTCCTCAGGAGTTGCAAGACCAAATCCGCATTTCGGGCACTACCATATCGCAGGCGCAGCGCGTTCAGCGAGACCGGCATGACGCTTTGGCTGGTCCGCGTTCATGTTGCCCGGATTACAGTCTGAAGAGAGAGCCGCCGTTCTTTCATAGCGTCTCTTTCCGTCGTTCTCAGTGCCGTGGGACGTCGCGCTCGCACCCCTGCGAGCGGCTTGTCCGCTTAAAAGTGGATGGCTACGCCAAAGATCGGCCCCTGCTGGACGACGTCGAAGACGAACCCGTCATTCTCGTAGTTGACGCCGAGTGCGCGATATCCGGCGATCGCCGAGATGCTGTCGTTGAACTTGTAGCCGAGACCCAACGCCACGTCCCAATCGAGATCGGCGCCGCCGGCGCCCACCAGACCCCACCCGGTGAGATAGATTTCCGGCGTGAAGAAGTAGTTTCCTCTGACGCCGGCGACGGCATCGACCCATGTGGCACTGTCTTCGACATCCACTCCGGCCAGAATGCCGCCATTGAAGGAGATCTCGGTTTTGGCCGACCAGACCTTCATGCCACCGACCACATCGAGGTGGCCATTTTGGTCCTCGAGCACGGCGTAACCGACGCCAAGAAATCCCGCGAAGGTCTTCGACGTCACATCGACGCTGTCGGCAAGGATGCCGGCCGGCGTGTCGGCATCGGCACCCAGCTTGGTATAGATCACGTCAGCGACGATGCTGAAGCGATCGTATCTTGCTTCGCCTGCGGCCATGAACGCGAAGTCGAGATTGTCGAGAATATCGCCGAAATCCGCGTCGACATGGACTTCCGGAAGCCCGAACTGCCCAATATCGCCGGATAAGCCGGCAGCCCAGAAATATGGAGCGAAGGTGAATTCCCAGCCGCTCTGGCTCTCGACGGTTTTTGCTTCCGGTGTGAGCGGCGTGACATCGGCGGCATTGCCGACAGATGCCGCGCAGATGCCCGCCAGCAACAGAATGGAGCGCAAGTATATGGCTTTCATGAGAATCCCCCGATCTCGTTTATCGCCTCGGCACTGCTGTCCCGAGTCGGCACTGTGCAGCGAGAAGTAGATTTGAACAAGCTTAAATACCTATTTTCCGTTGATCGCCTGCTTCAACTGCCCGATGAGATCTGAAATCTCCCGGTCCTCAGGCCTCAGTCGCGCCAGAGCTTCCGCATGTTTCAACGCCTCCGGCAGCCGTCGAAGCTTGAGACTGAATTGGAGTGCCAGGCCTATGATGTCGGGGTCTCCGCCCGCCGTCCAACCATCGAGCCTGTCCAACGCCTCTTCTGTCCGGCCAGCCGAATCGAGAGCGACGGCAAAGGTCGTCTTGTAGCGGGAGTTTTGCGGATCGAGGCGCACCGCTTCTGCAAGTTCCGTTATCGCCTCGGCCAATGCCTGCTTGCGCACAAGGGACAGCGCATGTCCGTAACGCAGATCCGCGCGTTCGGGCGCGATCCGGATCGCTTCGGAATAAGTCTGCTCCGACCTGTCGTTCCGGCCGGTGGCGCGGTAGAACTCGGCGAGATTGACGCGCATTGCCGCCAGTGTCGGGTCGAGAGAAATCGCTCGCCGGAAGGCGGCTTCGGCCTCGGCCGTACGCTGTCTGGCGAACAGGAAGAAGCCAAAGCTGCTTTGTGTTTCCGCCACGTCGCCATTCGTTTCGACATAGGCGCGCAGCTCCGCCACAGCGGTTTCGAAATGGCCTCGCCGATTGCCGAAGAGGTCGGGAGGAGTGCTGGCGAGTGCATTGGCGGCGGCAACGCGGACCGCCCGCGTTTCATCGCTCACCAGATTGCCGATCGCCTTGAGCCGCTGCTCCGGCGGGATATTGCCTGCCGCTTCCGCGGCTCCGAGCCTGACGAGCGGATCGGCATCGGCTGCGGCCCTTCGGATGTCGGCGGTGACGTCCACGCCGCCGATCCCGCTCATCGCGGCGATGGCGCTGCCCCTGACAATTCCCGCCTGGTCATGGTCGCTGACAAAAGCGCGGAGAGCCCCCGCTGCTGCTTGATCGCCGTTGGCGGCTCCGGCGAAGGCATGGGCGATCGAAGGGCGATCGCGCCATTGCGTTCCGTACCATCCGTCCATCGTCTCGGCGGCCCAATCATTGGTTCTGCCGACATGACAGGTGGTGCAGGCATTCGGCGTCCCGAGGCTCGCCGACAGGTCGGGCCGCGGGATGACGAAGGAGTGGTCGCGGCGCGGATCGACCTTCATGTAGGTGCGCTCCGGCATGTGGCAGTTGGTGCATTGCGCTCCGGTCGAACCGGCCTGATGGCGGGTGTGTGCGGGCGTGTCGAACAGGCCGCTCGGGTCCTGGTCGGCGAAGCGCTCGGGCTTTGTCTCGGCGTGGCATTGCGTGCACAGCGCATTGCCCTCGGCCTTGAGGCCGGCATCGTGCGGCCAATGACAGTCGAGACAGGTCACGCCCGCCCTTGCCATCTTGCTTTGCTGAAACGAGCCATATTCGAAGACCTCGTCGAGTATCTGTCCGTCCGGGAAATAAAGATCCTGTCGGAGCAGGGCGGGGGAGAAATAGTCGAGAAAGGGCTTGCCCGGCTGATAGCCGTCCAGCAGCCGGGTGCGTCTGGCGTGGCAGGCGAAACAGATGCCCGCATCGACTTTCGGCAAGCCTGTTTCCGTCATTGGAGATGAAACATCCGCCGATTGCGCCGAAACGACGTGCCTGGCGCCTGGACCGTGACAGGATTGACAGCCGATGCTGGTGGCAACGTAGGTCGACTTGTATTCATTCGTCGGCGGTTGAAACTTCGCCTGGGGATCGGTCGAATGACAATCGATACAGGTACGGTTCCAGCGATAGAAGGGACCTGTCCAATGATAGGTCGAGCCAGGTCTGGCCGGAGTGCCGTCGCCGAGCCAGAACCACTGCCGTCCGGCCGTGTCCCAGGCGATGTCGAGTGCCTGCAGCCGTCCGCCTCCGATGTCGACGAGATATTGCTGAAGGGGTTCGTAGGCGAAGGTATATTTGACTTCGAACTCGCCCTCGCCGCCGTCCGCACCCTCGGTGTTCACGAAGAAGTGGCCATCGCGGCGGGTGAAGGTCGTGACGACGCCGTCATGGTCGAACCGGGTGTTGTTGAAATCGCCGCGCACCGTTTCGTCGTCGGCCAGGGCCATGGCCTTCGCATGGTGGGATTTCGAGAAAGCCGCGGCCTGATCGGCGTGGCAGGATGCGCACGTCCTTTCGTCCACGAAACCCTCATGGATCGATATTCGCGGGTCGGCAGGGGGCGTCGAGAGGGCATCACTCGCAAGGCTGTGACCGGCAAAGGCCAGCAACAGGAAAAGCAGGAGGGTTATTCCTTTCACCGCCGCTGACCGAACAGACGCTGCCACTCAATCGCTCCCTGTCCGATGTTTTAAAGGGGTCACGGCGCCATGGTGCGAGGCTCGGGCGCTCGGTCCCCTAGTGCTTGAACACCTGCTTCCAGTCGGCCTTCATGTCGACGACGGTCCAGCCGGCGATGGAGGCGGCATCCAGCGCCTTGTCGAGACGGCCGAATTCGGTATCGCGGTCGTAGGCGTATTCGCGCTCCGCATCGGTATGATGGATCAGCACGCCGAGCCTGGCGGGCCCACCGGCCATGGTCGTCCATTGCAGCATTTGGAGGTCTCCGTCGGAATTGCCGAAGGCGGCAATCGGCCGGCGGCCGATATGCTGGTTGATCCCGACGGGTTTGCCGGCCTTGTCGTCGATGAAATTGACTTCGGGAAGCCGGAAAAGGGTCGGCGTGTCGTCCTGCATCCTGAACTCGGTCTTGATCGACGAGCCGATAACCTGCTCGGGCGGGATGCCGTATACCTCTTCCGCCCAGGGCCGCATCAGCTCGATGCCGCCGCCCGAAACGATGAAGGTCTTGAAGCCGTTGTCGCGGAGATAGGCGAGAAGCTCGATCATCGGCTGGTAGACGAGTTCAGTGTATGGCCGCTTGAATTTAGGGTCGCGCGCCGAAGCGAACCAATCGGTGACGACCTTCTGAAAATCGCTGGTGGTCATGCCCGCATGCGTGGCCATGATGAGCTCGACGAGGCCCTTTTCGCCGGATGCGGCGAGCGCCTTCATGTCGCCTTCGAGAACGGCCTTGAACGGCTGGGTTTCCTTCCATTCCGGATGCTGCGGAGCGAGCGCCTTCACCCGGTCCAGGGCGAAAGCAAGCTGCGTATACATCGGATGTTCGACCCAAAGGGTTCCGTCATTGTCGAACACGGCGATTCGCTCCGGTTCCGGGACGAAATCGGCTGAACCCGCTTTTGTCACCTTCTCGACGAAGGAGACAATCGCTTGCTTCGATGCCGTGTCATTCCACGAAGGCAGTGCGTCCGTTTGAGCGACTGCCGAGGCCGCGGTCAAAAGGCATAGCGCGGCGGCGAGCGCGGCGCCGCGGCAAAAATACAGGAAATTGCGTGCCGAAATCATGACGAAGCCTCCCATCGACCAACTTGCAGCGATCTTGAACTCGGAGATATAAGGCAGCCCCGAATCACACCGGGGCTGCCAAGGACTTAGTTTCCGGTCGGAGCGGTTATATTGACTCCCTCCTTGCCGAGCTGCTCACGAACCGACTCCAACATCTGATACTTGGAGAGTTCGATCGGGCCGTCGTATCCCATGCTCTGCAGCTTGCGCGGGGGGTACTCGACGTAGGTTTTCATGAGATCCTTGATCGCCGCGGAGATGGAGACCAATGTCCAGGTATGTTCGGTGTAGTTGTTCATGAAGACGTCGTAGCGTTCTTGCGGATCCTGCAGCAGATCGAACACCTGCGGCACGATGGCGACGTAGGACTGAGCACCCTTCCAGCCGAGATTCGTATCGACAGCCAGACCGCCCGTGGCCTGCCCATTGTCGCCGCGCAGATTGAACACGGCCTTGTAATTCCCGACCCGGGCAGCACCCGGCGTCAGTTCGTTCTCGGTGAAGTAGAACCAGTTCTTGCGGGCCGATTGTCCCGTCCCCAGGAGAATCGGGGTCATGTCGTAACTATCGAAGACGATCGGTTTGTCTTCGCGGTCCTTGGTGGGCAGCGGCACGCCGCCGGCCGCGGCGAATGTCGCCATCAGATCGAGGCCGCCGACGATGTCGTGATTTTTCACGTCCTGCTTGATCTTGCCGGGCCAGACAGCGATCGCGGGAACACGGTTACCGCCTTCGCGCACGGTGCCTTTCGTGCCGCGAAACGGTGTGTAGCCGGCGTCCGGATAGACGTCCTGCCACGCGCCGTTGTCGGTCGTGTAGAAAACCAGCGTGTTTCTGTCCATGCCGGTCTCACGCAGTTTGTCCATGATCCTGCCGATGCGAGTGTCGAGCTCCACGACGGAGTCGGCATACTTGCTCTTCGAGATCGATTTACCCTGGAACTCCGGGGCCGGCATGTTCGGCTGGTGAACTTTCATGAAATTGACGTTGATGAAGAAAGGCTGATCCGGGGTCTTTGCCGCTTCATCAAGAAAGCCCAGCGCCGCTTTCTCCACGTAGCCGTCGAAGAACGGAATGCCGACAACGCCTTCCTTGCCGTCGATCACGGGCGTATCGACATATTGCCCGTTGATCTTGAAGTCTTCCTTCACCTCGCCGCCGGCCTTGCCGGACAGCGAGCCGGTCGTCACCTTCTGGAACAGCGCGCGGGTTTCCGCATCCATATCAGGAAACCAGGTCGGGTCGGCATAGGTGTAGGCATTGAGATGATAGAGGCCGACATGCTTCATTTCGTCGTAGCCCTGGGCGATCGGAAGCGCGTAGTCCGCCTCCCCGAGGTGCCATTTGCCGGTGAAATAAGTGTGGTAGCCACCGCGTTTGAGAACGGAGGCGAGGGTCCATTCGGCCGCGGGTAATCCGCCGCCCTGGCCTTGAAAGGCGACCGTCGTCATGCCGCTGCGGTTGGGAATGCGTCCCGTCTGCATGGCGGCGCGGCCGGGCGTGCAGCTCGGCTGGGCGTAAAAGGAAAAGAAGGTCATGCCTTCGTCGGCCAGCTTGTCGATGCTCGGGGTCGGCATCCCGCGGCCTTCACCGCCGCCATAGGGCCCGAGATCGCCGTAGCCGGTATCATCCGAAACGATGAACAGGATGTTGGGTTTTCGTTGGGTGTCCTGCGCTTGCATGGGCGAGGCCGCGCACCAGAGAATGGTGGATGAAGCCAATGCTCCGATGCAGCGGATAAGGATTCTGCTGTTCATTTCAAATCCCTCCGTTGCCGTTCTGTTGAATGACGAAGCCGCTCGCGGCAAAGCGCCCCGATCGCATGCGTCGTTCAATTGGACCGCTTTGAAAATGACGATCCCGCCGGAGCTGCCTCCGGCAGGGTTGCGAGGCCGGGCGCATCTTTGCCCCGGCGCGCTGAACATTAGCGAATGCTTTCTTGCCCCGATATTGTACTTTAGGGAATCTCTGCGGTGGCAATCGAAAGTAGTGATGCCCAGATGACGCCGCATCAGGAAGCTGTTATTGTCGCCCGGCTTTGGGGGAAAGCAGATGGGCTTGGGCGAATGGTCAGGTCGATTATTCCGCGCTGCCTTTTTGTTGGCGGTGGTCGCCCTGGGTGTGTCCAGTCGTCAGGCAGCAGCCTCCGACACCTCGATTGCCATCATCGACCGGGTTCCCCGGGTCCTCGTTCTTTATCCCTATGATGAGAGGATCGCGGCGACGACCGCTGCCGGAGAGGCCTTGCGGGGCCGTCTGCTGGAAGCGACCAACGGCAAGATCGATCTGTTTTCCGAGTTCCTGGATCTTTCGCGGTTTCCGGAAGGCGATCATGTCGCGCGCATGGCTCGATATCTGGGCGAGAAATACGCAGCGCGTCGCCCCGACGTGGTCGTGGCCGTCGGCAGGGAATCGGCCAGCTTCATCGTCGAGAACCGCGGCACGATCGCTCCCGGCGCAAAAATCGTCGCCGCCGGTTTCGGCACCGCCACCGCCGAGAAGATCGCTTTGCCGGATGACGTGGTAGGAGCCTTCTCGACATTCAACATTCTCAAGACGGCCGAGATGGCCCGCGGCCTGCAGCCAGCTGCCCGCCACCTCTACATCGTCGGAGGCTCGTCCGACTTCGATCGGAGCTGGCTAGCGACTGCCCGCGCGGATTTAAAACAGTTCTCCAAATCCTACGATACGACGACCTTTCTGGAAGATCTGACGATCGACGAGTTCATCGAACGCGCGGCCCGCGTGCCGTCCGACAGCGTCATTCTGGCATTGACGGTCTTCAAGGATCGAACAGGGCGAAACTTCATTCCGCGCGACGCGATCAGCCAGATCGCGGCGACCGCCAGCGCGCCTGTCTACGGACCCTACCAGACCTACATCGACCATGGCGTCGTCGGCGGCAATACCGTCACATTCGATGCGCTGGGCCGGACCGTCGGCGATCTCGTCGTCGCTTTGATCGCCGGTAAGCCGGTCTCCGATCTCGAAGCGCCCCAGACCTATATCGCCGATGCCCGGCAACTTCAACGCTGGGGGCTCGCCGAAAAGGACCTGCCGCCGGACACGGTCCAGATGCACAGGGATAAAAGCCTCTGGGAGGAACACTGGGTCATATTGATGGCGGTGAGCGGCCTCCTGCTGGCGCAAGCCAGCATCATCGCGGTGCTGCTGCTCGAGCGGAGGCGCCGCCGCGATGCCGAGCGCAGCGCGCAACTTCATTTGCTGGAAGCCGTTCATCTCAACCAGTCCGCGACAGCCGGTGCGTTATCCTCGTCCATCGCTCACGAACTGAACCAGCCCCTCTCGGCCATTCGAAACAATGCCGAGGCAGCCTCGGTACTGCTGCGAAGTGCGAACCCGGATCACGAACTGATCCAGCAGATTCTCCTCGACATCCAGGAAGACGATCAGCGCGCGGGCGACATCATCAGCCGGATGAGAGGATTGCTCAAGAAGAGAAACGAGATCGATTGGCAGGAGTTCGATCTGAACGATGTCACGTCGAGCGCAATCCGCATCATTCACGGCGAGGCGGAACGGCGCGGAATTACGCTGACCTCAACCCAACCGCCGGGAGAGCTCCCGGTGCGTGCGGACAAGGTTCATGTGCAGCAGGTTATTCTCAACCTGGCGACCAACGGGATGGACGCCATGCTGAGCGCCGTCCCGGCTGGGAGAACGCTTAGCTTCGCGACGGGACTGGCAAACGAGAAGGCGGAGCTGCGGGTCTCCGACACCGGAGACGGCATTCCCGAAGAGAGGCTGATCCGCATCTTCGACCCGTTCTATACCACCAAGCAGGCGGGTACTGGGCTTGGGCTTTCCATAGCCCGCGCCATTCTCGAAACCTATGGCGGCACCATCTGTGCCGGCAACCGCCCCGAAGGAGGCGCGGTCTTTCGCGTGGCCCTGCCGCTCTCCCACAGGGAGGAGCGATCGAGATGAAACCGATTGTCCATATCGTCGATGACGACAAGTCCTACCGGATGGCGACCGCAAGGCTGCTTTCCGCGCACGGCCTCAGGGTCGAAGCCTATGAATCCGGAGACCAGTTTCTCGCCCGCCTTCCCGCTTGCGAGCCGGGCTGTGTTCTTCTCGACCTCCAGATGCCCGGCCAGTCCGGCCTGCAGATCCAATGCCGGCTGCGCGAGCTGGCGCCGCTGTTACCGGTCGTGTTCCTCTCCGGGGAAGGAGACATCAAGTCAAGCGTCGAGGCGATGAAGGCGGGCGCCAAGGATTTTCTGGAGAAGAGTTCGACCACGGCGGCATTGATGGAAGCGATCGATCGCGCTCTCATCCAATATGAAAGACAGCGGGCAGAACACGACCGCCTTCAAGCCCTGCGTGCGCTGGTGGCGGGCCTCAGTCCGCGTGAGGCCGAAGTGTTCCGGTTCCTCATTCGCGGCTGCCTCAACAAGCAGATCGCTTATGCGCTCGGCGTCTCGGAGCGGACGGTGAAGGTGCATCGCCATCAGGTCATGGAAAAGCTTGGCGTACGCTCGCTGGCCGAGGCGGTGTCGATCGCCGCAAATATCGGCTTCGATCTCGGCCGCTAAAGACCATGACGCTTCAGCCGCGGCGACAGCAGGAGAGGGGTGGCCCGCCCTGAACTTCCATCTCGATGCGGGAAGTTGGGCATGCGGCTAGCAGCGGGGGCCGAAATCGCCGACCCGCTCAAAGGCATCGCCTCCTCACGCATGTTCGCGACTTGGCGGTGCGACATCCATGTCGATTAGACGACGCTTTGCCGAGAGGCCGGGAACCGCGGGTGCTGCCGATGTAATGGCAATTATCTCAGGTCCCAATAGGGCTGGCTTTGGCAGCCGCCCAAGGCATGGCTCAATGCGCTACGGAGTTCCGTGGTCAAACTCCTCAAGTGCCCCTTTGATCTCATGGAGGCACTCGCCGCATTCATTGCTCGTCACCCAGCGGCGGGCCTTTCCGCGTCAATCTGCAAGGGCGGGGGCAGCCCCAGACGTTCTGTCAGGCTCTGGAGGAGCGTGTCTCGAGCGGAGTTCTGAACGAGATCGATGGCAAGGGTGAGAGCGCGGCGGCCTTCGTTGCTATCGATCTCACAGTGGTTCTTTGTACACCACTGCCGAACCGCAGTGACGACGAGTTCGATGTCTTGATCGGGCAATGTAATGAGTGATTGAAGCATTTTCGATGCTCTCCAATGTCCGATAAGAGCGCCTTTTCACCCTCTGGAGCGACTCCAGGAGAGAAGACCGATATCGCTAGTGATGAGACGTTGACGACGGCGCATTGACCTTCAGCGAGTCAGGGCTATCAAACTTCATGATCAGCAGCGTGATCAGTTCCTCGCGCGTCCTGTGTCCTTGATTATAGAGGTCGACCACCGCGCTGCAAAGCAGCTGTGTTGACTGTTCCGTTGGCGTGGCGTGATGATGCCGGTACCAGGTACGAACAGCGTCCGTAAGCACATTCACGTCTTCCATCTGGAGTGAAGGATTGAACTCCATCATATCATCCTCCTACGCGCGCCCCTCCGGGTTAGTCTTGAGTTGAAGCTCGCGTTAAAAACTTAGTCCACTGACTTCTCGGTGCCAACCATCAGTGCGCTTCCGCACGGTTGCCGCGATCAGATCGGCACCGACGACGAATGCATGTCCAATGCGGTTGATCTGAACGCCGTGGAACGGCAAAATAAGCGACTTGTCCTGCCGGGCTTTGAAGGATTTCGAATGCCACGCTTCTACTTCAACATTCTGTCTGAGGCAGGATCGCTCGACGACTGGGAAGGAACCGAGCTTGCTGATCTGGATGCCGCTCGCATTGAAGCGGTGCGTGATGCTCGTGCATTGATGAGCAGTGCCGTTCTGCTTGGATATGACATTTCGTCAAGAAGCGTCGAGATCAGAAACGAAACAGGCGATATCCTGCTCGTGTTGCCTTTTTCGGAAGCGGTGAAGCGAGTAGGCTGATCTACCTGGCGCGGAGCGGAAGACCCAGCAACTTTTCATATTCGCGCTCCGGCACTCCATAGCAGCCACCGGCGATTTCGATCAATTTTTCCCTGTCCATTATTCGCACGTTTCCGCGGGTCGATCGGATGGCGTGGACGCCCTCAAGGACGTGTAGTTCATTGGTGACGCCCGAACGCCGCACACCGAGCATTAAAGCCAGAAATTCATGGGTAATGGCCAGGTTGTCGCCTTCAAGGCGGTCGTGACACATCAGGATCCACCGAGCCAGCCGTTCATGCATATTGTAGCGGGCGTTGGCGAGCGCCGAATGGGCGAGTTGCAGCACGGTCGTGTGAACATAGCGAAGGAAGAAATCCTTCATCTCGGGATCATCGGCGAGGGCGCGCTGAAACGTCTCCATCGGCACCATAATTCCCGACCCTGCGACTTGCATGAATGTGCGCGTGGGGGTGGTCTCTACTGCCAGGACGACGTGCATGCCGGATGCGCCCTCGCGCCCGATATGGCCAATTTCCACCACCTCCTCGTCGATGCTGCTGACAACCATGGATGCCAGGCCCCTTTCCAGGAAGCAGACATGCGTGGTCGGCAAGTCGTTATCGACGAGAGCGTACCGTAACGGCAGGTCGACCCGCTCCATCCCCTCCGATAGGCGTGCGAAGCGGTCCGCGCTCAACATTTTCAGCAGGGTATTTTCGACAGTCGATTGGTCAATGTGGGTCATAGAGGCTCCGCATGGGGAGCTTGGATGTCAAACCAAACGCCTGTGAGTTGGTGAAAAACTACGGGACGGCCGTTGGTTTGACCATAGGTCCCGAGGAACTGTGCGTTTATGACAAAACCGCACATAAGCCGCTGAAATTGTTGACGATCAGCGGCGAAAAAATCGGCAGCGATCTTTCGATACCGATCAAAGACCTTAGCACCTTTTGCCTCGGCATGCGCGCTCATTGCGAAAGGATGAGCGATTCACACTAGAAATATCTGCCTTTTGTGGAATTATTGACAGAAGTCGCAATCAATCTCGCCAGCCAAGTCGGCGGCAATGCGCTTCGGCGGTCAGGACGGCCGCCATTCGGTCGGCTAGATAGACCGTGACTCCGCGGAAACAGACGATAGCCATATCAGGCTCACAGGCCATTTTTGTTCCTGACCGCGCTTATTCCATCGAGATGTGCTCCTGTTCGAATGAAACAAGTGCCCGACACGGCCAACCCTTCCTTCCTGTGCGAACCGTCCGTTCCCAATTTGCCCCGTTTCGGCGGGGCTTCTTTTGGTGGACGGCGCGCAAAGGCGGAAGCAATCGATTTGATCTTCAGCACATGCCGCAGGGCGTCGACAGCCCATCGCACGCTGCCGGCGGGGTGATCGGGCTCCTTCCCCTTAGGACAATATCAATTGGCCTCCAACTGGCCTAAATTTGACCAGAACCGTTAATCTCTCATGTGTTCGAAAGAGGAGGGGGCATGAGGTGGAGAACCTTCGCCGCACGGTCGCTGTCGTCGATGATGACGCAAGCCTGCGGCGCAGCCTCGGGCGGCTACTCAACGCCTACGGTTTTCTTGCCGAGGAATATGCATCCGCGGAGGACTTTCTCGCTCGCGATCGGAAAAAGCCGATAGATTGCCTTGTCCTTGATATCGACCTCGGTGGCATGTCCGGCATTGATCTGCAACGCAGGCTGAAGGCCGAGGGGACAACCCTACCGGTGATTATCATCACGGCACTGGAAGCCGGCTCCGTGAAGGCGGAGGCGGAAAAGGTGGGATGCGTTGCTTATCTGCAGAAGCAATTTTCCGGAGCCGCGCTGATTGCGGCCATCAATAAGGCGTTGGATCTGTGAGCATTCATGATGACAGCCACCCGTGAGCTGGCGGCCGCCTTGGGAGTGCCGACAGCTTTTTGCGCCGACCTGCTTTAATTCCTCTCTCTCGTTTGATGTTGAGTGCCTCGAGATGAACCTTGCTCCTGCCAGCATCGGGGATAGTCCAGGAAAGTCTGGGCCCCGACCCTCCCTTAAGTGCAATAGCGCGGGTGCGTATTTGCGCTAAATTCTCAGAAGCAGCGAAACAGCCGACAACGTGTATGGGAGCGCCACGATGAACAGCAAGAGCAATCGGCAAGGTTACAACGCGACCCGTCGCCAAATCCTGCTGGCCGGCGGTTCGGCAATCGCTTTAACGGCATTCTGTCCGATCGCCGGCATTCCGGCGCTTGCCCAGGCAGGAGCAAAGAAGCCGAACATCCTTGTGATCTTCGGCGATGACATCGGCTGGTGGAACACCAGCGCCTACAATCGCGGGCAGATGGGATATCAGACGCCAAATATCGACCGTATCGCCGACGAAGGCGCGATGTTCACCGATCTCTACGCTCAGCAATCCTGCACGGCGGGGCGAGCGGCTTTCATCACAGGCCAAAGCTGTTTTCGCACGGGGTTGCTCAAAGTCGGGCTCCCCGGAGCCAAGGAGGGTCTGTCCGAGAAGGATCCGACAATCGCCGAACTGCTCAAGCCACAAGGGTACGTCACCGGCCAGTTCGGCAAAAACCATCTCGGCGATCGCAACGAATTTCTGCCAACCGTCCATGGCTTCGATGAATTCTTCGGCAACCTCTATCACCTCAATGCCGAGGAAGAACCGGAGAACCCCGATTACCCGAAGGATCCACAGTTTCTCGCAAAATTCGGACCGCGTGGCGTGCTGAAATGCAAAGCAAGCGAGACAGACGATCCGACCGAGGATCCCCGTTTCGGAAGAGTGGGCAAGCAGACGATCGAGGATACGGGACCGCTCACCAGAAAACGCATGGAAACCGTCGACGAGGAATTCCTAGGCGCCGCCAAGGACTTCATCGACCGCAGCGCAAAAGCCGAAAAGCCGTTCTTTTGCTGGTTCAATTCGACCCGGATGCATATCTATACGCACCTCAAAGCGGAGTCGAAAGGCAAAACCGGCTTGGGGATCGTTGCCGACGGCATGGCTGAATTCGACGGTATGGTTGGCCAGCTGCTCGACCAGCTGGATGATCTTGGTATCGCCGAAAACACCATCGTTGTCTGGACGACCGATAACGGCGCGGAGGTGTTTTCCTGGCCTGATGGCGGCACAACGCCGTTCCATGGCGAGAAGAATACCAATTGGGAGGGGGGCTACCGCGTGCCTGGGATGGTGCGCTGGCCGGGCGTTGTCAAACCGGGAACCGAGATCAACGAGATTGTTTCCCACGAGGACTGGTTGCCGACCTTGGTTGCCGCAGCCGGCGAGCCTGACATCGCAGCCAAGCTTCTGAGCGGCTATGAAGCGGCCGGCAAGACATTCAACGTGCATCTTGATGGCTACAATCAGCGCAACCTGTTTGACGGCACAGGGCCTGGGGCGCGCAAGGAGTACTTTTACTGGACTGATGACGGAAGCCTGGCGGGATTGCGCTACGACCGCTGGAAGCTGGTGTTTATGGAACAACGAGCAGAAGGGTTGGACGTGTGGCAGGATCCTCTGATCACACTGAGATTTCCGAAATTAATCGACCTGCGCGCCGACCCGTTCGAAATTGCCCAGCATGCGGCGGGTGACTATGCAAGATGGCGCGTCGAACATGCCTTCGCGCTGGTTCCGGCCCAGGCATACGTGGCCAAACATCTTCAAACATATGTAAAATACCCGCCCCGCCAGGCGCCGGGGAGCTTCTCGATGGATCATGTCCTTGAGAAACTCCAGCGGGGTGGCGGACAGTGATCCCGCTTTGATGAAGGCAAGGATGGCGCTAATTTTTCGGCGCCATGTGGACTAAGATCGGAAAAGACCGATGATTGTGAATGAGAGCGGGCAGGCAATCAGTATTCTCCAGCGGGCCAAGCAGGAGATAAAGGAGTACGTCTTCCTCTGCGCCTATCTCTCTGTCTGTTTCGCGGCCATCCTTCTCTACGAAATGGCAGTGCTCGGTGGTCAGGGTGTGGAATTTCTTGTGTTCGGGATACCCGCGCTCAAGGCCCTCATTCTCGGAAAGTTCATTCTGCTCGGTCATACGATCCGGCTGGGAGAGCGGTCAGACAGTTCGAGACTCGTCGGCGTCGTGGCCTACAAGGCGGCACTCTATCTTTCGCTGATCCTCGTTATGTCGCTTGCCGAAGAGTGCGTCGTTGGATTCCTCCATGGCCGGACGCTCTCGGTTGTGATCGCGGATATAGCCACTCGGCTACCCGAACTCCTGGCCATGAGTGCGATCATGCTACTGATATTAATCCATTATCTGGCTTCGAGGGAACTCGGAGTGGCGCTCGGCAAAGGGAGGCTTTGGAGTCTGTTCTTTCAACATCGCGAGCTGCGGTGAGCGCGGACGAAGGACGGTGAAGACGAGTTCTCTTCCAGATCTTGATCACAGCCACCAGCCAGGGCGATCGGGTGAAGGTCTCGCGAATGAATGATCAGTGAGGTTCGAAAGCGGGGCGAAGCCGTGTTGGAAAGACGAACCGTGAAAGCGCCCCCGAGCGGTCACATGCTATGGATCCCCGGCGGTGATTTCTTGATGGGCTCGGATCGCCACTATGCGGAGGAAGCCCCGGTACACAGGGTTCTTGTCGACGGTTTCTGGATGGCATGTCCGGTGACGAACCGGGAGTTTTCCGCCTTTGTCGAGGCGACCGGCTATGTGACCTCGGCGGAGCGGCCGGCCAACCCGGCGGATTATCCCGGCGCCGTCGCGGAGATGTTGGCACCATCATCGGTCGTTTTCATCAAGCCGAAGTCGCCCGTTGATCTGACGAACTACTACAAGTGGTGGAAATATGTGCGTGGAGCAAGCTGGCGGCATCCGCGGGGACCGGATAGCACGATCAAGGGGTTATTGGAGCACCCGGTCGTCCATGTCGCCTTCGAGGACGCGCAAGCCTATGCGGCCTGGGCCGGCAAGGAACTGCCGACCGAAGCAGAATGGGAGTTTGCCGCACGCGGCGGGCTTGAGGCGGCGGACTATGTCTGGGGAGAGGAAATGATGCACGGGGGTCGGCATATGGCCAACACCTGGCAGGGCG
Source organism: Rhizobium acaciae (assembly GCF_025941625.1). Taxonomy (NCBI): domain Bacteria; kingdom Pseudomonadati; phylum Pseudomonadota; class Alphaproteobacteria; order Hyphomicrobiales; family Rhizobiaceae; genus Rhizobium; species Rhizobium acaciae. The sequence continues at coordinate 97,757 of NZ_JAPCZO010000019.1, forward strand.
AGTTTCCCGTCCGGAACAGTCGGGAAGACGGTTTCGAGGGGACATCTCCCGTGGGGAGTTTTCCGGCCAACGGCTATGGTCTGTTCGATATGGCCGGCAATGTCTGGGAGTGGACGACCGACTGGTATCAAGAGCATGGCATGATCGACAGCCCGTGCTGCACAATCTCGAATCCCGTCGGCGCTGAACGATCCAACAGCTATGATCCGCGCCAACCGCAGATCAGCATTCCACGCAAGGTCATGAAAGGCGGTTCACATCTTTGCGCGCCGAATTATTGCCGTCGTTACCGGCCGGCGGCCCGCATGGCGCAACCCGTCGACACTGCAACTTGCCATCTGGGCTTCCGATGTATTGCCCGTGGATGAATCAGAAACATTCCGCCGGATGATGTCCACGTAGCGCATCCAGGCTCTCACGTGAAGGCGGAGGCTGAAAGGCTGGAACGCGTCGCGTTTCCGCGGGAGCAATTTTCCGGAGCCGTGCTCACTGCGGCAATCGACAAGGCATTGGAATCGTAAGCGATCAGAGCGGTAGACTTCTTCTACGACGGTCGGGGTCGATCGCCGCTTGATGGTGCGCGGCGGCAGCGCGTTAGCGCTTGGAAAAGTGATCCATGAACGCTTTGACATACCGAGAGAGGGTGGCGGCTGGTGCCGACCGACGGAGACATTGCCGATCTTTTAATCTCGAAAACATGATTATATTTAGGAAGTTAGGATGCTTGAAATAAGAAAATTGCCGATCTTGCTTGCCGATCTTCACCGCCCACGGTTTCGCCAAGAATATCATGCGGATTGCACATCTGACGGCCAGGTATTTGACGAGCTTCATCAGTGTCATCGACCAGGATACAGCATCGCCGACGTAATGATCGGACGCCATCCCCCTGGGGCGGTGGCAACGCGTTTTTCCGACCCGGCTGCGGCAGTCCTTTGCGAGGGCGCGACTAGATCAATCTGTTTCCGACTCTCGCGGGTGGTGCCGATGAACCAATGGAGGCAGCCTCGCCGAGCGTAAAAACTCCTTTTAGGAGCGTTCTTGAATGCGCCTGGGTCTTGAATCTTGAGGCTAAATTGCCGATTTGGCGAGGACCGACATGACTAAAGGGAGTTCGACGGCAGGCATGACCGAGGTTCAACGACGAGGTTTTCTGACAAGGCTTACCGCCTATGAACCGCTGACGCTGATTACGCTCGCGTCGATCGCCGGCGGATTGTTCGTGCTCCAGCGGCTGACCAGTGAAGTCCTGGAAGGCGAGAGCTTTCGCTTCGACGAGGTGATCCTGCTGGCGTTGAGACGCGCGGACGATCTTGCCGTGCCGATCGGCCCCTGGTGGCTGACGCATGCCGTCGACGATATCACCGCCCTCGGCGGCATCACCGTTCTCTCCCTGCTGACGGCTCTGATCACCACCTATCTTCTGTTCGACCGGCGCTGGCCGATCGCGATCTTCGTCTTTTCCTCGGTGCTGACCGGCTGGCTGGCGAGTGCGCTGCTGAAGGTCCTCGTCGCCCGGCCGCGTCCCGATATCGTGCCGCATCTGGTCGAAGTGAGCGATCTCAGCTTTCCAAGCGGACATGCCATGGTCTCGGCGGTGACCTATCTGACGCTTGGCGCGCTCGTGGCGCGAACGCAGCGTTATCCGTCGACGCGGATCTTCGTCATGGCCGCCGGCGTCTTCCTTGCCGTCATCATCGGCTTGAGCCGGATCTATCTCGGCGTCCATTACCCCACCGACGTCTTCGCCGGATGGTGTGCCGGCGCGCTCTGGGCGCTCGGCTGCTGGTTGATCTCGAAGCGGTTCATCCCGAGCCGCGCGCCAGATGAGGCCGTCGAGGCTGGAAACGGCGACAGCAGATAGCAGCGCGGAGCCTATTGCGGCACCTGGAACAGGTGGCGGATACGCGTCACCAGCGAGCTCACCGAGCGGCCGTGCAACGTGGTGCCTACGGCCGCGAAGGAATGCTGGCCGGTCTCGATACGGTGTAAGAGGGTGGCGGCAAGCTCTTCGGCGATGCCGGGCCGGTCGTGCAGTAGCGGCGTCAGGCTTGCTTGGGCGATCTCGTAGACGACGACGAAGGTCAGCGCCCGCAGGCTGGCGGCCTCGCCGACGCCGATCAGCAACCCGCTTTCGCCGAAATAATCGCCCGGCGCCAGCCGGCCGAGTTCGACTTGCTTGTGGCCTTCCTGCCGTGTCGCGACGAGCGCGCCAGTGCGCACGATCATCAGCGACGCGACCGTATCGCCCTGCTCGATGAGGATGGAATCCTTCTTGTAGGTCCGCCGCGTCATCGAGGCTGCGAGCGTTTCCTTCTCGTCCTCGGTCAGGGAGGAAAACAACGGGATGGCGTCGAGAAGCTTGAGCGGCGTCGGCCGGTGCGGCTTCGCCATATCCTCCGACTGCAACTGGTCGGGCGGTGGGCCGGCGGCGTCGAGCGGCCGCGCCAAGGTGAGACCCGCCGCTTTGACATGGCGGTAGATCAGGTCGAATATTTCGTTTTTCGCCGGCCCTGCCTGGCCGATATCCCGGACGCGGAAGGAGAGCTCCACCTCGATTGCGTCCGCGGTCAGCGATTTGATCTGCACGCCGGGTTTCGGCTCGGTCAGGATCGAGTCGCTGCTCAAAAGCACAGCGCGCATGACGTCGATGATCGCCGACGGCCCGATCGTCGGGACGACGCGGACCGTCAGCGTTGCCCCGTGACTGCGGTCAGGGCTGCTGAGATTGGTCAGCCCGACCTTGGCGAGAAAACTGTTGGGCAGGACGACGAGGTCGTTTGAGCCGTTCAGCAGATGGGTGGAGCGCCAGTTGGTTTCGACGACACGGCCTTCGACGCCGTCATTCAGCACGATCCAGTCGCCGATCGTGTAGGGCCGGCCGAGATTGAGCGCGATGCCGGAAAAGACGTCGCTCAGTGTGCTCTGCATCGCCAGGCCGAGGATGATGGCAAGGACGCCAGACGTGGCGATCAGCGTGCCGACGGGAAAGCTGAAGACATAGGCGACCACCGAGAGGATCGCGCCGAGATAGATCAGGCCGATGACCAGATCCTGAACGAGGCGGCCTTCGCGCGGTTGGCGCTCGAAAATCAGGAAGACGCGCACGAAGGCGATCAGCGCCCAGGCGGCATTGATCCACCAGACCACCTTGGCAAGGGCGATGAAGACGCGTTCGAAGCTCGAAGCCGTCGTCGGCCCGACCTGGTAGGGCACGATATCGTGATAAAGCAGCAGGACGGTGAGCGCCGCGAAGAAGAAAACCTGGCCGGCGAGCTTCCAGCTTGGGAAGGGCCGAAGCGCTATTCGGGTGATCACCGCGCCGACCACGGCCAGCGTCCCGGCCTGGACGACAGGATCGGCGAGCACTCCGGACCAGGTAGGATTATCAAGCATCGACTGTCCGCTCGCCAGAGCACGGTGCCGAAAAGTGTGAGCGGTTGTCGGTCAAGATCCCTCGCTATTGAATTTCAATGATGACGTCGCGCATCCTGACTTCCAATCCGATCGCGAGGCAACCGCAAAATAGCGCCAGCATGCGAGAGCGATGGAGGCGGGGAGGTCACGGATCGGCATCACCAGCGAGCCCGTCGTGGCGCCGTTCATCGCAGCGCCTTCGGTCGCTAAAGGAGTGTTGGTCGGTTCCAAAACCGCGCCACAGGTTTTCAAGCTGATCGCCGAGGAGAGGCCGTGCTGAAACGCTTGCGCCGCGCGTCGATTTAGACGAGCGGCGCTGCAGCAGTTTGAACTGCGTTTCTTGGCTACTGAAAATCGAATCAGATTTTCGGGGCCGATGCGGCTCAGCTGCGCGGCTTCAGATTTTCTGGGTCGTAGATCGGCTTGTACCCGACGCCGACAACCTCCACCGGATAGCTCTCGGAAAAATACTCGACATTCAGCCTGCGTCCGACCTGGCAATGCGACCAGGGCAGATAGGCCAAGGCGATGTTCTTTCCGACCGTTGGGCCGTAGGCGACCGAGGTCGTGTAGGACCGACGACCAAGCTCGTCGACCAGAACCTCTCCCGTTGAGGGATCGACAACCGGCATGCTGCCGACGGGATAACGCTTCACGCCCGATTTGTCGGTATTCTCGGTCATAACAAGGGTGCAGAGCATGGCCGGCTGGTGCTCGCGCGCCTTGTATTCCAGATGTTTTGCCTTGCCACGGAAATCGGCTTCCTTGACCTTCGGACGGGCGAGATCGGCTTCGATCAGGTTGTACTGGGTCAGGAGGTCGGCGTTCTGCAGGCGCAGGCTCTTTTCCATGCGGCGCGAGTTCGCATAGGTCTCGACGCCGAAGGCCATCACACCGGTCGAGCGCAGCGCATCCCAGACGGCGAGGCCGTCTTCGTACTTCATGTGCAGTTCCCAGCCCTGCTCGCCGACATAGGAGATGCGGAAGGCGGTCACGGGCTTGCCGGCGATTTCGATCGGCTTGATCGCCGCAAAGGCGAAGTTTTCCTGATCGAGCCCCGCCGGATCGGCCACGGCCTTCTTCAGCGTGTCGCGCGCGTTCGGACCCCAGATGCCGATCGTCACGAATTTTTCCGAGACGTCGGTGATGGTCACGTCGAGGCCGCGGTCTTCGGCGACGCGCTTCATATAGTGCAGGTCGCGCGGGCCGGCATCGGCGCCGTTGACGAGGCGGCATCGATCAGCCATGCGGAAGACGGTGAAGTCAGCGCGGACCATGCCTTCGTCGTCGAGGAAGTGGGTGTAAATGCCCTTGCCGATGTTGGCATCGCCGCCGACCTTGGCGGCGCACAGCCATTCCATCAGCTCGACATGGTCAGGTCCCTCGATATCGACCATGTGGAAGTGGCTGAGATTGACGATGCCGCAGTCATCGCTCATCGCCAGATGTTCGGCATTCGACACGCGCCAGAAATGGCGGCTGTCCCATTCATTCTCGCGGACCGGGACGCGGTCGGCGTATTTCTCCAGAAGGTGCTCGTTGGCGGCGTAGCCGTGCGCACGCTCCCAGCCGCCAAGTTCCATGAAGTAGCCGCCGAGCTCCTTTTCGCGCTCGTAGAAGGGCGAGCGTTTGGCGTTGCGGCCGGATGCATAGGGTTCGCGGGTGTGAACAGCCGGGAAATAGATCTTCTGGGCGGCTTCGTAGCAGCGGCCCTCGATGAACTCTTCCGTCAACTGATGCGGATAAAAGCGGGCGTAGTCGATGCTGTTGTGATCGATCTCGGTACGGCCATCGGTCATCCAGTCGGCGATCAGCTTGCCGTAGCCCGGGCCGTCCTTGACCCAGATGGCAACGCAATACCAGAGACCGCGCACCTTCTGGCTCTCGCCGCAGGATGCGCCGCCGCCGGCGGAAACCTGCAGCAGGCCGTTGAAGGAGTGACCTTCGTTATAGCCGAGTTCGCCGAGGATCGGCGTCAGTTCCATGGCGCGCTCGAGTGGCTCGATGATCTGTTCCATTTCGAGATCGCGTTGCGAGGGCGAAAGGCGCGCTTCGTGTTTTTCGAGAATATCGCGCGGATGGCACATGCGCGGATTGGTGGCTTCGTAGTAGCCCCACTCGATCTGGCCACCCTCCGTCGTCGCCGGGTCGCCGGTATCGCGCATATAGGCGGAGTTGCCCTGGTCGCGCAGCAGCGGGAAGCCGATTTCCTTGCCGGTGCCTTCGAATTCGTTATACGGCCCGAAGAAGGTGAGCGGGTGGTCGACCGGCATGACCGGCAGGTCTTCGCCGACCATCTCCGCGATCAGGCGCCCCCAGAGGCCGGCACAGACGATGACGTGGTCGGCCATGATCGTGCCGCGATGGGTGACGACGCCCTTGATGCGACCGCCTTCGACGATCAGCGACCTCGCCGGCGTGTTGCCGAACACTTGCAGCTTGCCAGCCTTTTCGGCGGCATCGACCAGCTTGCCGGCAACGGTCTGCGAGCGCGGAATGACGAGGCCGGCATCCGGATCGTAAAGGCCGCCCATCACCTGATCTTCCTCGATCAGCGGGAACTTCTCCTTGATCTCGGCAGGGCTGACATAATGAGCGCGCGTGCCGAAAGCACGTGCCGAGGATAGCTTGCGCTTGATTTCCTCCATCCAGGCATCGTCGCCGGTGCGCGCCACTTCGAGGCCGCCGATGCGGGCGTAATGGCCCATCTTCTCGTAGAAATCGATCGAATATTGCGTCGTCCAGACCGACAGATAGTCGTGGCTCGTGGTGTAACAGAAGTCCGAGGCATGGGCCGTCGAGCCGATATCGGTCGGGATGCCCGACTTATCGATGCCGACGATATCGTCCCATCCCCGCTCGACGAGATGATGCGCGATGGAGGCGCCGACGATACCGCCGAGCCCGATGATGACGACCTTTGTCTTTTCCGGAAATGCTGCCACGCGTGCTGTCCTTCTATTTATCGCACGAATTAATATGACCTAACCGCGCTTGACGTACGCTTCGCGCGTGAGATGCAGCAGTCATGTCAGCGTCGTAAGTGTGTCACGTCTGCCGAAGCAGCAGAACCCCCAGACCGCTCCGCATGGACGCTGCGATGGGGCTATTATGCATAAGGCGCGTGATCGTCATTGGTCCTACGCCGCCTAGTAACGGCGTAATTGCGCCAGTCCGGATCGAGGCGGCGAGGCAACCGCAAAACAGCGCCGGGGCCTCGGGTTCACGGCGCCGCAATCGCTGCAAGCCGGTCGATGTCCACCAGCACGATGTCTTCGGAAACAGGCTCACGATTGTGCAGCCGGAACCATTCCGCGGCTTCCCGCACGCGGTCACCATGCGGCGGCGGATAGGCGCCGAGTCCCAGAACCCATTCCCGCACGGTCTCGCGCTCCATCCGGCCGGCCCGGTATCGATCGCAGACGGTTTTTGCCGATGCGACGAGATCATTGATGCTTTTCACGGGATACCCTCAATGCACGGATGGCTCTTCATCTTCGAGAAACGATCGAATGCCGTCGCGCGCGACGATGGCCAGGAATTCGTCGAAGGCATCCCGGTCAGTCGGAAATGGCTCGTCCCAGCGGATCAGGTCCTCCGCTTGCGTGACCACTTCCATGGTCCAGTCTTCATTGCTGCCCGATGTGCGGAAGATATCGACGAGCACGGTGATCCCGTCATCGGTGAATTCTCCCGCCAGTTCGGAGTGTTCGAGCTTTTCTTTTTTCACCATCATTCAGCCACCTGCACCGGGCGGTGCGTCGTTTTTGAGATATTCTTCATATTGAACCGTCTCGGTCTCATTCGTGTCGATCGAGGCATCGGCGCGTTTTGCCAGGCGAACACCCGCGCCCCCGCCATTTTCCGGGATGAAAATCACACCTGCGCCTTCCAGGGCGTGCTTCATATCCTGAAGGGTTCGTTCGTAGGGAGAGCGCTTGCCGGCCTCGAAATTAGCAATCGTCGCCTTGGCGACTTTCGAGGCAGATGACAGATCGTCCTGAGACCATGCCAAAAGGGCACGAGCAGCGCGGCATTGAGCGGAAGATAGACACAAAACAATAACCTTGCATCAAAAGTGTGATTCTGCCTCGGCTAGATTATATTAAAAACGCAACCTCGATACAAGCGACGATGAGAGCAGGTGCCATGGCGGCACAGCATGTTCTGAGCGCTGGAATAGGCCCCGCCTATTCCATTCTTTCGACCTTTAATACTCGACGCTCATCTATCGAACGACCAAGTTGATTGACTGAATATTATTAAAGTCTAATTTAGATTACCTTTATCACGCACCCGGGAGGTAACAATGCGTGAGCCAGATATGCAAAAACTCGATGCGCTTGTCGGTCGTCTTGTTGGGGACGTCGGCGCCGCCATGTCAGGGGCCTTGGTCGTGCTAGGCGACCAGGTGGGTATTTTCAAGGCGATGGCCGACGGAACGCCGATGAGCGTCCAGGATCTTTCAGCAAAAACGGGGGTGAAGGAGCGTTATCTCAGGGAATGGCTGAGCGCCCAGGCGGCGGCCGACTACGTCGCTTACGATGAGAAGACCGATCGTTTCAGCCTGACGCCGGAGCAGGCGATGGTCTTTGCCGAAGAAAACAGCCCCGCCTTTTTCGTCGGCGCCTTCGAGGTCGTCCAATCGATGTGGATGGACGAGCCCAAGGTCGCCGACGCCTTCCGCACCGGCAAGGGCCTCGGCTGGCATGAGCACAGCACCTGTCTCTTCAGGGGAACCGAGCGGTTCTTTCGTCCGGGCTACAACAGCCATCTCGTCAATGAATGGATTCCGGCCCTTGGCGGGGTCGAAGAAAAGCTCAAGGCCGGCGCCAGTGTCGCCGATGTCGGCTGCGGTCATGGGGCATCGACCATCCTGATGGCGCAGGCCTATCCCGCCTCCCGCTTCACCGGCTTCGACTATCACGGCCCGTCGATCGAAAGGGCAAAGGCCGCCGCCAAGGATGCGGGTGTCTCGGACCGTGTGACCTTCGAGCAGGGCTCGGCGGCGGAATTTCCGGGGCGCGGCTATGACATGGTCGCCATGTTCGACTGCCTTCACGACATGGGCGATCCGGTCGGCGCCGGCCGGCATGTCAAGGACACGCTTGGGCCGAACGGGACGTGGCTGATCGTCGAGCCCTTTGCCCATGATCATCTCAAGGACAATCTCAACCCGGTCGGCCGCGTCTATTACGGCGCGTCGACGATGATCTGCACGCCGGCTTCGCTCTCCCAGGAGGTGGGGCTCGGGCTGGGCGCACAGGCGGGAGAGATGAAACTCCGAAAGGTCGCGCTCGACGCCGGATTCACGCATTTCCGGCGCGCCACGGAAACGCCGTTCAACATGGTGTTCGAGGTCCGGGCCTGAGCCAAGGCCCGGCGATCCGGACGAGCCGCTATCTCAGTTTTCCGATGCTGGCATACATGCCCGTTGTGCGGAATTCGGTGGGATTTGTGCCGTAGACGCGGCGGAAGACCTTGGAGAAATAGTTGGGGTCCTCGAAGCCGCACATGATGGCGACTTCCTTGACCGGCAGGAAGTCTGCCTTGGTCAGCAGCTTGACGGCGCGCTGCAGGCGCTGCTGCAGCACGAATTCGGCCGGCGGCATGCCCTCGCTCTCGGCAAAGCTGCGCGAGAAATGCGCGCGGCTGAGGCCGACGATGCCGGCAAGCTCGCTGACCGGCAGCGGCTTTTCGAGATTGGCGTTGATATGGTCGATCACCGGCTGCATGAGGCTGAGCTCGGCGGCAAAGGCCGGCGAGCCGAAGACGTCGTCGTAAAGCGCCATCGCCGCTTCATAGGCAATCGCCGAGGCGGCACCCGGCGACGTTGCGCCCTTGACCAGGCGCAGGCTGCAATCGGCGAGATGATCGATGGTCGAGGGCTGCAGCTTCAGCACCGGGCCGGCGGTCGACAGCACCATCTGATGGATACGCAGCGTTTCCTCGCCATTCATCGAGATCCAGAAATATTCCCAGCGGTCGCCTTTCTCCAGCCAGTAGCGATGATTGTGCGGCACCAGGACGAGCAGCGTGTCGCCGCCCTGAAGGCGATAGTTGCGGTGCTGGTAGCGCAACTGGCCGCTACCGCTGATCGTGTGCTGCAAGACGGTGAAGGGCGTCTGGCCGCGCCGGCGGCCGTCCCAGTCATAGCTCTCGTTCTCGCGCACTTCGTAGCCGGCGCTGGTCGGCATGGCGTGCAATCGCTGGCGGCCGCGGGGCAGCGAAACCGTCCTCATCGACTGTCCGTTGGCGATCAAATCCTGCAGCACAAAATTACCCCTGAAAGCATAATCCTTCTCTGGTCGCCCTGCCGATTTCGGGCATAATTCCCGCCGACAAGAGGAAGAGACCACGGTCGACAGAGCGGCCGGGAGGAAAAAGGCAGATTTTACGGCGTTTTCAGCCACATGCGTCAGCATGCGGCCTGATCCTCCATGGCCTTCTTTTCCTTAGCATTCGATTGGGTCGAGGTGAAGAGCATGAGTTTCAAAATCGCTATCATCGGTGCGGGCAGCGTCGGTTTCACCAAGAAGCTGTTCACCGATATATTGTGCGTTCCGGAGTTTCGCGACGTCGAATTCGCGCTGACGGATCTGAGCGAACATAATCTCGAAATGATCAAGGCGATCCTCGACCGCGTCGTTACGGCGAACGGGCTGCCGACGAAGGTGACGGCGACGACCAACCGGCGCCAGGCGCTGGAAGGCGCGCGCTACATCATCAGCTGCGTCCGGGTCGGTGGGCTCGAAGCCTATGCCGATGATATCAGAATTCCGCTGAAATACGGCATCGACCAGTGCGTCGGCGATACCATCTGCGCCGGCGGCATTCTCTATGGCCAGCGCAACATCCCGGTCATCCTCGACTTCTGCAAGGATATCCGCGAGGTCGCCGAGCCCGGCGCGAAATTCCTGAACTATGCCAACCCGATGGCGATGAACACCTGGGCGGCGATCGAATATGGCAAGGTCGATACCGTCGGTCTCTGCCACGGTGTCCAGCATGGCGCCGAACAGATCGCCGAGGTGCTCGGCGCGAAATCGCTGAGCGAGCTCGACTATATCTGCTCCGGCATCAACCACCAGACCTGGTTCATCGACCTGCGCCTCAACGGCCGCAGGATCGGCAAGGACGAGTTGATCGCCGCCTTCGAGGCGCACCCCGTCTATTCGCAGCAGGAGAAATTGCGCATCGACGTGCTGAAGCGTTTCGGCGTCTATTCCACCGAAAGCAACGGCCATCTCTCGGAATATCTGCCCTGGTATCGCAAGCGGCCGGATGAAATCACCCGCTGGATCGACATGTCCGACTGGATCCATGGCGAGACCGGCGGCTATCTCCGCCATTCCACCGAAACGCGCAACTGGTTCGAGACGGAATATCCGCAATTCCTGGAATCCGCCGCAAAACCGATCGATCCCGCCAAGCGCTCGAATGAACATGCAAGCCATATCCTGGAGGCGCTGGAGACGAACCGGGTCTATCGCGGCCATTTCAACGTCAAGAACAATGGCGTCATCACCAACCTGCCGTCCGATGCGATCATCGAATCGCCGGGCTTCGTCGACCGCTTCGGCATCAACATGGTCTCCGGCGTCACCCTGCCGGAAGCTTGCGCGGCGACCTGCATTGCCTCGATCAACGTCCAGCGCATGTCGGTGCATGCGGCGATATCGGGCGACATCGACCTCTTGAAGCTTGCCGTGCTGCACGACCCGCTGGTCGGCGCCGTCTCGACGCCAGAAGAGGTCTGGCAGATGGTCGACGAGATGGTCGTTGCCCAGGCGAGCTGGCTGCCGCAATATGCGCATGCCGTGCCGGCCGCCAAGGAGCGGCTGTCGAAATCGAAGGTGCAGACCCGCGACTGGGCGGGGGCCGCACGCCGCAACGTTCGCTCGATCGAGGAGCTGCGCGCGGAAAAGGCGGCGCTGAAACAGGCCGTCTGATGTTCTTGAAGGATGGGTCGTCATGGGTTTCCGGGAGGGAAATCCATGACGTCAGGCCCGCTTTCATGTCGTTCGAGGAAAAAGGAGCCGCCTGACCGCGCTCCGGAACAAGAGGGAGAAACGATGATGAATTTCCGTAACGCAGGCATTCTGGCCGGACTGGCGCTCAGCGTCTCAGCCGCGGCGCTGAATGCATATGCCTCCGAGCCAACCATCCCACCGGCGCCGGCGGACTTCCCCGCCGAAGGCAAGATCAACTATGTGGCGCGTGACTCCATCCTGGAGTTCAAGGCGCTGCCCGAGTATCACGAGCCCGACTGGGTCACGAAGAATTTCGTCGCCACCGGCAAGCTGCCGCCGGTCAAGGATCGCCTGCCGAAGGAGCCGCTGGTCTTCAAGACCGGCAATATGCCCGACGGCATCGGCGTCTACGGTGATACGATGCGGCACGTCATCGGCGGACGGCCGGAAGGCTGGAACTACGGCGCCGGCCAGACGCAGGGCTGGGGCGGCATCGATATCGGCCTTTCCGAATGCCTGACGCGCACCGCGCCGCTTTTCCAGGTGCAGGCCTCCGATACCGAGCCGCTGCCGAACCTTGCCAAGAGCTGGGATTGGTCGCAAGACGGCCATAAGCTGACCATGCACCTGGTCGAAGGCGCCAAATGGTCCGACGGCGCGCCGTTCAACGCCGACGACATCATGTTCTACTGGGAAGACGAAGTCATCGATCCGAACGTCTCGCCGCTCGGCGGCGGGGCCTCGCCGGAAGCCTTTGGCGTGGGAACGACGCTGAAGAAGGTCGACGATTACACCGTCGAATGGACCTTCAAGGAGGCCTTCCCGAAGCAATATCTCTATACGATGTCCTACCCGAACTTCTGCCCGGGTCCGTCGCATATCCTGAAGCCGAAGCATCCGAAATATTCGAAGAACACCTACGACCAGTTCAAGAACGCTTTCCCGCCCGAGTTCATGAACATGCCGGTCATGGGCGCCTGGGTGCCGGTGGAATATCGTTCCGACGACATCATCGTCATGCGCCGCAACCCCTATTACTGGAAGGTCGACGAGAAGGGCGATCAGCTCCCCTATCTGAACGAGCTGCACTACAAGCTCTCGACCTGGGCCGACCGCGACGTTCAGGCCGTGGCGGGATCCGCCGACTTCTCCAACCTCGAGCAGCCGGAAAACTTCGTCGCCTCGCTGAAGCGTGCCGCGGAAGAGACGGCGCCCGCCCGCCTCGCCTTCGGCCCGCGTCTCATCGGCTACAATCTCCGCATGAACTTCTCCGCCAACGGCTGGGGCAGCCCGGACGAACGCGGTGAGGCGATCCGCGAGCTGAACCGCAACGAGGATTTCCGCAAGGCCGTCACCATGGCGCTCGACCGCAAGGCGATCGGCGACTCGCTAGTCAAGGGGCCGTTCACCGCGATCTATCCGGGTGGGCTCTCCTCCGGCACCAGCTTCTACGACCGCAACTCCACCGTCTACTACCCCTTTGATCTTGAGGGCGCCAAGGCGGAACTCGCCAAAGCCGGTCTCAAGGACACCGACGGCAACGGCGTCGTGAACTTCCCGGCCGGCACACTCGGCGGCAAGGATGTCGAAATCGTCATGCTGATCAACAATCAGTATACGACCGACAAGAGCCTTGCCGAAGGTGTCGTCGGCCAGATGGAGAAGCTCGGGCTGAAGATCGTCATCAATGCGCTCGACGGCGCCAAGCGTGACGATGCCCATTATGCCGGCCGCTTCGACTGGCTGATCCAGCGCAACACGACGGAACTGTCGTCGGTGGTGCAGAATACCGAACAGCTTGCCCCTGTCGGTCCGCGCACCAGTTGGCACCATCGCGCCGGCAAGGATGACCAACTCGATCTGATGCCCTTCGAGAAGGAGCTCATCGACGTCGTCAACAAGTTCAGGACGAGCCAGAACAACGACGAGCGCGTCGATCTGATGAAGCAGTATCAGAAGATCTCGACGGAGCACGTCAACACCGTCGGCCTGACGGAATATCCGGGCGCCCTGATCGTCAACAAGCGGTTCTCCAACGTGCCCCAGGGTACGCCGATCATGATGTTCAACTGGGCTGAAGATTCGGTGATCCGCGAACGCCTGTGGGTGGCCGCCGACAAGCAGGGCAAATACGAGCTGTTCCCCGAACAGCTGCCCGGCAAGCCCGGCGAAAAGGGTCCGATAAACTAGAGCTCCCTCCCAGCTGAAGTGAGCTTCCGGCCGCGCGTGCAGCGCGCGGCCGGGCAAAACCAACAAGCCGGCCGCGCTGACAAGGAGCGACTGGCGGCAAGGAGAAGCGAACCGTCCGATGCTACGATTCCTGCTCGTGCGCATAGCCTCTGCGATCCCCATTCTCTTCATTCTGAGCGTGGTGACTTTCGCGATCATCCAGGCCCCGCCCGGCGACTACGCCGATTACATCCGCTCCCAGCTGATCAACCAGGGCGGCGCGTCCTATGCGCAGGCCGAAGCACAGGCGCAGGCTTACCGCGTCGAACACGGGCTCGATAAGCCGCTGGTCGTCCAATACGTCAACTGGATCGGCGGCATCGTGACGCGCGGCGATTTCGGATACAGCATGTTCTACAATAAACCGGTCGCCGACGTCGTCGGCGAACGCCTGCCGAGGACCTTGCTTCTGGCGCTCGTCTGCCATCTCTTTGCCTCGGTGCTCGGCATCGGCTTCGGCATCTGGGCGGCGACCCGCCAGTACAGCTGGATCGACAGCCTGCTTTCGGGGATTTCCTTCCTCGGCATGACGGTGCCGCGCTTCCTGATGGCGCTGATCATCGTCTATCTCCTGGTCTTCCAGCTCAATGTTTCCGAGATCGGCAGCTTTTTCTCGCCGCAATATGGCGGCGCGCCATGGTCGTGGGCGAAATTCGTCGATCTCGTCCACCATATCTGGCCGGTCGTCGCGATCGCCACCTTCGGCGGGCTCGCCTACAACATGCGGGTGATGCGCGGCAATCTGCTCGATACGCTGAACGCCCAGTATGTCGAGACGGCCAAGGCCAAGGGCCTTTCCGGTGGAGCGGTGGTGATGCGCCATGCGGTGCCGAATGCGCTGCACCCGCTGGTAATGTACCAGGGCGTCGTCCTGCCTTACATGCTGACCGGCGAGATCGAGACTGCCATCATCTTTGCGCTGCCGACCGTCGGACCGGCCATCGTCGGCTCGATGGCGGTCGGCGACGTCTATGTCACCGCCACCTTCATGATGGTGCTGTCGGCGACGCTCATCGTCGGCAACATCATCGCCGACATGCTGCTCGCCTTGCTCGACCCGCGTGTCCGCCAATATGGAGGAGCCTGAGATGCTTGCTTTCGACTCTTCCGCAACGCCGCCGACAACCGACATCGAGACCAAAAAGCCATCGCGTGGGCATGAGAGCTATATTGCCCTTGTCTGGCGCCGGCTGAGGCGCTCCTGGACCGGCATGGCCGGCCTCGTGCTCGTCGTGCTCCTGATTCTCATGGCGATCTTTGCCGATTTCTTTGCACCGATGGATCCGAAGGCGACCGATGTCGGCTTCGCGCCGCCACAGGTGATGAGCTTCCACGACAAGGACGGCAATTTCGTCTTCCAGCCGCGCGTCTATGCGCTGTCGGATTCCGAAGAGCTTGATCCGGTCACCTTCCAGCCGATTGTCGGCATGGATTACGACAATCCACGGCTGCTCGGCTTCTTCGTCAAGGGCGCCGAATACCGGCTTTTCGGCCTGATCCCGGCCAACCGCCACTTCTTCGGCTCGACCGACGGCCAGCCGGTGCATTTCCTCGGCACCGACAAGTTCGGCCGCGACGTGCTGTCGCGCGCCATCATCGGCTCGCGCATCTCGCTGACCATCGCTCTGACGGTGGTCTTCATCGTCACCATCATCGGCACGACCGTCGGCATGGTGTCGGGTTATTTCGGCGGCACCTTCGATGTCTGGCTGCAGCGATTCGTCGACCTGGTGCTGGCCTTCCCGCAATTGCCGCTCTACCTGGCGCTGACCTCGCTGATCCCGGTGACGGCGCCGACCAATGTCTTCCTTGCCTTCGTCATCGTCGTCATGTCGGCGCTCGGCTGGGCGCAGATGTCGCGCGAGGTGCGCGGCAAGACCTTAGCGCTCGCCCGCATCGATTATGTCAGGGCGGCCATGGCCGTCGGCGCCACCGACACGCGCATCATCATGCAGCACATCTTCCCGAATGTGATGAGCCACGTCATCGTCGCGGTGACGCTGCATATACCGAGCGTCGTGCTGTTGGAATCCTTCCTGGGTTTCCTCGGCTTCGCCGTCAAGCCGCCGCTGATCTCCTGGGGACTGATGCTGCAGGATACGGCGACCTATTCGGTCATCGGCTCCTATCCCTGGATTCTCGCTCCTGTCGGCTTCGTCCTCGTCACCGTCTTCGCGTTCAACGCGCTCGGCGACGGATTGCGCGACGCGGTCGATCCTTATTGAGGTGATTGATATGGCTCTTGCACTGGTCAATTCCTTCGCCCCGCCCGTCCGCCACGATCATGACGGCCGTTCGGACACGCCTGTTATCGACGCCCGCAATGTGGCGGTGAATTTCAAGGTCGAGGACGGCATGGTCGAAGCCGTCAGGGACGTCTCCTTCCAGCTCTATCGCGGCGAGACGATCGCGATCGTCGGCGAATCCGGTTCAGGTAAATCGGTAACGGCGCGAACGGTGATGGGGCTCTTGTCGAAGCGCGCCGTCGTCTCCGAGAAATCGACGGTCGCCTATGACGGCAGCAATATCTTGAAATTTTCCGAGCGGGAGCGCCGCAAGCTGCGCGGCGACCGCATCTCGATGATCTTCCAGGAGCCGATGAGCTCGCTGAACCCGATCTATACGATCGGCAGCCAGATCGTCGAAGCGATCCGCGTCCATCGCCGGATCAGCAAGAGGGATGCGCAAAAGCGCGCGCTCGAACTGCTGGAACATGTGCAGATCCCCGATCCCGCCGCGCGGCTCATGCAATATCCGCATCAGCTTTCCGGAGGCCAGCGACAGCGCGTGATGATCGCCATGGCGCTTGCCAACGATCCGGATGTGCTGATCGCGGACGAGCCGACGACGGCGCTCGACGTCACCGTGCAGGCGCAGATCCTGAACCTGATCCGCAACCTGCAGAAGGAACTGGGGATGGCCGTCATCCTCATCACCCACGACCTGACCGTGGTGCGACAGTTTTCCGATTACGTCTATGTGATGCAGTATGGTGAAGTGCGCGAGCACAACACCACCGAAGCCCTGTTTGCCAATCCGCAGGACGCCTATACTAAGCATCTGCTGGCCTCCGAGCCGCGTGGCGAGGCCAATCCGCTGCCCGAAGGCTCGGATGTCATCCTCGATGCCAAGGCCGTGCGGGTCTCCTTCATGATGCGTCACGGTACCTTCCTCAAGCCGGCGATGCGCGAGCTTGTCGCCGTCGACAGCCTCGACCTGACGCTGCGCCGTCACGAGACGCTGGGGCTCGTCGGCGAATCCGGCTCCGGCAAGACGACGTTCGGCCAGGCAATCCTGCGGCTGAACACGCCCGACAGCGGCGAGATCCGTTTCGACAATCAGCCGATCCACGGCTTGTCCCGGGCCGAGATGCGGCCCTTGCGCGCCCGCATGCAGGTGGTGTTCCAGGATCCTTTCTCATCGCTCAATCCGCGCATGACGATCGGCCAGATCATCGAGGAGGGCCTCGTCGTCAACCGGCTGGGCGCGACCAAGGGCGAACGGCAGGACCGGGTGCGCGAAGCGCTGATCGCCGCCGGCATGCCGGGCAATATCCTGTCGCGTTTCCCGCACGAATTTTCCGGCGGCCAGCGCCAGCGCATCGCCATTGCCCGCGCCATCGCTCTGGAGCCGGAATTCATCCTGCTCGACGAGCCGACATCGGCGCTCGACCTTTCGGTCCAGGCGCAGATCATCGAACTCTTGCGCAAGCTGCAGGACGAGCGCGGCCTGAGTTACCTCTTCATCTCCCACGATCTCAAGGTCGTCCGGGCGCTCTGCCATCGCGTCATCGTCATGCAGCATGGCAAGATCGTCGAAGAGGGTCCCGTCAACGAAGTTTTATCCCATCCCAAGACCGCTTACACCGAACGGCTCGTCAAGGCCGCTTTCGAGGTAACATGATTGCCGAATGCCGGAGGTTATAATGGCAAGAAATCCCAAAATCACTTTCATCGGAGCTGGCTCCACCGTCTTCATGAAGAACATCGTCGGCGACGTGTTGCAGCGTCCGGCCCTGTCGGGTGCGACGATCGCCTTGATGGATCTCAATCCGCAGCGGCTGGAAGAAAGCGCCATCGTCGTCAACAAGCTGATCTCGACGCTCGGCGTCAAGGCGAAGGCCGAGACCTATTCCGACCAGCGCAAGGCGCTTTCGGGCGCCGATTTCGTCGTCGTCGCCTTCCAGATCGGCGGCTATGAACCCTGCACGGTCACCGATTTCGAAGTGCCGAAGAAATACGGGCTGCGCCAGACGATCGCCGATACGCTCGGCGTCGGCGGCATCATGCGTGGGCTTCGCACCGTGCCGCATCTCTGGAAGGTCTGCGAGGATATGCTCGCCGTCTGCCCCGAGGCGATCATGCTGCAATATGTCAACCCGATGGCGATCAACACCTGGGCGATATCGGAGAAATATCCGACCATTCGCCAGGTCGGCCTCTGCCATTCGGTGCAGGGCACGGCGATGGAGCTGGCCCACGATCTCGACATTCCCTACGAGGAAATCCGCTACCGCGCAGCCGGCATCAACCACATGGCCTTCTATCTCAAGTTCGAGCATCGCCAGGCCGACGGTTCCTATCGCAACCTCTATCCCGACTTACTTCGCGCCTATCGCGAGGGCAGGGCGCCGAAGCCCGGCTGGAACCCGCGCTGCCCGAACAAGGTGCGCTACGAGATGCTGACGCGGCTCGGCTATTTCGTCACCGA
The DNA here is from genome assembly GCF_025941625.1 of Rhizobium acaciae. NCBI lineage: Bacteria > Pseudomonadati > Pseudomonadota > Alphaproteobacteria > Hyphomicrobiales > Rhizobiaceae > Rhizobium > Rhizobium acaciae. The sequence continues at coordinate 116,086 of NZ_JAPCZO010000019.1, forward strand.
AAGCTCGGAGCATTTCGCCGAATACACGCCCTATTTCATCAAGGAGGGCCGCGAGGACCTGATCGAGAAATTCGGCATTCCGCTCGATGAATATCCGAAGCGCTGCATCGAGCAGATCGAGCGCTGGAGGGGCCAGGCGGAGGCCTATCGCTCGGCCGACAAGATCGAGGTTCAGCCGTCGAAGGAATATGCCTCCTCGATCATCAACTCGGTCTGGACCGGCGAGCCCTCGGTGATCTACGGCAATGTCCGCAACAATGGCTGCATCACCTCGCTGCCTGCCAATTGCGCCGCCGAAGTGCCCTGCCTCGTCGATGCTTCCGGCATCCAGCCGACCTTCATCGGCGATCTGCCGCCGCAGCTGACCGCGCTGATCCGCACCAATATCAATGTGCAGGAACTGACGGTGCAGGCGCTGATGACGGAAAATCGCGAGCACATCTATCACGCCGCGATGATGGACCCGCACACGGCGGCCGAACTCGACCTCGACCAGATCTGGTCGCTGGTCGACGATCTGCTCGCCACCCACGGCGACTGGCTGCCCGAATGGGCACGCACCGCCCCCAAGGTTCAGGCCGCCTGATCCCCTCTCCCGGGCAAGGCGTCAAGGAGCCCCCGCGGTCGCAACAACCGCGGGGCTTTTCTTACGAAATACGGGTATCGCTATTATCGGGCTGACTGGACGGTAGTCGAGCTTTGCCGCATGACGACGCGAGGAGTGATCGCCCCACAAGGTGCTAAGCGGATGGGCCAAGTCGTTCGATCTCCAGTCGGAGGGCTTGGTCGAAACGGGTGGGCGAGTGGAGGAGCGTACTGCCGTCGGCCGGCTGCATGACCGTCATTCGGACCGGCAAGGGGATGACGCCACCAGCGTGAAGGGGCCGCTGTCAAACGATCCAGGTGCCCTGACCGATAGGCTTCAGCATATCGAGAGGCGGGCAAGTCGTCATTCGATCCTCGAATGGTCATGAAAACGAACGCGATTAAATTCCGCGTCGATATCGCCTTTGTATACGACGGCTGTTTCGCTTGTAGGTATTCACAACAGCGAGAAGACCGAGCGCGACCGCTACCGTCGCCGCTACCGCACCCAGCGCCACCCGCTGCGTGCCTGATCGCAAACCACCATCGATACCGCCTGGCCGCGTTGAGGGAGCGAAGAGATTGCCATCCGTCACGGGCGTGGAGTCAGCCTGCCTGAAGTAGGTCGTCATGAACCAGTTCATGAGCCGTGCGCTTAAGCTCGGAGCGAAAAAATGTCCGACGCGTATCAGGTCAGCGGTCGCACCGACCGTCGTTGTCACTTTTGGATGCCGGGAAACCCGGACGACCGCTTCGGCGACCTTGCGCGCGTCGTAGACCGGCGGCGGCGCCGATAACTTCCGACCCGTGTAGTTGGCGCCATGGCTGATCCCAGGTGTATCCATGAAAGCCGGGTAAATGTCGCAAATATGTATATTAGGATGGTTCGCCAGTTCGCCCCTGAGCGCCTCTGAAAATCCTTTCAAACCGAATTTACTGGCACTGTAGGCGGTGGCGTAAGGGGCTGCCGCGAATCCACCCAGCGAGATCATGTTGATGAACACGCCGTAGTCCTGTTCGAGAAAAATCGGCAGCACGGCGTGGGCGTCGTTCATGTGACCGATCAGATTGGCACGGATCACCTGCTCGTGCGCCTCGATCGGGGTGTTCTGGAACTTGCCGACAGCGCCGACACCGACATTGCTCACCCAGACGTCGATCTCGCCAAGGCGAAGCGCTGCTTCCGCGAGAACCTTTACCTGTTGGGCATCGGTGACATCTGTGGGAACGACGATAACGTCGGCGCCCAGTTCACGACAGGTCTTGGCCACGGCCTGAAGTGCTGCCGCGTTTCGGGCGGCGATCACGAGATCGGCGCCCTCTCGCGCGAAAGCCTCAGCAGTCGCTTGCCCGATGCCGCTGGAGGCTCCGGTGATCACCACCACCTTCTTTCGGCTCTTCATTTTGATCTCCACCTTCGTCATCATCGAACGTGACGTTCAGGCCATGGGCGCCGAGGCGATCCCGCATAATCGCGGCCATCGTGTCGAGGAAGGCTTCAATGCCATACTTGGCTTCGAAATCGCGGCACGCTTCCTTGAGAGCTGCGGCATCAGCGTCCATGATCTCACGTCGCCAATACGTTCTAGGCCGACGTCATGGTCGGCGGTTGCATGAAGCATCCGTGGTATGAAGCGCATGATCTTCCTCCCGTATCCCTCGAAACTTTCACACAACCCGTTGGTTCCCGTTTCTGAAGACGCGCACCTTTGGGCCCTGCTTTTGATATTCGCGAAACTCCAGCTGGTACCCGATCTCGCGAACCAGGAAAATGGCGTGCGCGATTCTCAGGATGTCGTGGATCCGCGAAATCGCGACAGAAGATTACCTCGCCGCGACGGCTCCCGCGGCGGTGGTCTCACCCAAAGCCGCGATCACCACGGCCCGTGCACGCGCGATGCGGCTCTTGATCGTACCGAGTCCGCATCCGCATGCCCCGGCGATGTCCTCGTAGCTTTCGCCACTTATCGCCATCAGCAATACCCGGCGCTTGTCGGCGTCGAGAGATGAAATGGCTTTGTCGACCTCTCTTGTCCGAAGAGACCATTCCTGAGTGGATTGTACTGCCTGTCCGGATCCAGCTACTTCCATGTCGGCATGGAGGGTATATCTCTGGCGGATCCTGTATTTCGTGCAGTAGGTGTTGCGGGCAATCGTGAACAACCAGGATTTTACGTTGGTCCCGGGCCGAAATTGATCGACATTAGCCAGCGCCTTGAGCATCGTATCCTGCGTGAGATCGTCTGCGTCCGTCGCGGACCGCTCGAACCGCATGGCGAACCGGCGCACCGCCGGCATCAACGCGACAATTTCCTCTTCGAGGTTGGCACCTGTTCCAGCCAGTCCACTCATGTTCTCTCTCCTTGGGGCTCAAGAACAATGTGCATGGCAGCTACGCGTTCCGGCGCTCTCGGGCACAGTGCGGTAGCGTACAGGCGGTTTGCGGGCGGGATGCGGGAGGATTCACCAAGAGCGGCTAATGAGGATGCCTTTGTCTGCCATTCTGTCACTTCTAAAGGCTCGGACGACCAGACGCTCTCCACATCATGAGCTAAAACCCATCCGCGGGATCCCGCCCGTTCAAGAGCGGAGGCTGGAAAGATCAGCATCCGCGTTTTGTTCCCAAGTTTTCTGTGCCTCTCAAGATCCGCGCCGGCACGGCGGCGTCGCAGTGCCTATTGCTGTGCCGCCTCAAACATCATCCGTAGTATGGCGAAGACGGACAACAAACATACCAGCCAGGTGAAGGTCGAGTTCAGGAACACAAGGGCGACCTTTCTCATGTGTCCATGAACGTAGTCTTCAATGATCGTTCGCATGCCGATGTCCATATGGATGGCGCTGAGGAAAATAAACGCAAGGAGGGCAGGGCCAATCCAGAAGCTGCCGATCGAAGCAACGACGAAGTCGCGATCTCTCTCAAGCAAATAGATCCCGATCCCGATCAAATAAGGAGTCAAGATGCCCAATGCCAAACCCGATGCTTGTTTGAGAACGTAGGGTCGGGTGCCTCCCTTCGCTGATCCCAAACCCCGAACGCGTCCGAGCGGTGTCGTCATCGTCGTCCTTCCTTAGCGAGCCGCCTCTTGCGTCGGCTAATTTTGCTCAGATCTTTCGTCTTCAGCTCGCCCAGGCTTCGTTGGCGCCGTGCTGACGAAGGTCGCGGCTCCTGCTTTAGCCACCTTGAGGTCGGGACGATCTTCAGGATGAGCAATGGCATTCTCATCAAACTCCAGTCCACCCTGGCTATCACCACGCTTGGAAATGACCGCGGGCGCGGCCAACCTTTCCGAAGATCCCGCGGCTAGCTGTTCCTCCGCCGCCCGCCAGTGCTCGGATTGCCTTCCGTCCGGCCGACCCTCCGCTTCCCAGATCCGATAAGCGTGTCGGCGGATTACATCATCTTGGCTTGCCATTCCTTCTTTCTCCCCAGGTGGATCATCAACGTGAGACTATCGGCCTACCGGTAGGCGTCGTTTCCGCTCTTGCCAGGCTTTGCCGGGTCGAGCGTGTACGGTCGTCCCTCAGGTACGGCAATCGCTGAAAAATTCGCCGCGAGCTCGTGGAGACGCGCACGCATGTGTTCGCCCCGTACTGGCTGTCCGTGCCCCGTGATGACCAGTTCCGGTTCCAGACTAGCTAGCATGGCAACCGACCGTTCGGCCTCGTCCCAATCGGGTGTCAGGTAGCGCGGTGGCCCGTGCATCTCCGGTTTTTGCGTCAGGACCTCGTAGACGGATTCCTGGCCTGTCGTGACGATCGCGTCGCCGGCTATCAGGGTGCGGTCACTTTCACGCCACAACGAGATGTGACCCGGCGTGTGCCCTGGCGTATGCAGCCACTTCCATCCTGGCATGGCTGGTACGCTCTGATCCGGCGGCAGCATCGTCAGCCACCGACCCACATCGACGGGGGAGCGTGGAAAGAGGGGTGACAACAGCGCCATCGCGCCACCGCCGACAAAGGCATCGGCCGGCGGATAAGAAGCTTGTCCGTCGAGGTACGGAAACTCGAGAGGATGCGCGTAGACTGGAACGTCCCAATACCCCGCGAGCGCCTCCAGCGAGCCGGCGTGGTCGAAATGGGCATGCGTCATGACGATGGCAGACGGGCGTGTATTTCGCCCGAAACGGGCTTCCGCCGTCTCGACAATTGTATTCTTCGACGTCGGCAGACCGGTGTCGATCAACACCCAGTCATTAGCTTTTGCAGGGTCGCCGTAGAAAATCACATTGACGATCGACATCAGGCGGTATGCCAGATCAGGTGCAAAGACCCGTGCTCCAGACGCGCTTTCCGCAGTCGGCGCAATATCGTCGGTCTCAAGTGAAAGCTGAACAACCATCAAGATCTCCTTCGTGAGCGCAACGAACTTCGCTCCGAGGACAAAGTTCCCTGGCGCTGGGCGATCATGTTTCTTCTCGAAACCGACTAGCCCGAAGGGAACCGGAATGGATACCGTTTGTTCGGGGCTTCCCAACAGAGGAGCGTTTACATGTTCTATACCGACGGTAGGCGCAATATCCTGTCCGGGTCGAAAACCCTGACCCCTGTTCGCGCGAGCCGGACCGCGGTCGCCGCATTCGGTGTGGCATCTGGTGTAACGCCCGCAAAATCCACAGATTTGGAGTTTCGATTCTGACCGTGCTAGTCGGATTTGGCACCGACGGTGCAGCTAGCAATTACGGCTCGATCGAGAAATTGCGCCCCCACGTGCTGCCGCGCTCGGTATGACCCTTTGGAGGCCGCGCACGCGGCGGAGCCTTATATGAGTACTTTTGCCAACCTGACGAACATGCCCATACGATTTGGAACCATCACCCTCTTATGCTGGATTGGCGCAAGCCTGAGCGCGGTCGTTGGCATAGGTAGGGGAAGTAGGCATTCGGAACCGGGCTCGATCTTTCAACTCGCGACCAGCACGCTTACCGCGGCGGGCATGACGTCCGCGGTTGCAATGGTCGCGGTTCTGGTACTCGCATGACCGCTCCTAAGGAGACTTGGTCCTTCGAATTCTCGGCACCGGGGATTTTTTCTCGGGCGTCAGGTCGCCGACCGCATTCGGTGGATCCTTGCTCAGGCGGCTCAGAACCAAGCGGCGCCCCCGTTCGCCGATTTGGACCGAATGCGCTTCAGCACCCGACTTACCACGGCGAAATGGCAAGAACGCGGCTCACCCTACAATCGCGTCAAGGGAACAACAGTCCGCGCGGAGGGTTTGGCCTTCTCAACCAGCAAATGGAGGACGACATGGTAACGATGGTAGGCAACGAATCCGACATCAAGGGTTTGGTCAAGGATCTGATCCATCTCGAGTATGATGCGATCGCCGCGTATGATTCCTGCATCGAGCGTCTCGACGACAAGCAGTTCGCGACAAAGATCACCAGTTTCAAGCAGGACCACTTGCAGCATCTCGAAGTACTAAACGAGATGGCGCGCGAACTTGGAATCGAGGCACCGACGCGGGGCGACATGAAGGAGATGCTGACGACCGGCAAGATCGCCCTCGCCGATCTGATGGGGGATGCCGCCATTCTCAAGGCGATGAAAACGAATGAAGATGATACCGTGACCGCCTACGAGCGAGCATCACGTCACGAAGACGCCATCCCCGCCTCGAAAGCGTTTTTCATGAAAGCGCACCAGGACGAGGAACGGCATCGTGCCTGGATGGACACGACCGCGAAGGCGTTGTGACCCGGCAAGGCTTCAGCGCGATGAGTGCCAAGACCAGCATCGCCATGTGCCGTGGCCTTATATTGAGATGGAGGCGCGAGAAGGTTCCTCCGCGCTCCATGTGGCGTTTTTCATGAAGCCATCGGAGCAAGGAGACCTGTTTGCCGCATCGGAAGTGGAGCTTCCTGAAGGTTTCCGCTACGAAGCCGCCGTTGTTCCGGACGTCGAACAATCTCGCCTTCTCGAATACGTTTCTTCGCTGCCGCTTAAGCCTTTCGATTTCCACGGCTTTGAGGGGAAAAGAAGAGTCGTCTCCTTCGGGTGGAAGTACGACTTCGAGACGGAACGGATGAGGCCGGCCGAGGATATCCCGGATATCCTTCTTCCTGTCCGAGCGCTCGCCGCCGGCTTTGCCGGGGTCGAGGCCAACCAGCTGCAGCAAGCGCTGATCACCGAATATGCCCAAGGCGCACCGATTGGATGGCACAGGGACAAGAAGGTATTTGGCCGGGTTGTCGGTGTGTCGCTGTTGGCCCCATGCACCTTTAGATTGAGACGGCGGGCTGGCGCCAAGTGGGAGCGCTTCTCGCTCAGGGTAGAGCCTGGTTCGGCATATCTCCTGTCGGGGCCGGCCCGAAACGCGTGGGAGCACTCCATCCCGCCGGTCGACACACTTCGCTATTCGATCACATTCCGGGAAATAGACTGATCGTGTTGAGTTGGCGGCCGACAAACTCAACCGATACGACGGGCCGAGCAATATCCAAATCTCGTCGTGGTCGTTGCCTTGCACACCTGGTTTGGCGACTAGGCCGCCGCGCGTTCCGGACCGCGTCGATCCATGGCGTCAGCGGGGGAAGGTGCCTGCCCCCGTGTCGAAGCGCGCTAAGGCAATACGGTGTCCAATAAGGGATCGCCAAACAGAACCAGCATGTCCGTCTTCTTTATCAGGAGTCCCAAAAGCGATGAAGTGCCGCCTTCGCCGTCATTGTCCGCCCGCAGCAGGAACAGCACGTATCTAAAAGTGACGATAATCGTCAGTGTCCAGATCATTAGCGAGATGAGGCCGATGACTTCTCCTCCGCTCTAATGTACGTTTTTAGCAGTGTTTGCGATTATACTGGAGTAGTCTTTGCTATGGTGCGGTTGGCCGCTCGGTAATATTGCTTAACCCCACGCGATAGAATTTCCTGTCCGCCGGACGGTCGTCCGGTTTGACATATTCGAGTGACGCTTAGTTTGTTGTCGGTACGCGCTGCTCCAGCCCCACGTTGCCCCCTCCGTCCTGATCCTTGACCGCATTTCCATGAAGGAGCAACGGGAGCGTCCGGCGGATCACAGACCCTACAACGGATGGCGTCGTAGCCGTCAGTTCTTCTTCACTATGCTGATGTTGCCGCTGACTTCGAGGATCGCGAATTTGATGTCCTTCACGGACTCGATGCCCTGGCTGCGGGCGGCCTCCATCACGTCCTCGCTGTCAAGACGGCATCCCCCAAGCGCTTCGCGGTCATAAACGCCGTCCGTCACGAGGATCGTAGGCACGCCGTCGATCACATGGCCGGCTTGTTTCCACCAACGTTTGACGTAGGACAGGCCGATGTCGGTGGTGAAGAGTGTAAGGATCAGCAGGACGGCGTTGGTGATGGAAAAGTCGTCGCCGAGCATCGCTTGTTGCGTCGTCTCGGATATGACAAGGACGATCACCAGGTCGAACGGCGTCATCTGCGCGAGCGTGCGGCGTCCTGACAGCCGGATAATGATCAGCAGCGTGAAGTAAATCGCGAGCCCGCGAAAGACGGCGTCCATGAAGCCTCCCTAAGGCAGAATGAAACTTGTGCGCTCGGCCACATCGTTGCCGATACCCGCGAGGTAGGATCGCGGTCCGACCTGCTCGGTGTGTAGGCGGAAGACGATTTTCGCGGGCGCCGAGGGATCGGCTGCGAAAACGTAGCCGATACGGCCATTCCGCTGCACGGTGGCCTTTTGCGGGGGGTCGACACCTTCGATCGAAAAGGCCTCGAGAAAGCGTGCATCGACGAAGAGAGTCTGGTCTCCCTGCGAAGGAGCGAGCGTCACCCGCATTTCGTCGGGAGCGTTCCACCTGGAGATCGCCGGGAGTTCCAGCGTGCCGGCTGGAAGCGCGATCTGATACCTGGAGAAGGGGCCACCTCGGCCAAACAGGCCGAGGAGGCAGGCGAGAAGGATCAACGCGAAGACCAACCAGGCGATCCTTTGCGCCGCCCAGAAGCGGCGCTGGAAAGGACCGTGATCATGGACGCCCTCGGGCAAGGCCGGCTTTGCCGGCGCACGCGCTAATTTTGCAGCTTTCAAGACTAACCTTCATCTTTGGCATCTTAGGGAACGAGCGCCGCGCTCTTATCAGTGATTCAAGCCACGGGCGGCGACGCCTTTCCGAGTTTCACCGACGGTTCGCGGCCTCTGGCACGCGGCTTGTCGGGATCCGCAACGAAACCGGCGACGCTTTTGTCTACAGGTAGCGCGATCGTGCCTTCGTCAAGTGAAGTGGTGATATCCGCTTTACCCAGAAGCGGGAGCACCGACTGGTCGTAGCCGACGAATCTGGCGCCGAAGGCTATAAGCATGTCGCCAGCAAGTTCGATGTACCTGAAAGGTATGGCGCCATGAGCGTCCGAAACTTCGTCGCCGACACCGATATTCTCGGCGGGCCTTCCGCCGATCAGTGGCAGCAAGTCTCTTTCGGGCAGGTCGACGCCTAGCTGCGCGCTATCGGCTTTCGAAGCTGATGCAGCCGCGTATGATGCGGTGATCCCGGCACTGTATCGAATCGGGGGAAGACTGGACTATGAAGGCACCATGTTCGCCTGCAGGAAAAAATAGTGATCATCACCGAGAGCTTGCCGTCCAATGTCTATGCCATTGCCGACGTCCATGGACGCGCCGATCTTCTCGATGCCATGCTTGAATACATCGCCGCTGACTCGAATGATCATCATTCGAAGCCGGTCGTGATCTTCCTGGGCGATCTGATCGATCGTGGCCCCCACAGCCCAAAGGTACTGGATCAGGTCTGTTCGACACTCGAGCTTTATCGGGGTTCTCGACTAATCCTTGGCAACCATGATTTTTACCTGCGTGAGCTCCTTCGCGGTGCTCTCACAAATGAGGACGCCGTCAATTGGATGGATTGGGGAGGCGTCGCGACATTGAGCGCGTATTCCGCTTGGCCAGTCCCTGCGTTCGAGAACATCGCTGCAGATATCCGCCGCGTTTTCCCACACCATGTGGACTTGCTGGAAAATGCTCTGTCATTCAAGGAGATCGGGCGTTTCTGCTTTGTTCACGCTGGGATACGTCCCGGCGTTCAGCTCGCAAATCAAAGCGAATACGACTTGCGGTGGATAAGGGCGGGCTTTCTCGACCACATTGACGTTCATGACCACGTCGTTTTACACGGTCACACGATCACAAAGTCTCTTCGACCCGAAGTCTATTCAAATCGCATAGCATTGGATACCGGAGCGTATCGGACTGGCCGGCTAAGCGCCGCCGTAATCAGGCACGATGAACTTTCACACTTCGTATGCACCGAACTGACCGAGAGCGGCACCATCCGAGTCGGCGAGTGGCGGCAATCTCATTGAGTTTCGGCAACGAGGGAACATGAAGGACTTGGCACGTGTCCGATCGGCGTTCGGAGCCACGACTGAGTTGTCGATGTCAAGGCACTACGGAACCGGTTATCAAGACCGGCAAGATCCTCCCCATTAAAAACGCGGACTTCCGGACGTCGCCGATATTGCGTCCACCTGTGAGACGACGGTGGAGGCGTTGCCTGGTCAAACTGCAACATCTGCCCAGTCTCGGAGGGGAACCGCGGCCTGGTGATCCTCCGCTTGTTTTCCCATGGAATTTGCTGCCTCCGAACCACGTGACCGAGCCTTGGCCAAGTCATGGTAACGGAAACAATCGCGAACCGCTCATAACCTCAGGTCATGACCTGATACACCTGCATGATAATGGGCTTTAAGGCTCCGCCTGGTCCTTCGCTGCGCAAAGCCGCAAGATGGGTGGAGCCTTCCGAGACAAACGCAGTGATTGCTTTCCCGGCTCCGCCCGGCGGTTTCCCGACCGACTGCCGGTGCTACCTCCATCACGGCCTGCCGGTCGAACCTCGATGGGCTAGTAACCGCCAATATCGCCGCGAACTGGGCCTATGCCCTGCGGCTGTGCATAGGTCGTGTTGTCCGATCCGCTCGTCGCGCATCCCGAGAGTGTCATGAAGACGATTGCTGCTGCGGCCAAAATGTTTTTCAGAGGCACGGCGTTCTCCGATCATGGCAGGCTGCCCAGGCCTCGAGGGCCACGCCGAGGACTTTCCTTTAAATCACCTAGAATGGCAAGCACGCCGGTCAACGGGCGGTAAGTAGCGTCGCTGCCGTCGGGGAAGCAATGAAACCCGGCAAGATCGGCATTGGCGGCGGCACGAAGACGCTGGCGCCGCCGCGGATCGCACGCGAGAAACAGGTCGCCTGTTCTTGGAGGGGGAGCGGGAGCGCCATCTCGTAATGCGCTCCTGTCCGCGTCTATGACATGAAGCACATGGACGTATCCAAACCCGCGTCGCTGCGCGAGGTCGTCGGAAACGCCACGTTGCCCACCGCGTTATCCTCGAAGGGCCGCTTCAATCAACGCGACCTCGATCTTCTGCATCTTCATCATCGCGTCGAAGGCTCGTTTTGCTTCGGTCCCACCAGCTCTCATGGCATCCATCAAAACGCGCGGCGTGATCTGCCACGAGATTCCCCAACGGTCCTTGCACCACCCGCATTCGCTTTCCTGTCCACCATTTCCAACGATGGCGTTCCAATATCGGTCGGTTTCCTCCTGGTTTTCGGTCGAAATCTGGAATGAGAAAGCTTCATTGTGCTTGAAGGTTGGACCGCCGTTCAATCCCACGCACGAGACACCGGCAACCGTGAATTCGACAACCAAGACATTGCCGACTTTTCCGTCCGGATAATCGCCGGGCGTACGAATTATGGTTCCGACGGCGCTGTCGGGGAAGGTCCGCGCATAAAAGTTCGCGGCTCCCTCGGCATCCTTGTCGAACCAGAGGCAGATCGTGTTCTTGGCCATTTCAGTCCCTTTCATTATTGAACGTATGGGGTTTAGCGGTCGTCCTGACTGAAAGACGGATGGGCTATCGAGGTGCCGACATCATCCCCAAAATTTAAATGTTGATCGGCGATGGCGGCGATCTCGACCGCTTTTCGCAAGTCGCGTTGGTGGTCGAGAAGGAAAGGGAAGTTGTGGCATTGCGGCTTGCTGAGACCGGCGCCCCGCGCACAGCTATCCAGCGAGCCGTTAGTTCGGAGCGAGCGTATTCGGTCTTATCAGTTCGACGACACGGCTTGCCAAGATCGTGGAATTCGCGATCGACAGCATCGACGTCAGCGTCCGGGTGGACTCGCCTGATCTTGTGATGCTCCATGCTCTGACCGGCCCCTGAACACCGTTTGCCGCTAAATGCCGGAGCGCGTGGCGGCTATGCCTGTCTTGTTCGAGGACCGCCTGGTACGAATCTTGCGCGCGGGCGTCACCAGTGATGGTGGTGCATCGGCGAGTGCCTCGCGGGCAGCCGAGGTCAAGGTTGTGGCAACGAAATCTGCCTCCCCAAGCGCGGGCGGTTGCCTTTCCTTCTGGTCTTCCACCCAAAGGACCGCGCCGACGCGAATGGCTGGGTATATGCGCTTGAACCGACGAACAAGGATGGTGGCGTGCCTTGTCGAGTCCTCATTGAGGAAGCAAACTACGATGGCGTTCGATTGTTTCGGAACGAGGCTCATGGCGCGGCGATTGGGGATGTCGGAATGCCTCACTGCGACCACCTCGGCTCCCTGTACCTGAAGTATCTGGGCAAGCATCGCAGCCGACGCGTCGTCGAGTGGGCCCCTGCCTCCGACGCAAAAGACGGTCTTGCCCCGTCCGTCAGGTAGTTCGCTTTCATCCCCATTCCCTTCCTTGGGGGGGCTGGGCCGACCTGCCGCTTCCTTCTGTTCCTCTTCCTCTTCCTCTTCCTGCTCTTCTTCCTGCGCGATTTCCGCGAGGTTCGAGACCAGCGTGATGGCGGTCTCGAACACCTGTTCCATCTGCTCCGCGGTCAAGACGCCTCGACGCCTATCCTTCTCCGCAAGTAGAAGGGCGGGAATGGCAACCTTGCCATAGTAATCCTCCAGATAGTCCTCCTCGAGGAATTCCTCAGCGTAATCGGTCGCCTCATCGGGATCGCCGGCAAGAAGCCGCTGGTACAGCCGCTCCTTGGGATCGAGCACCGGGTCACTACCGAAAACGACCTCAAGGAACTCGAACTGCGGGACATATCGGCCCAACACTGCGAGACACACGGTCAGCGGCGTGGACAGCACAAGACCGACTGGTCCCCACAGCCATGCCCAAAAAATCGCCGCGACGATGATTGCCAGCGGAGAGAGGCCGGTACGTGAACCATAGAGCCAGGGCTCGATGACGTTGTTGCTGGTCAATTCCAGCACAAGGAAGAGGGCCCCAACCCAGAGAACAAGGCTCCAGCCAGGGTCAACTGCAAAGGCCAGGAACAGCGGCAGAACCGTCGCGATCACAGGCCCGATATAAGGGACAAATCGAAGGACGATGGCTAGCATCCCCCAGAGCGCTGGATTTGGGATGCCAACTGCCCACAGTCCGAGCGCCAATGGGACACCGTAGGCGCAGTTCACCACCAGCTGCATAAGAAGATACCGCGCGACGCGGCTACCTGCCTCCTGGATGGCTTCTGTTGTGCGATGCAGATCGCCATAGCCAACGAGCCGGATAAAGCGATCGCGAAGCTCTTCCCGCTCTAAAAGCATGAATATTACGACGACGATGATCAAGCCCAATGAGGAGATGGGGCCAAGCAGAGGACCAATCAGGCTAGTCAGCGTTTCAATTGGTCTACTCGGCGCGAATATCTCAACGAGCACGGGCTCCCTTGGTCTTGATGCGGTACCTGGAGCACCTGGGCGCTGCTCAGCGTTGCTGAGCTCACGACCGACGCTCTCAACGACTGATGTGAGGCGCCGCACAATACCGCTATCCGTTCCACTTTCCTGGAGAGACCGAATTTTTGCTATGATGTTGCCTTGGTAGGCCGGAAGGTTCTGGGCGACTTCGGCGACGTGTCCCGCTACGACAAGCCCGAACAGGACGAGAACAAGAAAAGCGGTTACGACGGTGACGATTACCGCCGGAATACGCGGCATCCCAAGCTTTCGAAGACGAGAGGAGATGGGAGCCAACGCGAACGTCAACAGGATTGCGATTGCTAGAGGAAGAAGTACTTCCTTGCCGAAATACAGAATGGCAATAACAGCGAGTACACTCGCGAAAGCAGGCATGCGTGAAGGGGCGGATGGCGAGGTCGAATAGACGCGGCGGGGACCGAGGTCATTTTCCAATTCCGCCTCCGTGATCTTGGCGTCGCTCGAAGACATCGATGTGTCGGTCGCTCTCACCAAGACTTTGGAAATTAGGGCGCAGATCGGCCTCGGCAATGGTGTGATGGACCTCCCTCGACGGGCTTTTAAGGCATACGCTCCGAAAAACACACCCGCCGTCGTTAGGGCTATGTTGCAGATCGCACCTTGCTGCAGGCCAGTTCCTTCAGCCACTCGTGCTGTTGCGTAAGCTTCTACCGCTGCAGGCAATGGGCGCAGCACCAATCCTGCAATCCCGCTCCGAGCCATTGGGACCTTTTACGGTAGAACGCTCGGCATCGCCCGGCTATAAGGTTCAAGCCACGTTGGCCTTTTAGCGGTAACCGATGCCAAATCCTCCCGAATCCTCCGGCGAATGCCTTGGCAACTCCAGCACGGGTCGCATTCAGCCAGCAGATCAGCGACGCAAGCGGCCGCCCCGGATTCGCCAGGAGTCACCCAAGGCGACTCGATGCTGCAGAGTTGATAGCCGCGCATCTGGTGCTCGAAGCTTCCTCAGATCGCGCGTTGTCGCATAGTACATCGACTTTCGGATCGGGCTAGGCGTCGCCTGGAACAACGAGGACCCGCGCGCCGCGCGCGATGGTCGATATCGCACGGTCACAGGGACAACCGGGTAGGCGAGGCGAGGCGGGATCAGGGCTCGCCACGGGTGCACCCCAAGCGGAACGGCTTGCCGGGGGCAGTCGGTCCCGGGTTCCGCTCGTTCCCGAGCGGCGCTCCGCTAACCCTCCTGCGGCTGCCCTTTTAACCGGTCAAGCCGTGCGCGAACTGGCGCCGGCGCGAAAGCGCCTTTGCCTGGTATGCTCATTGTTTGGAAGAGGCGCGCCTGCCGTGGCCGGCACGGCTGCGCGTTAAGCTTGGGCATGCTGCCGCGGCTGCCCGCCACGATGCTGTTACGGATTTTTGGCGCCACGTGGCCGATCGCGAGCCATTCGCTCGGTCGCCGGACAAGTGTTTTCGGACCAACAACGATTGACCGTCACCGGCGCGGCTTTGAAAAGGACCGCAGACTGGCCGCGGTCTGCCGTGAGCGCGAGCATTTCGTGTATGCTTGGAAAAGATCTCGATTAACCGTATGGCTCGATTAGTATCGGCGAGGGAAACGGACGCTGGACCACGTACAACCGCTGCGATATCCAGTTCAGCAGCATCTTTTGGTAAACAACCACTAAAGGTTTCGCGTGGGCTTTGAAGCATTGAACAGGCTCTGGGAGGGCGTTCGGGAATCCAGCCACGACTTTCGTGCCTCGACCGACATCTTCCCTTCGCTCGATATTGACAAGACCAGTTCCACGCTCGATCTGCGGGCAAAGGGTGCCGAGAACGGCAAGCTCAATCGGCCCGCGCCAAGCGCCGCGTCGCCGGACGAGGTCGAGCAGAGGATAGTCGCCCGGATCGAGGAGGAGAAGGCCGCCTCCTATCAGGTCCTCGAGGATCAATTTCAGACCTTCGAGGGTCGCCTGCGCAATCTCGACTTCGAAGGGCAGTTTGGATTGATCCGGCAAGCCAACGCGTCGAGCGTATCCGACTTCAAGGCCGAGGTGGCAAGTGGCGTCGACGAGTTGCATGGGCTGCGCCGCGATCTGAAGGCCGCCGAAGACGAGATGTCATCCTTCAAGGCGAAACACAATCTCGATCGCGCCGCGAAGGTTTCGACCGCCGCCGCGCAGGCGTTCAAGATCGCCCTGATCGTTTTTCTCGTGCTCTTCGAGATGATCATGAATGGAAGCTTTCTCGCGAAGGGAAGCGAGCAGGGGATCGTCGGCGGCGTGACGGAGGCGATCGCGTTCGCCGTCCTCAACATCGGATCGGCTCTACTGTTGTCGGCCTATTGCGTTCGCTTCCTGGTCCATCGATCCCTGTTTTTCAAGCTGCTCGGGTTCTGTGGGCTGGTCGCCTATATCTGTATCGCCCTGGGAATCAATCTTGCCCTGGCCCATTATCGGGAGGTGTCATCGACCGTTCTTTCCGGAGCCGGCGCGCAAGTCATATCGCGGCTCGGAAACGCGCCGCTGGATCTTGCCGAACTGAATTCCTGGATGCTCTTTGCCGTCGGGCTGCTTTTTTCGATCCTGGCCTTCATCGACGGCTGCTATCTGACGGATCCCTATCCGGGTTTTGCCGGGGTGAGGAAGCGGTTGGACAGCGCGCGTGCGAACTACATCGACCGGAAGCTCGAGCTCATCGACAATCTCCGTGACATACGAGACGATCACAACGCGAAGATCGAGGAGATCGTGCGCGATCTCAGCGGGCGGCGCCAGGAATGCGCGGCCGTCATCGCTCACCGGACGCGGACTGTGGGACTGTTTGCAGAGCATCAGAGTAATCTCGAGCGCGCCGCGAACGCACTGCTGACGATCTATCGTGACGCGAACCGCGCGGCACGGACGGAACCCGAGCCCGGCTATTTTTCTCAACCCTACAAGCTCGAGCGCCTGACACCGGTGCTGCGCACCAGCGAGGAATGGGATGACGCGGTCTTGAGCGGCCGAATTCAGGCGGCTCAGGCGGAACTGTCGGAGCAGATTCGCAAGATCGGTGCCGAGTTCGAAGCCGCTGTCGAAAATTATCACAAGCTGGACAGCATATTCCCGGAGGCCGGCCTTGGCGCGATCCAGCAGGCGTAGCCGTAGGCGGAGTGGCAATTCCGCCGGGCTGATTGTCGGCGCCATTGCCCTTGGCTTGGTGTCTGTCGCCATTATCGGTGCGTTTGGGTGGCTCAAATACAGGGCAAGCAGCACCGTGGCGGTCGATAAGGCCTCCCTTTGCCCGGTCACCGGCGCGACGTCCGAAACCGCCATCCTGCTTGATGTCACCGATCCCATTTCCGACACGACGGCGCTTGATCTCAAGAACCAATTTCAGCAAATCGTGGGCAGGGTTCCAGTCGGCGGTGCCATCGATATCTATTCGCTGACCGAGAAGGAAGGCGAGCCGGAGCGTACGTTCCACGCCTGCAATCCGGGCAGCGGCGACCTCGCCGATGAATGGACCAGCAATCCGCGACTGATCCAGGAGCATTGGGAAAAGGGCTTTCAAAAACCCCTGGAAGACATAGCTGGCAGGCTGGCGTCCGGCAAGGCAGGCGATGCCTCGCCGATCATGGCCGGAATCCAGCGGATCAACCTCGACGTCTTCTCGAACCTCCCCGCCGGAACGCCCAAGGCCCTGTTCGTCGCCTCCGACATGATCGAACACACGCCGGCGTTTTCGAACTACCGCGACGGCGTCGCCTATTCGAAATTTCAGAAAAGCGAGGCGCGTGATAAGTTCAGAACATCTCTCGACGGGGTGTCGGTGAAGATCCTCGCGTTTCAGCGTCCAAACCTGAAATTCTCCGCCGAGGAACTGGCTGAATTCTGGAAAGAGTGGATCACGAACAATAACGGCTACTTCGACGGTTTCATTCGTCTGGAAGGAAAACGCTGATGGCCTCGAGAGAGGTGACAAAGTCTGCGATTCGCGACTACGGGCCGCTGGTGCTGTTCGCTCTCACGACGATCGGCGGCATGGTGTTCATCTGGACGGCCAAGCTCTGGGGATGGTCGACGGCGGTCGTCACCGTCGTCCCGTTGCTGCTGATGGCAACCTACTTTCTCGCTTCGCTATTATTGGCGGGTTTCCGGCTGCATAACGAGCAGGCGGGCGACAATCTCTACTACATGGGCTTTCTGTTCACGCTCTCGAGCCTCGGTGTGTCGCTCTATCTGTTTGCCGGTGAGACTTCCATCGACACGATCGTGCGAAACTTCGGTATCGCGGTGACGTCGACGATCGCCGGGGTGACGCTGCGGATCCTGTTCAACCAGATGCGCCGCGACCCGTTGGATATCGAGCGCAGTGCCAGGCACGAACTTGCCGAGATGACCAGGCGCGTCAGAACCGAGCTCGATTCCTCCGCCCGGGAGTTTTCGAACTACCGCAGGGTCAGCAACCAGATGCTGTCGGAAGGGTTCGACGAGATTGCCCGCCAGGCCGAGAAGAACGGCGAAGATATTCGCAAGGCGATCGAATCCCTGTCGAAAGAGGCGATCAAGCCCATTCAGGAGGCGGCGCAGCAGCTTTCGGCCATTATCGAATCCCACAACAAGACCATCAACGACAGCAACAACAACGCGGCGGCGAAGTTGACCGAAACGACCGGTCAGCTTTCGACGATCATCGACAGGTTCGGCGGCGCGGTGGAAAGCGTCGGCACACGGCTTGGCGAGATACGTGCCCCGGAAGATGTCATCAAGATCGAGCTCACGCCGGTCATCGAGTCCATCAGGGAGATGACCGAGGCCCATTTGAAGCGCATGGAGGCGGATACGGAGCGAGGGCGTTCCCATATCGAGCAGACCAAGGAAGCGCTCCAGCCGTTGCAGACCCTTGAAGCAAAGCTCGACCGGATCGCCAACGCTCTTGAGAAACCCCCGATGGCATTGCCGCCTGAAGCAGGCCCGAGCCGGAGCGCTTACCCGGAGCGTCCTCAGCCGGCCGTTGCGACCGGGATTTTGGTCTCCGAGGAAACTGCAATCGACTTGGCCAACGTTGAAGCTTCAGCAGCCAAACCCGTCGAAGTCGACGATAAGCCACGGCCTGCATCAGCGATCGAGCGTAAGAGGTGGTTCAATTGGCAGCGCACATAGCCGAGACCCCGAAACTCGAGCATAAGGGCTACAATCGCGGCCTCATTCTGGGCTTGACCATGGCCGAATCCATGCTGCTGCTCGTCTTTTGTCTCCTGCTGGTGGCGGCCGCGCTCGTGACCGCCGAAAGGAAAAAGCGATATGAGGCCGAGCGAGCGCTGCAGGTCACCGAGCAAAAGCTCGCGGAGCTCAAGAAGGACAATTTCGACGCGACTGCCCGGGTGGTTGAACTTCAGGCCAGGCTCGGAGCCGGCAATCTCTCACCCGTCGATCGGGAGAAGTTCGAGAAGGAATGGCGGGAACTGATTTCGGCACGCCAGGCCGTTGACCGCTTGCAGAAAAGCGGGGTCGAGATGTCGGAGCTCGAAAAACTGGCAGCGCTGCGGAAAGTCCTGAACGACAACGGCATAAAGCTTGACGCCGCTCCCACGGAGATCAAAAGGCTTGTCACCGCCAATGCGGCGGCGAAAAGCCCGCACGAGTGGCCGCCCATCATCAATCTCAGCGAAGCTGGCGGCTATTATTTCAGGTCGGGCAGCGCCGAGCTGACCAGCGAATTTCAGCAGAAACTGGGCACGTCCATTTCCGACCAGATCGCAGACAACCTTTCTCGCTATCAGGTCGACGTCATCGAGGTCATCGGCCATACCGACGAGCAGCCGCTGGCCCGGACGAGTTCCAATCTCGACAAAACCTTCATCGATGTCCTGGACAGCAAATTGCCGATCACCGCCCTTGAGCCGGCCGACAACGCCGGACTGGGATTGGCACGGGCGATGGCCGTCGCCAACATCCTCAAGGCGAACCCAAAACTGAGCCAAGCAACGGTGCTTCCAATGTCGGCGGCGCAATTGATACTTCCGGGCGATACCGTTACCGCGGGGCAGGCAGGAAATGTCGAGGCCAGACGACGCATCGAAATCAGGATCCGGAGACGGGCTCAGTCCCTGTCTCCGTGATCAATGGCCCCATCGCGGCGCCCGCCATCCGGCTTTGAGCGCCTGGGCTTCGTCACAAAACCAGCGCTCGCCTTTCTTTATATCGACCTTGGTGCGGTCGTACCACGGAGACCATGGCGCGTGGTAGATATGGCCGTTCTCGGTGATGTTGCCTTTGATCGGGCAGCCCTTCGGCGCTTGCTGCTCGGCGACGTGCCATCTCTCGGCGCGATAATCCCATGCGGGGATCGTGAAAGCCTGCCAAATGCCAAGGTGCTCGCCGCGGGCCTTATCCTCGAGTGCGACGTAGTCGGTGGAGTATTTTCGGAATGCCCAAGCGTTGCCCGACGCGACCATTTCGGCATTGATCTCACGCTGTCCGACACGACATACACCCAGCTGTCGTTGATAGATGTCCACGCCGCGATCATCGCAGACGACGTCTCCCGATGCCACCAGTGCTTCCAACGCCGCGATGGCGACCTTGCCGCAGGGCCAATCTCCTCCGGAGAAGGACGCGCATTTCTGTCCGGCCTCGGGTGCGTCGATTCCCTCGAGCCGAACCGTGATTTGGTCAAGAAGGATCGTGTCCCCGTCTATGACCCGCACCGTTTCCGCTGTCGATTCCCGTGCGAATACCCCGATCGTGAATGTGATGATGACGGTCATCCAGCCCGTGTGTCTGAACTTCCTGTTCGCCAATAAGGAGTTGCCTTCTCTGTTCTTCAAAAACGCGACGCGAGGCGCCCGCTTCCAAATTCGCACGCAAAACCTCGAGGCCGGCTTAACGCGGGTTTGCCTTGCTGGGAAGATCAGGAATTTTCCAAGCGTGGCGGATCACCACGCAATGCGAGACCGTTGCACATCTCGCTTCAACTCGCGGCGGGTCAACGCGAGAACAGGCTCGCCAACCGAGGAAGCCCGTGAAGCCCGCTCGTCGCACTGTCCTTGAGCGCGATTTTTCAGATCCCCGACCCGTCGAGGTTCCGGTCATCGTCGCCCTCCCAGGGTGGGGGTATCGACGTGCGACCAAGGTTGGCCGAAGGCATTGGCATCCAACACTTCAGTTCCGGATCGGCATATTCGATGATCTGCCCCGGCGAGGAGTCGGACGCGCGCCAGCCTTCTCCCGCGAACTGATCGCCATTCGACCAGTACGCGAGGTCGACCTCCGCCGGCCCCTGCTCGGATGGCCGGATCGTGACCAGGATACGACTACCGTCTTTCGGTGCGCTTGCCATATGGCGCCAACGCTCTGCCTCATCCATCGTTTTTTCTCCTGCCTCGCTACAGAAGAATGTCACCTCCCCATCGAAAACGGTCAACTGAAACTTTGCCGAAGCGATCCATTGACCTGAATGGAAACAGCGGCCGATCCCGTTGCCGAAACGGGCAACGCTGCGGCCGGAGCAAGGTGATATCGCTGGAGCGTTCGGCGACGCAGGCTTAGAGAACGCACCGGAATGTGGCGTTCACGCTCACCGTTGTCGCGGCGACATTGAGCCTCATTCCACGGACAAACTGCTGTCGCGCTTCACCATCGTCGCGGCATCCCTGCATCAGATGCCGCTCGCGCGCGTTGACGACACGTCGTCAGCCCCACGGATGCGAGTGTGGCCGGTTTGAGCTGACGACGTCGGCACGCGTCGAAACCGGGACCAGCCGATGACCGCGGCGGCCCTTTCTTCCGAGGCGAGCGCCAACGCTCGCGGCACCAGTCGCCTTAACCGCGCTTAGCCAAAGAACGCGCGCAGCTGAGCGAAAAAGCCACTTGGTCGGGTACCCGCCATCTTTCGCAAACGGCGAGCCACGACTGCAGCGCTGACGCGTTCACCGAAATGGCAGAAGCACACGAGATCATGCAATTGCTCGTCGCTGAGTTCGAAGAACCGTTTGGCTTCTCCATAGCTGTCATTTTCCATTCCTGCCGCCCGCAGAATGGGATCAGCGAACGCGACGGAGATGGGCGTGCCGTCATCGCGCAGAGCAAGCCGATCTGAAATCGGCTGATATTCGGTTTCGTGAAGTGTCTTGAGAAACGGTCTGGGGCTGCGTTCGAGACTTTCGGCCCACCGTTCAAGCCGTTCGCACCGCGTGATTTCAAGGCGCTTGCAGGTCGGGCTGACCGTTGCGATGGTTTTCAACTGATCTAATGCGTACTGTTCCATTTCGGCCTCCTATCTCCGGAAAAATAGATGGTCCGCCTCCCGAAAACAGCGTCGCTCAGGTCGCGGCCGATGTCCAATCACGATTGAAAACGGGCATCTCGTTGACGTTTCCGTAATCACTGGAGGTGCCTTTGCTTGCGGAGCGGCTCTTTTCCCATAGGGTTTCTGCGCCATGTCATGCCAAGGCAACCAGACAGGTTCGGTATGGACGATATTTTCGAACAGCTTCTGCACCTTTCTGGACAAACCGAGACGCTCATTGCCGTCTACGATGGTCATGACCGGCTGCAATACGCCAACAGCGCCTTTCGTTCGGTCTATTTCATCGAGCCCGATGAAGCTCCACTCTGGCCTGATCTCATGCGGCGCAATTTCGAACTCGGGCGAGGCACGGTCATTCGGACGGGCAATTTCAACGAGTGGCTGCGCTCGACACAGTCGCGCCGCGGCAAGATCGGCTATCGCGCGTTCGAGACGGATCTGTGCGACGGCCGATGGTTCTGGATGACCGAAGGGTCCAGAAGAGCGGATGGATGTTGTGCCTTGCAAGCGACATCACCAGTTTGCGAGCGCATGGCAGGATTGTCCGGCAAGATGGCGATCAGGCGATCAAGGCGTCCTACACCGACGAACTCACCGGTGTCGCCAATCGCCGCTTTGTGATGGCACGCGTCGACGACATGCTGACGGCCGCTCGGCACGGAAACAACGGATGTCTTGCCGTATTCGACATCGACAATTTCAAACGCATCAACGATCGGCTTGGTCACCAGGCAGGGGATGTCGTTCTGCGCGATTTCGCTCATCGCATTCATCAGATTGTTCGTCGCAACGATTGCTTTGGGCGGGTCGGCGGAGAAGAGTTCGTTCTCGTGATGCCGGCAACCGGGCCGGAAGACGCCATCGACATGGTCGAGCGCATGCTGACGGTGATCCGCTTCTCCCGGCCTCTGCCTGAATCACCCGACTTCAGCTACACCTGCTCTGCCGGTATCGCCGCTTGTGCCCCGTCAGACGGCGCTTCGGACCTTTATCGACGCGCCGATCAAGCGCTCTACGCTGCCAAGTTGAGCGGACGGGACAGGGTGCGCGCAGCGTAGGGACATGGGCTACGCTTGAAGCTCATCGGGCTGCCGTTCTCAAAGCAGGCACTTTCGTCTTGCACATCAGTCGCCCGCCGGGGCAACGGCGATCGTCCGGCCGGCCGGGCAAGCCATCGCCGCTGCGAGCATCTGCGACGTGAGCGATGTGACGCCGCCTCGCGGATCCGCCATGTCCGCCTCTGTCTAAACCTCCCCTGCGATTGCGGGCGATCGCGTCCTGCCCCGGCTTTTGGTCCTGCCAGGCTCGCGCCGCCGGCAACGGCCTTGCCGTCCTCCACTTCGTTGCGGCCCTGCGGGTGCAGGCAGCGCTTGCTGCCCGGCTTTCGGACCGCCGTAGCAGGTCGCGATGGCCGCGACCTCGAAACGGAGGTTCCAACATGAGCAGGCAGCAATCCAATCAACGATCCGATATCTACAGCCGCATCACCAACACGATCATCGCCGATCTCGAGCAGGGCGTGCGGCCATGGACCAAACCCTGGACGACGGGACATTCGGCAAGTGAGGTCAGCCGGCCGCTGCGCCACAACGGCCAACCCTATTCCGGGATCAACGTCCTGCTGCTGTGGTCGCAAGCCATCGCCCGCGGCTTTGCCTCATCACGCTGGATGACCTTTCGCCAGGCAATCGAGCTCGGCGGCGCCGTCCGCAAGGGCGAAACCGGCACGACCGTGGTCTTTGCCAGTTCGTTCATCCGCACCGAGACGACCGAGACGGGCACC
Organism: Rhizobium acaciae; assembly: GCF_025941625.1. NCBI lineage: Bacteria > Pseudomonadati > Pseudomonadota > Alphaproteobacteria > Hyphomicrobiales > Rhizobiaceae > Rhizobium > Rhizobium acaciae. The sequence goes on from NZ_JAPCZO010000019.1 coordinate 139,417, forward strand.
GAGATCGAACAGGATGTTCCATTCCTCAAAGCCTACACGGTGTTCAACACCGATCAGATCGCCGGTCTTAACGGCCGCTTTGACGACGTCGCATCTTTCCAGGATCCGCTGAGCCGCATCGGCGATGCCGGCCGCTTCTTTGCCAATACCGGCGCGCTGATCCGCCACGGTGGATCGGCTGCCTATTATGCAGCTCAGCGTGATTACATCCAGATGCCATGCCTGGATGCCTTTAGGGACGATGCCTCCTATGTCGCCGTCCTCAGCCACGAGATCACGCACTGGACCGCCGCACCGCGACGGCTGGATCGCGATCTCAGCCGCTACGCAAAGGACAGAAGCGAACGTGCGCGCGAGGAGCTCATCGCCGAACTCGGCAGCGCGTTTCTCTGCGCCGATCTCGGCATCGTCCCAGAGCTCGAACCACGCCCCGACCACGCACGCTATCTCGATGGCTGGCTGAAGGTTCTCCACCACGACAAGCGCGCCATCTTCTCGGCGGCAGCACATGCGCAGCGCGCCGTCGACTATCTGCATTCCTTGCAGCCGGAGCTCGATGAGGAGGAGGCGGCGTAAGCCGTCTCTTCCTTCACTCGGCCGTCTTTTCCTTCACTCAGGCATGAGAGACGCGGATGCCGATCACTGCAGCGGAAGGTAGCCTCGGGAGCGCTTCCTGCGCAAAAGGGTGAGCAGGAGATCGACTGCTTTTACCTCGCTATCGAAGACATGGATCTTCTGCTGCCCGCGACTGCCGATCCGTCCCCAGCTGCGCACCAGCGATGTCCCGCCGAAGAGGTTCGGCTCGATCGACAGCGCGTAATAACGAGCCATGTTCTTCGATGGATCGATGTGTTCGATGTAGAGACGATAGGGCTGGACTGTCATGCCGGCAGAATCGCAAAGACCAGGCGGCGGCGTCCAACGACATTTGTGAATCGATGAGGCCCGATCGATTCATCGGGGTGATGTGAACCGCCTGGCTCATCGCTCCTGCCTTATCTCTCCTGGCTCATCTCGCCTGGTTGGCAAACAATCCGACGAATTCCGGATCGGCATAATAGCGCAGCTTGGTGGCCGCGATCGGCCGCTGGCCGGCGATGAACAGAAGCTCACTACTTGCCGGCAGATACGCACTTCGTCGGGCGTCAGCAGCGGGCGCCGACATGCTGCTCGGCAAAGGAGAGGCCGGTCGTTCCGACACAAGGGCGCGTGCCGCCATGTTGAACACCGCGGCCTCCTGGCCAAGCAATTGGACACCAGACGGCCACCCGTTGAGGCTAAGGCAGACATGACGATGATCTCTAAACATATCGTTTGGTCGAATATGATCCGTAAACAGATCAATAGCCTTGACAATAGTGACAGAAGATATCTATACATATCAGCGCAAGGTCGAATGAAACGCGCAGGTATCATTATGAGCCCAGATTCAGCGGCTTTGCTCGAAATCGGGCAGTTATTGAAGAAGGCACGACAGGCCTCGGCAATGACCCAGGAACAGGTCGCCGATTTGGCAGGCATTTCGCGTCCTCGTTATCGCGACATCGAGACGGGGGTCGCCGCGGCTCGCGCGACAACTTTGATGAATGTTGCCCGCGCGCTCGGCCTAGAAATGATGATGATCCCCCAAGCAATGGTTCCCGCGGTCGAGGCCTTGCTGCGCCCACATGACGACGATGATCTCCCGGCTTTCATCTCCCGCCCCGACGATAACGATCATGGCTAAGATATTTCAGGCTGCCAATGCCATTCCTTCGCTTGAGGTGCTGCTGAACGATCTGAAGGTCGGCACACTTGTCAGGACGCCTGGAGATTTCAGTGCGTTCAGCTTCGACGAAGCTTATCGCGCGACGGGTGGGTTCCCAGTCCTTGGCCTGTCATTCCGGGCGGCGACGGGAGGGTTGCGCAAGGATCCCAAGCCAATTGCCGGCGCCTTGCCGGCGTTCTTCGCCAATCTTCTTCCTGAAGACAAATTGCGCGAGGCGATGGAAAAGCACCACGCAGGTCATGTGCGCGCGGGCAACGATTTTGATCTGCTGGCCGCGCTCGGTCAGGACCTGCCAGGCGCTGTCCGCGTTGTACCGAGCGGTGGCACGACGGCGGTGATCGAGGACGCGTCGAGAGGCAAGCCGAAAGCCCGGTTTTCACTCGCAGGTGTGCAGATGAAACTCTCGGTGATGAAAAACACTGGCAGGGGTGGTGGTCTAACCTTGCCGATGGGTGACGAGCAGGGCCATTACATCGCCAAGTTTCCTTCGACATCGTTTCCTGGTGTTTCTGAAAACGAGTACGCCAACCTTGCATTGGCTGCCGCGATCGGCATGGAAGTGCCAGAACGCGAGCTTGTCGAGAAGTCCGATTTCGAAGGGATCCCCGAGGAGTTCGACACGCTGTCGGACGGAAAGGTACTCCTAGTCAAACGCTTCGATCGGGGCGCCGGCGCCGAACGCATCCATATCGAAGATTTCGCCCAGGTCTTCGGCATTTATCCCTCGCGCAAATACGAGGCCGCAGCATACCACGATATAGCCTCCGCCCTCGGTGTCGCCATCTCGCCGACGGCCGCCCTCGAGTTCGTACGCCGTCTGGCCCTGACGGTCATAACCGGCAATGGCGACATGCACCTCAAAAACTGGTCGCTGATCTATCGTGGCAATGGCGACAAGCCGGAGCTCGCGCCGATCTACGATGTCCTGTCGACCGTGCCCTACATTCCCGCCGACGCCATGGCGCTGTCACTCGGCGGCGAGCGCTCCTTCAAGGCGCTCATCGCGCAGCGATGGAAGATCTTCGCCAACCGCGCGAGGCTGCCGGAGCCGGCTGTGCTCAAGGCGGTCGTCGATACCGTTGAACGCGTTAACAAGCATTGGTGGAGTCTTCCGGAACGGGCCGTCGTCCCGGAAAAAGTGCTCGAGCGGATCGATGAGCACGTGAAGGTGATGACGCCCGTACTCAGCAGTTGCGCCAAGCAATAAGGCTGGAATCAGAAGCACGCTGTGATGACGGATCTTCCGCTGCCGCGACTGCGTCCAAGGCGCGCGCAGATCGGTTCATCGGGGTGATGTGAACCGCCTGGTTCATCTCTCCTGCCTGGCAAACAATCCGACGAATTCCGGATCGGAATAATAGCGCAACTTTGTCGCAACGATCGGCCGCTGACCGGCGATGAACAGCAGCTCGGTCTCGGCATGCATGTTGCGGACTTCGTCGGGCGTCAGCAGCGGGCGGCCGACATGCTGCTCGGCAAAGGAGAGGCCGCTCTTTTCCGAATCGAGTGCGCGTGCGGCCGTGTTGAACACCACGGTCTCCTGGCCAAGCAGATCGGATACCAGACGGGCGCTGTCGTGATCGTTGACGCCGAACACTTGCAGCACACCGGCGTTGGACAGAAACGTGCCGGCACGCTGGCCATAGGTGGCGCGCAGCTGATGAATGTCCTGGATGATCGGCCAGAGTTGCACACCGTAACCTGCCATCAATCCCATGGCCCGTTCGATCGGCGCCAGATGACCAAGGGCGGCAAACTCGTCGAGCAGATAGAGAACCGGCGGCGTGGATGGATGCGGCGAGGGTGCGGTTCGCGCCATCTCGGTCAGGCTCTGGGCCACCAGCAAACGCAGCCACCGCGAATAGGCCGCAAGCCTGTCCGGCGGCAAGACCAGGAACACGGTCGCCTTGTCTGCCTTGAGGTCGCCGAACCGAAAATCCGATCGTGACAACACCTCGGTCATGCGCGGACTGTCGAGGAAATGCGTATGTCGCTGGGCTGCCGACACCACGCCGCTGGCTTCACGATCCGACTTGCCGAGATGGCGGTTGGCGGCCCGCGCGATCAGTCCGTTCACGGCGTCGCTTGCCTGCATCTCGCCCAGCACGGCACGGAAGGCTTCCGGCGCCAGCGTCAGCAAATGCCTGAGCGTCGTCAGCGTGCGTCTGTCGTCTGGCTGGCTGGCGAGCACATACAGCAGCAATCCAGCGATCAGCGCTTTGGCTTCTTCGTTCCAATGGGCGTCCCCCGAAAGACCGGGTTCGTCGAACACCAGCGCATCGGCCAAGGTGGAGACATCTTCGGCAACATCGATGCCGGCTGGATTAAAACCGTCCATCGGATTGAAGGCTGCCGAAGGTCTGCCGGTGATGCCGAACGGATCGAGGATATGAACCGGTCCGAACTTCTCTCGTGCATCACTTGCGATCTTCGCATTCTCGCCTTTCGGATCGATGCAGATAATCGAGCGGTCGGCGGTCAGAAGGTTCGGGATGATGGTGCCGACACCCTTGCCGCTGCGCGTCGGCGCCATGGTGAGCAGGTGAGCTGGTCCGTCATATCGCAGCAAGCCTCCGGAACCGGGTGCGCGGCCGATCAGCAGGCCACTGCCGGCTTTGGCGAGCGGCGCAATCTCTCTTCGGCCGGCAAAGCGCGCCGACCCATGCGTGTCGTCGCTGACAGTTCCGAAATGGGTGATCAACGGTACCGACAACAATCGAATGAGCAGCACGATGGCAAAGGCCATCACCACCCAATCGCCTATATGCCAGATGACGTCACCCCTGTGGCCGCCGAGGGGCACGCGTCTGAGGTAGTCGATCCCGAAGTTGACGGTGAACACGACAAACAAATAGCCGGCCGCGCCCATGACAAACGACTTGGCATATCGCAGCGGAAACGTGATCAGGGCGACGATCGCCCAGAGCGGATCGCGGGCCGCCATGCGCATCATGTTTGCGAAGGCAGTTTTGATCTGGTTGGCATTGATCATGATGCCGCACTCCCACTGCCGACATTGCCGAGCGACGGGTCGTGCGGCCGTGGTTCGAGCAGATCGTCGAACAGGTCCCGATCGCCATCTCGCGTGAGGAACTTTGGCAGTTCCGATCTGAGCCAGGCTGCCAGTCCTCCGCCGATGTGAACATCGCGATCATTCTCCAGCCGATGCAGCACCAGTGCGCCGATCAGCACCTTGCGGCGCGTATCGATGGCACGCTCCTGCTTGCCGAGCCGGATCTGCAATGTCTTGCGCTGGGCCTCGAGCTGCGCCAGCCGTTCGCCGATGGTTTTGCGCGCCATGATGATCTTCTCCCTTGTTCCTGTTCAGCCATTGGCCGCGGCAATGAACGGATGGTCAGAGCCGCCGGCGTGCCTGGATCGAAGTTGTCTCGAAGAGCGGCGCTTCGAAACCCGCAAATCTGCGAGTGGAAGCAACCGGGTGAACGGCTTACGAGGTCGTGGGGAGATTGCCGCGTGCTCCCACCAGTGCCCGAAGGAGCAAAGCGACGAAGGCACAAGGGCGCACTTACGAGTTGCGGGGCAACTCAAAGCGCGGGCCGGCGGCCCGCTAACATAGGGGACAAGCGATGGCGATCTATCATCTCAGCATGAAGCCGATCGCCCGCAGCGGTGGCCGCAGTGCGGTTGCGTCGGCCGCCTATCGCGCCGCCGTGAGACTGACCAACGAGCGTGATGGGCTGACCCATGATTTTAGCAACAGGAAAGGTGTCGAGCATGCCGAGATCGTCTTGCCGGCTCGTTCTTCTGCCTATTGGGCGATGAAGCGATCCGCCTTGTGGAATGCCGCCGAGCGTGCCGAGAAGCGAAGTGACGCCCGGATTGCCCGGGAATTCGAAATCGCCCTGCCGCACGAACTGACGCCGGATCAACGCCTGGTGCTGACGCGGGCGTTTGCGCTGCATCTGGCCAATCGTTATGGCGCTGCCGTCGACTTCGCGATCCATCGGCCGGGCGAGGGAAGCGACATCAGAAACAGCCACGCGCATCTGATGATGACGACGCGCCAGGTGACGGAAGCCGGTCTTGGCGACAAGACGCTGCTCGAGCGGGAAAACAGATGGCTTCTCGCCAATCACCTGCCGCCATCGCAACTGCAGCTGAAGGATCTCAGACAGGCCTGGGAGCATCTTGCCAACACTCACCTTGAGAGGGCCGGCCTCGATATCCGTATCGACAACCGTTCGCATCTGGAAGCCGGGATCACGATCGAGCCGACCGAACATGTCGGTGTCCATGCCACTCAGATCGATCGCCAGGGTGGGGCAGTCTCGCGCGTCCGCATCTCACCGCAATCGGCCGAGCGAAATGCCGAGACCATCCGGAGGCGCCCGGATGAAATCCTGAAGCTGATTACCAACGAGAAGAGCGTCTTCAACCGCTATGACATTGCCAGGGCTTTGCATCGCTATATCAACGACGATCCGCAGACCTTCCAGAATGCTTTTGCCGCGGTCATGGCGTCGAAGGCACTGGTCCAACTTAAGCCCGACAGTTCAAGCCTTCGGGGTCGCGATGGCGAGGCACGCTATTCGACGGTAGAGATGGTGGCGATCGAGGGCGTGATCGCCAGCAATGTCATGGCGATGAAGGCGCGCCAAAACCACGGTGTCTTCAAGCGGCATGTGGATGCCGCGATTGCCGAACAGGACAGATCGATCCAGGCGGGAAATCCTTCACCGCGGCAGGGGCTGTCGGCTGAACAGCGCCAGGCGATCGAGCATGTCACGGGTCCCGGTCAGATCACTGTCGTGATCGGCTTTGCCGGTGCCGGCAAGAGCACGATGCTGGCGGCTGCCCGCCAGGCCTGGGAAGCGCAAGGTTATCGTGTTCATGGCGCGGCATTGGCCGGCAAGGCCGCCGAGGGACTGGAGCAATCGTCCGGGATCGCGAGCCGCACATTGGCGTCGTGGGAATACAGCTGGCAGGCTGATCGCGGTCGGCTGAATGCTCGTGACGTCTTCGTCATCGATGAGGGCGGAATGGTCGGCAGTCGTCAGCTCGCCCGCTTCGTCGACGAGGTCAAACGGGCCGGCGCCAAGCTCGTCCTGGTCGGCGATCATGAACAGCTTCAGGCGATCGGAGCGGGCGCGCCGTTCCGGGCGATCGCCGAAGCCGTCGGCCATGCGCAGCTTTCGGAAGTGCGCCGGCAAAAAGCCGATTGGCAAAAGCAGGCCTCGATCGACTTCGCATCTCACCGGACCGCAGCCGGATTGACGGCCTACGAGGCACGGGGAAGCGTTCATCTGAAGACGGATCGCGCGGAAACGCTGAAGGCGATCATTGCCGATTACGTCGCTGACCGATCGGCCAATCCCAACGACACGCGCATTGCGATGGCCCATCGACGGATAGATGTGGCTGCCATCAATGCCGGCATTCGCGCTCAGTTGCAGGAAAGCGGTGAGCTCGCAAAGGGCAGCAACAACCCGTCTGGTGATAAGGGTGAGGAACTCGCCTACCAGACCCACAATGGGAAGCGATCCTTTACGCGCGGCGATCGCATCGTCTTCCTGGAGAACGATCGCGACCTCGCCGTCAAGAATGGCATGTTGGGCGAGGTGATCGCCGTCGCGCCGGACGCAATACAGGTTCGGCTTGACGGCAAGGCGCAGACGCAAGATGGGCAACGCCAGGTGACCGTACCGGTCAATCGTTACCAATCCTTTGACCACGGCTACGCAACGACGATCCACAAGACGCAAGGCGCTACCGTCGACCGGAGTTTTGTTCTGGCGTCGACGACGATGGACCGGCATCTGACCTATGTGGCGATGACCCGTCATCGCGAGGAGGTGCAGCTCTATGCGGGGCTGGATGCGTTCAAGACGGTGCGCTCCCTGACGGAGGCACTGAGCCGGTCAGGCGTGAAGGAGACGACGCTCGACTATACGCATGACTTTGCCAATCGCCGCGGCATGGAGGATCGCCGGGGGCAGGGCGAGAGTGAGGTCGTATCTCACGAAATCAGCACAGGGGCACAGCGCATCCCGGACACGGCGGTTCCCAAGCCAATGCAAGAACCACGGCCGCCGACTCCGCTCGCAGCCCGCACCATCGCCGATGGCGGCTCTTCGCACCAGGATCCCAGTGACGATGAACGTGACCATGAACGCCGCGTCCTCGTTGCGGCCGTGAAGACCTATGCGATGAGCGTGGAAGAGGTTGGACGATCAAAGGCGATGCCGGCATTCGAACGAGATTGGGACGCGGCAAAGCAGCTTGCACCGCAGGTGTTCAAGGACGCGCCAGCGGCCATGGATGTGTTGCGCGGTCGCATCCTCGATGAGAACGCAGATCCGGTCGCGCTCGCCAATCAACTCAGCACTTTGCCGGAGACGATCGGTGCGCTGGCCGGCAAGACCGGCCTGTTCGGAGACAACGCCGGACGCAAACACGCGCTTTCCCGGATCGATGCGCTGGCCTCGCATGTTCGCCAATCCGCCAAGACCTGGCAGCGTCGCCTTGCGGCCGAATGCGGCTCGGAGCGCTGGAAGCGGGAAAAGCAGGACGTGGTCGAAGTTCTGGGCCCGAGCCGCCGGAGCGAGGCGCTGCTGCGCCAGCTCGACGATCTCGCCCATGCCGACAAGGGAAAGTTCGTCGAACGACTGGCGGCGACACCGGAGGGGCGCCGAGCGCTTGCCGAGGCGAAGGACATCATTACTGCGATCGAAACGCGCTTCGGTCGCGCCGATCCCTCAGATCTCGCGGATCAGCTGAAGCGAATGGGGCCAGATCAGGCTGGGGACATCGAGCGGATCAGCCAGGTTGCTCGCCTTGCCGACCGCAGTCATCGTGCGGAACTCACGCAGCAGATGGAGTTGCAGCGATCACTGAAGCGCGGCAAGTCCTTGGGGCTTGGGATGTAGACGTCTTAGCTCGGCCCACAAGCGAGGCTCCGAATTGTAGCTCGCCTTCCGTTGACGCGATCTCGCCGAGGATCATGGTCGCGATCGTCGATTTTCTCGAGCCGGATTCTCCGACGATCGAAAGGCGTGGGCATGAAAATTCAAATTGGCCGCCTTTAGACTTTAAATTAGACGGAATGTGGAACGAGAATGTTTGGATAAAAATCGATCCTACAGTGAGGCGCGTCAGCGGTTCAGCTCCAATCAAGGCGCCCGGTTTCCCAGCCACCTCTTCAAATTTCCGCCGCTGGACCACACGGTTGCTTATGAGCGGTGCTGGCTTGCCGGCCGCTGTCGTTGGGTGAT